>NZ_CP072308.1:2730000-2913790 GCF_017726655.1 Agrobacterium tumefaciens
AATGGCCGCAGGTGTGGTTGGCAATCTCGTGGCCTTCGCGATGAGCGGCCCAGATGTTTCTAAGCCTCGCCTCCACCTCTTCTGGTGATTGGCCGAAGCCGACATTGGAGCGGCCGGCCTTCTGGCCTGGTCCCTGATAGGTCTTGGCGCTGGTCTTGCGATCCATCACCAGCGTACAGGCGAGGAAATAGGTGAAATGCGCGCCGACTTCTTTCGCCGTCGCGCGGCTTCTTTCCCACAGCGTATTGTCGCCCGCACCGTCGAAGGAGACGATGACGAGCTGCTTCGGCTTCTGCACCTCTTGCGCAAAAGCGGGAAGGGCGCCGAGAAGCGACAGGGAAAAGGCGGCAAGTGGGCGAAACATCAGTCATCCGTCATATGAAACACCGTGGCCTTTTGCGGGCGGAATGAGGCGAAGCTTTGAAGTGGCTGGCGTTTTCATGACTTTCAGCCTAATTCCTGTTCTTGACGGCGGTATTTGAACCGCTTCGTTCCACTTCGGGGGCCGTGTTCCATGCTTTTTCTCGCACTCTGTCTCGTCTTGTTCCTGCTCACCCATCTTCTGAAGGTAATCGCGCCGCAGTTTCGCGCGCGCATGATTGCGGCGATGGGCGAGGGGCCGTTCAAGGGCGTGTATTCCGTCGTCAGCCTCGTCACACTCGGCCTTGTCATCTACGCTTTCGGCGAAGCGCGGCAGGAAACCGGGATGGTGTGGTATCCGCCCGTCTTCATGAGCCACATCGCCGTGACCCTGATGCTATTGGCGATGATCTGTCTGGTCGCCAGCCTTATCCCGGCTGGCCATATTGCAACGAAGACCAAACATCCGCTCATTCTGGCCGTCAAAATCTGGGCGCTTGCGCATCTTCTCGCCAATGGCGAAGCGTCTTCCATCCTGCTTTTCGTGGCATTCCTCGCCTGGGGCGTGGTGATGCGGATTTCGCTGAAGCTCCGGGAACGGGCGGGCGAAAAAGTCGTGCGGGACTTCGTTTCAAGCCGCTATGATTTGGTCGCCGTTGTGGGTGGCATCGTTCTCTGGGGCGCCTTCATCCTGAAACTGCACGAATGGTTGATCGGCGTTCAGCCTATCGCCATGTAGGAAATCGACGTTTCCCCCTTACATATCAGGCAAAATAGGCTAGAAGGCCGACCATGACCCCGGTTGGCTTTCTTTTGCCGATCCGGGTAAGCGGCTTGGTATGTCCGCGGACGGATGGATCGGGAACGATCTCCGCGCGGGTAACGGAGAATTTGATGGCAAACGAGAATGATACCTTTATCCGCGAAGTGAACGAGCAGATCCGCTCCGAGCAGCTGTCGCGCTTCTGGGGCCGTTACGGTATCGTGGTCGTGGGCGCCGCCGTTCTCGTCGTTCTCGGTGCCGCCGGCGCCGGCATCTACGAATACTGGAACACCAGCCGCGCTTCCAATTCGGGCGATCAGTTCCTGGCGGCCCTGACGCTTGCTTCGGAAAACAAGACGGATGAGGCGCTGAAGGCGTTTGCCGATCTCGAAACCTCCGGTCACGGCAATTATCCCGTTCTGGCGAAGTTCCGTTCGGCAACGCTGCTGTCCCAAAAGGGCGATGCGGCGGGTGCTATTGCCGCCTTCACGGCAATCGGCAACGATAATTCCGCGCCGCAGGTGTTCCGTGATACCGCCAAGGTGCGCGCCGCCTGGCTGCTGGTCGATAACGGCACCTATGAGCAGGTGGCTGCGCTTGCCGAGCCGCTCAGCACCGATGGCCAGACCATGCGGGCTTCCGCCCGCGAGGCGCTCGGTCTTGCCGCCTATAAGGCTGGGGATTTCGCCAAGGCCAAGCAATGGTTCGAGCAGATCATCAGCGACACGCAGGCGCCGCGCAATGTGACGAACCGCGCGCAGATCATGCTCGACAACATCACCGCTTCGGGCAAGGCTGCCTAACGCCGCTGCCCAACCCGAGATCGCGCCGACAATCTTCGCATTGCCAAAGCGATCCAACGCATTATTTTACGCATGTCCTTTGCCCAAAACAGGTAACGTTTTGGGCAGACGTGCTTTAAGGAACCAGGATCAATGAGCTTCACCGTCGCCATAGTCGGGCGCCCCAATGTCGGCAAGTCCACGCTTTTCAACCGTCTCGTCGGAAAGAAGCTGGCGCTGGTGGACGACACGCCGGGCGTGACCCGCGACCGCCGTCCGGGCGAGGCAAAACTCGTCGACCTGCGTTTCACCATCATCGATACCGCCGGTCTGGAGCAATCCGGGCCGGAAACGCTTCAGGGCCGCATGTGGGCCCAGACGGAAGCGGCGATCGACGACGCCGACGTGACACTCTTCGTCGTCGATGCCAAGGCAGGCCTGACGCCGGCCGACGAGACGCTGGCGGAAATGCTGCGCCGCCGCGGCAAGCCGGTGGTGCTGGTCGCCAACAAGTCCGAAGCGCGCGGTTCCGACGCCGGTTTCTATGATGCCTTCACGCTCGGTCTTGGCGATCCTTGCCCGATCTCGGCGGAACACGGCCAGGGCATGATCGACCTGCGCGACGCCATCGTCGAGGCAATCGGCGAAGACGTCGCCTTCCCGCCTGAGGTGGACGAGGCGGAAACGGATATCGTTTTGCCGCGCAGCGAGCCGGGTAGCGAAGACGATGAAGACGAAGAGCCTGTCTATGACGAGACCAAGCCGCTGCGTGTCGCCATTATCGGCCGGCCGAATGCGGGCAAGTCGACGCTGATCAACCGTTTCCTTGGCGAAGACCGACTTTTGACCGGCCCCGAAGCCGGCATCACCCGCGACAGCATTTCCGTCGAATGGGACTGGCGCGGCCGCACCATCAAGATGTTCGATACGGCCGGCATGCGCCGTAAGGCCAAGGTGACGGAGAAGCTGGAAAAGCTCTCGGTTGCGGATTCGCTACGCTCGATCCGCTTCGCCGAAACCGTCGTCATCGTGTTCGACAGCACCATCCCGTTCGAAAAGCAGGATTTGCAACTGGTCGATCTCGTCATCCGCGAAGGCCGCGCCGCCGTGCTCGCCTTCAACAAGTGGGATCTGGTGGAAGACCCGCAGGCCTATCTGGCCGATCTGCGCGAAAAGACCGAGCGTCTCCTGCCGCAGGCGCGCGGCATTCGTGCCGTGCCGATCTCCGGCCAGACGGGTTATGGTCTCGACCGGCTGATGCAGAACATCATCGACACGGACAAGGTCTGGAACCGCCGTATCTCGACCGCCCGTCTCAACCGCTGGCTCGACGCGCAGACCACGCAGCATCCGCCGCCGGCGGTCTCCGGCCGTCGCCTGAAGCTGAAATATATGACGCAGGTCAAGGCCCGCCCGCCCGCCTTCATGATTTCGTGCACCCGGCCGGAAGCTATTCCGGAGAGCTATACGCGATATCTGGTCAATGGCCTGCGCAAGGATTTCGATATGCCGGGCGTGCCAATCCGCGTGCATTATCGCGGCTCGGACAATCCGTTTGAGAGCAAGGCGAAGAAGCGGCGTTGATCGGCCTTCGATTCTAGGGCGCAACGATGCGGCATATTTCTTCTCCCCGCCGGGGAGAAGGTGGCCCGAAGGGTCGGATGAGGGGGCAACGTTGCCGTATCTCACGACCCTTGCCCCCTCATCCCGCTGCCGCGGACTTCTCCCCCTCGGGGAGAAGAAACAAGCGGCGGACGCTCATCCAACGCCCTGTTTTGAAGAGTAAAAATCATGCTGATCAAGCAGACCGACTATCAGCGGATCTACCGCGTTATCAACAGCCTGCTCCTGGCGCAGAACGCCGATCCCGCTTCGGCCTCAATGTATTTCAGCACTTTCGGCGCGTTCATCCTGCAGCAGCATTACAAGGTGAAGGCCGTGCCGAAGGGTGGGCTTGCGGCCTATAATCTGGGCGGAAAAGTGCTCCTGTTCGCGGATCATCGCGACGACGGTTATGTGACGGGCGCGGGCGAAAATTTCCACTGCTGGATCGAGGCCGACGGCTGGGCGATCGATTTCATGGCGCCAGCCTTTTCGCAGGGCGGGGACGCGCTTTCCGTGCCGGCAAAAATGTTCCAGCGACCGCTCTCCGCCATGGCGGCATCCATTAACGATCTCGGCCGATCCGGCGATTTCTTTTATCGTTCGGAGCCGGAAGCAACCGCCAGGCGCTTTGCCGAATGGCACAAACAGGCGGCGATCGGAGATATGGCAAGCGTCGCCGCCAACTGGTTTCGCAAGTCACCCAAGCAGATGGCCGCATCTCTTTCGGTCAAGGACCGGGATGGAAAGGAACGGGTCGTGCCGCTGACGGGCCAGTCGCTGGTCGGCGCCTGGTAAACGTGTTTTGTCGGAATAAGGACGGCCAGCGTAATCTCGCGGCAGCCGCCTGACGTCAATCAGCAGCCCGACCCCGTTCTAAAGATAACGGCAGTCGCGTCCTGATCGCCTTGTGACATTCCCGTCATGTTTCGTCCACTGGCCCCGCGCAAAAAAAGCGGGGATGCCTTGCCTTCAGGCAAGCTGCGAACGGGACAGCAGCGGCAGAGATTTTCCGGCGGCATGGATGACATTGTCGAGGAATTGTTTGGAGGCCTTTTCCCAGCTGTAGCTTTTGGAAAGGGCAAGCGCTGCCTGTGGTGAGCAGTGAAGCGCCGCCAGACAGGCATTGCGCAGATTATTGTCCAAAGCGCCGGCAGCCGGGTTGCCGCCGAGAATGTCGATCGGTCCGGTAACGGGGAAGGCGGCGACGGGCACGCCGCTGGCCAGCGCTTCGAGAATGGTGTTGCCGAAGGTGTCCGTCTTGGATGGGAAAACGAAGACATCGGCCTGGGCATAGGCATCGGCCAGGTCCTCACCGGTCTTTATGCCGGTGAAGAGAACATCGGGATATTTTTCCTGCAAGTCGTGGCGGGCAGGGCCATCGCCAATCACCACCTTGGAACCCGGCAGATCGAGGTCGAGAAATTCCGGCAGGTTCTTCTCCACCGCCACACGTCCTACGGTCATGAAAATCGGTCTCGGCAGGTCGAAAGGCAGCTTGGTTTTCGGGCGGGGATGGAAAAGTTCGGCGTCGATGCCGCGGCTCCAGCGTTTCAGGTTGCGCACGCCGCGGGCTTCCAGTTCGGTCTCGAGGCTCGGGGTGGCCACCATGCAGGTGTTGCCGCCATTGTGGAACCAGCGCACGAAGGCATAAAGCCAGCTTTCCGGTACGGGAAAGCGCGCCGCCACATATTCGGGAAAGCGGGTGTGGTAGCTGGTGGAAAAGCGCATGCGGTTCTTCACGCACCATCGCCGCGCCATGAAGCCCAGCGGCCCTTCTGTCGCAATATGCACGAAGGACGGCTGGCTTTTTTCGATCTCCGCCGCCACGCGGCGATAACCGGCGACCGACAGGCGGATTTCCGGATAGGTGGGGCAGGGGATGCTGTAGAAACTCTGCGGCGTCACCATACGCACGTCGACGCCGAGCCGCGCAAGTTCGGTATTGGTATTCTCAATCGAGCGAACCACGCCGTTGACCTGCGGGTGCCAGGCATCTGTGACAATCGTGATTCTCGTCATGAACACCGATCCTGCTCATTTGCACACGGGCGAATCCCCATTGCCCGGCTTCCGCCCGTATATGGGGCGCGCGTGTTACAGGATCATGTCAGGGCGGTATCGGCGGCGCCCAGGGGTTAGCCGACCAGCGGCAGCAACTCCGGGCTGATCAGCGCGCCATGGTGGCCGATGACGGTTGCCGCGGCCCTTGCGGCGAAGGTGGCGGCCTCTTCCGGAGAGCTTCCGGTCACATAGCGGGCAAGGAAGGCGCCGTTGAAACTGTCGCCAGCGCTCGTCGTGTCCACCACATCCACGGCCTTTTCCGCCGGGGCGTGGCTGCGGCTGCCGCCGAAATCGAGTGTTGCGCCCTTGGCGCCGTCCTTCACGACGATGTTTTCAACGCCGAGCGAACGGTAGCGGGTGATGGTCGCTTCCACGGAGACATCGCCGAAATGGCTGGCCTCGTCATCGAAGCTCGGCATGACAAGCGTTGCGGCGCGGGCACCATTGGAGATCGTCTGCAGCATGACGTCCTTGTCAGCCCAGAGGCGCGGGCGGATGTTGGGATCGAAGACCACCAGCTTGCCCGCCGCCTTGGCGCGGCGCAGTTCCGCGAGGAACGTATCGACATCATGCGCGGAGGCGAGAATGGCGAGCGTGATGCCGGAGAAATAGACCACATCCGCGCTTTCCACCGTTCTACGCAAGTGGTCCGCGTCCGCAGCGAGCTGTCTTGCCGCCGCGGCATTGCGCCAGTAGCTGAAGGTGCGTTCGCCGTCCTTCAGGTTGATGAGGTAGAGGCCGGGCGTGCCACCCTTGATGCGGCGGATTTTTTCAGTGCCGATTCCGGCTTCGGCAATAAAGGCCAGCATGTCTTGCGAGAGCGGATCATCGCCGAGGGCAGTGAAATAATCGACGGACCAGTCTTGCGGCAGACAGGCGCGGGCATACCAGGCGGTATTGAACGTATCCCCGGCAAAACCCTTGCGCAGCAGCCCGTTGCCGGCCTGCGACAATTCCACCATGCATTCGCCAATCGACAGAAACCGTCCGCCCACGCCATCATCCTCCCGAATTTTCCAGCCATGCGGCTTACGACGAGCGCAGGCTGCTGACAAGGGCGGTTCTCGCCGTTTGTGCAGGTGCGAAGTTAAGGTTTACGCGGAGGCATCGGCTTTATATTCTCCCGACAGACATGCTCAGGAGATTGCCGATGACGTTATCCCATGCCCCGGTCCACAAACCCCAAGCGCAATCGGACTGGTGGAAGGGAGCGGTGATCTATCAGGTCTATCCGCGCTCGTTTCAGGATACGACAGGCGACGGCTATGGCGATCTTGCCGGCGTGACCAAGCGCTTGCCATACATCGCTTCGCTCGGTGTCGATGCTATCTGGCTTTCGCCCTTCTTCACCTCGCCCATGGCGGATATGGGCTACGACGTTTCCGATTATTGCAGTGTCGATCCGCTGTTCGGCACGCTTGCCGATTTCGACGCGCTGATGGCCGAGGCGCATCGCCTCGGCTTAAAAGTCATCATCGATCAGGTGATTTCGCACACGTCGGACCAGCATCCCTGGTTTGTGGACAGCCGGGCGAGCCGGACAAACAGCAAGGCCGACTGGTATGTCTGGGCCAACCCCAAGCCGGATGGCACGGCACCGACAAACTGGCTTTCAGTATTCGGCGGACCGGCCTGGGAATGGGACGGGGTGCGCAAGCAATATTACATGCACAGCTTCCTGGCGTCGCAACCGGACCTGAATTTCCACAATCCCGAGGTTCAGGATGCGCTGCTGAAAACGGTACGCTTCTGGCTGGATCGCGGCGTGGACGGTTTCCGGCTCGATACCGTCAACCACTATTTCCACGACAAGCTTCTGCGCGACAACCCGCCGCTGTTCGACGAGGAAAGCTTCGGGCTCGACGCTTCCGACGTCAATCCCTACGGCATGCAGGACCATCTCTACGACAAGACGCGGCCGGAAAACATCGAATTCCTGAAGCGCTTCCGCGCGCTGCTCGATGAATATGAGGGCCGCGCCACCGTGGGAGAGGTGGGAGACGGGGCAAGATCGCTCAAAACCGTTGCCGCCTACACCTCCGGCAACGACAAGCTCAACATGTGCTACACCTTCGACCTTCTGGGGCCGGATTTCACCGCCAAACACATTCGCGGATCCGTCGAAACCTTCGGCAAGGTAGTGACGGATGGGTGGGTGTGCTGGGCCTTTTCCAACCATGACGTGGTGCGTCACCTCAGCCGCTTTTCGGAAGGCGCCGAAGAACAGACGCGGGTTGCCAAGCTCGCGATCTGCGTTCTCGCCAGTTTGCGCGGGTCCATTTGCCTCTATCAGGGCGAGGAACTCGGCTTGACGGAGGCGGAACTGGCTTTCGCGGATTTGCGTGACCCCTATGGTATTCGCTTCTGGCCCGCCTTCAAGGGGCGCGATGGATGCCGCACGCCGATGGTGTGGGAAACAGGCAAGCAGAATTCCGGCTTTTCAACCGCTGAGAAACCGTGGCTGCCGGTGCCCTATGCGCATGCGATGCACGCTGCGGATGCGCAGGAACGCAGGCCGGACTCGATCCTCAACCATTACCGGGCGGTCCTGTCGTTCCGGAAAAGCCACGGCGCGCTGCGTGACGGCGACATGACGTTCCTGAAAACCAATCTCGACGTGCTGGCCTTCACGCGCCATAAAGGGGAGCACACTTTGCTCTTTGTTTTCAACCTGACGCGCAAGCCGGTGGAGTTTCCCGTCCCCAAGGGCATGAGCGTAACCACAATTCTGCCTATGCCGGGGTTCGAGCCGCTGTTTGATGGCGGCACCGTCAAGCTGGAGGGGCTGGACGTCTTTTGCGGGATCGTTTCATGATCAAGTCTTATGAAGTGCAAAACGCTGGCGATTACCCGGATGACTGGTGCCTTCTGCGACACCGCCTGTGGCCGGATACGACCCTGGACGATCACAGGGCCGAGTTACAGGATGTCTGCGAAAACGGCGCCGGCTTCATCGTCCACGGTCCTGATGGATCGGCCATCGGTTTCGCCGAGGCCAGTTTGCGGCGGGATTACGTCAATGGTTGCGATACGTCGCCCGTGGCCTTTCTCGAAGGGATTTACGTGGAGGAGGCGTATCGGCGGCAGGGCGTCGCCGCCGCGCTGGTGACGGAGGTAACCCGGTGGGCGATAGCCCAGGGCGTCAGCGAACTCGCCTCCGATGCCGATATCGCCAATCTCAGCTCTCACCGCATGCATGCCGCGCTCGGATTTGAGGAGACGGAGCGCGTGGTGTATTTTCGCCGAAGGCTGGCTCCCTGATATCCCACCTGCAGGAGTAACAATACATATAATAAAATATTGAAATATGCTAATATATTCCGGATTTGTTTACATTTATATTTAGCAACTCCAGTCTTGCATAAGTTTCGGTCGCTAATATTTCTCACGTCAAGTATTTCATGTTTGCAACTGCAAGGCGATGCAGGGGATATTGTTATGCCTGTTTCATTCAAGAGTTTGAACCAGTCCTCCGGCGGCAATTCGCGTTCTTCCCGCGCCAAAACGCAGCCGGCGAGACAGCCGTCATCGATCCGCGACACCTTTTCTGCCGGGCAGTCGTCCGTTCGTGCATCATCTGCATCCTCGCAAACGTCGCAGGCTTCGCGAACCTCCCAGTCGGCTCGAAGCGCGCAAAGCGCCCAGAGCGCTGCCGCCGCGCCCAATTTTCCCACCGATGACATGACGTCGTCTGATTTCATGCAGTCTCTGAAAGCAAAGCTTTCCGCGTCAGGGGATGATCCGGAGCAATATCTGCGCGCACGGTCGATGGTGGATGCCCTCTCGACCGGCCAATTGAAGGTTTCCGACCCTACGAAAGGTAAAGCGGTCAATGCGTGGGATCCAGGCCAGAAAGGCACGAAGTCGACGGCCGCGACGGACATTGGCAAAACCGATTGGGTCGACTTCCTCAACGGCCATCTCAAGCGCAGTGACGACGGGACCCTGTCTAAGGGCAAAAATGGCAGCTATGTCGACAAAACAACGGGCAGCAATGCGTATTTCGGCAAGGTTGCAGACCGGTATTATTACGTCACATGGCCGTCGGAATCCAAGGCCTGAGAACGCGATCCGCGCCTGAAGGCGCGGACGTTGCGCTCAATGGACTTTGGTCCGAAATCCCTCTGTCAGATCAGCGCAAACCGGTCGACATCCACCATGCCCTTATCGGAAATCTTCAGATGCGGGATGACGGGCAGGGGGAGGAAAGCCACCTGCAGGAAGGGTTCTTCCAGTGTGGTGCCGAGCGCATAGGCTGCTTTTCGGAGCGTGTGCAGCGTATCGCGAACGGTCTCGTATGGCTCGAGGCTCATGAGCCCTGCAACGGGAAGCGCGATTTCGCCGGTCACCCGTCCGTCTTCGACCACAACGAAACCACCCTTGATGTCTCCGAGCCGGTTGGCGGCGAGCGCCATGTCGTCTTCGCTCACGCCGACGACGCAGATATTGTGGCTGTCGTGACCGACGGTGGAGGCGATTGCGCCCTTCTTCAGGCCAAAGCCCTGAACGAAACCATTGGCGTGGTTGCCGTTCTTGCCGTGACGCTCAATGACGGCCACCTTGATGATGTCGTTCTCAAGGTCGACCGTGGTCTGGTTGCCGTCGGTCGGCAGCTTGTAGCGGCGGTGCTCGGTGATGATCTTGCCGGGAAGCACGCCCATGACGGGGCTTTCACCTTCTGTGACGGGTACGCCGAAATGGGCCGCCAGCACCGGCCTTGACTTGACGCTGTCGAGACCCACGGGCGCGACGGGCTTGCGGGTGGCGAAGAGAGCGTCATCGACGATGCGACCAGCGGAGAGCACCATGCTCGCCTTGCAGTTTTGCAGGCTGTCGATGACCACGAGATCGGCGCGCCATCCCGGCGCGACAAGACCGCGATCACGCAGGCCAAAGGCTTTCGCAGCGGAAATCGAGGCGGCGCGATAGATGGCGAGCGGTTCCACGCCGCTGGCGATCGCCGTGCGGATCATATAGTCGAGATGGCCCTGTTCTGCGATATCGAGCGGGTTGCGGTCATCCGTGCAGAGCGCCAGATAGGGCGACAAGCGTTCGGTGATGATGGGCATCAGCGCGTGCAGGTCTTTCGAGACCGAGCCTTCGCGCACCAGAATATGCATGCCTTTGCGGATTTTCTCCAGCGCCTCCGGGGCGCTCGTGCATTCGTGTTCCGTGCGGATGCCGGCGGCGAGATAACCGTTGAGCGCCGTTCCCGACAGAAGCGGGGCGTGGCCATCGATATGCTGGCCCTGAAAGGCCTCAAGCTTGGCCATGCACACCGGGTCCTTATGGATGACGCCGGGGAAATTCATGAATTCGGCAAGACCGATGACCTTCGGGTGATGCCGGAACGGCAGGAGCTTTTCGATCGGCAGATCGGCCCCTGATGTTTCCAGATGGGTGGCGGGCACGCAGGAGGACAGCTGCACGCGGATGTCCATGATCGTTTCCATGGCGCTGTCGAGGAAGAACTGTAGCCCTTCCGCGCCCAGCACATTGGCAATCTCATGCGGGTCGCAGATAGCGGTGGTGACACCATAGGGCAGAACGCAACGGTCGAATTCATGCGGCGTGACGAGCGAGGATTCGATATGCAGATGAGTATCGATGAAACCCGGAACAACGATTTTTCCGGAAATGTCTATTTCGCGGATGCCTTTATAGTCTCCACAGGTGCCAACGACGGTATCCCCGCAAACAGCAATGTCCGAGGCGACCAGCTCTCCGGTCACGAGGTCGAAAAAGCGACCGCCCTTGAGAACCAACTCTGCCGGCTCTCGGCCAGTACCCTGGTCGATGCGCGTTTCTAACTGGGAACTCATGGGCTTTTCTTCGACTCCTGGTATTGTTTGCACGCGATATGTTCTCTCATTTACATTCTGAGGTTGTTGTCAGCTTTTTTCTTCATCTTTTTATCGCTTTTAAATATAGTGATAGTAAAAAATTTTCATATTCGTGCTATCTTATTTATAGTGTTTCATAACGAAGCAAAGCCGGGAGGGCGAAGGCTTTATGCTTTGAGGGAGGGCGGTTCGGCCGGGTTCTTGCGAATTTCGGTTTGACCGTAACATTCCCGGGAAGGAAAATAAAAGACTCTGATGTTGAAACGAATTTCAACCCAGCAATTGGCTGTGGGCATGTTTATCGAAGCCGTCGAGGGGACGGTTTCGAACAATCAAATTGCGCGGAAGCACCGCTTTCTTTTGCAGCGCGAGGAGGCTGTGCTGCAACTGAAAAAAAGTGGGGCGGAAAGCATCGTCATCAATACCGCCAAGGGTAGCGATGTCGGCGCCAGCCACGACCCGGCGAATGCCGGCATGTTGCAGACGAATCCGTCTCCATTGATGGTTGCAGCCGTCACTCAGGTGGTGCGCTCAGCCGCGGATTCGATCGCTGAGACATTTTCGGTTGCTGGAGGTGGCGGTTGTGTTTCCTTCGAGGGAATGACGGCGGCGGCGGGAAAGATTTCCAACGCCATTCAGGCCAACCCGGCCGTCTTTATCGGCGTCACGCGGCTGAAGTCGAAGGATGAAACGACCTTCGTGCATTCGGTTTCCGTCAGCGGCCTCATGATCCTCTTTAGTAATTATCTGGGGCTGAACAAGGAAACGGTCAACCTGCTCGGTGTTTGCGGCTTGCTCCACGATATAGGCAAGGTCGAAATCCCCTCATCCATTCTGAACAAGACAGAGGGGCTCTCCATCGAGGAGCGTGAGATCATCAATCTCCACCCCGTATTCGGGCGCGATATCCTGTCGCGTGACGGGCAGATGCCCGACATGGTGCTTGATGTCTGCTTTAATCATCACGAGCGGATCGATGGCGGCGGTTATCCCAGCGGTCGTGCCGGCGGCGAGATCAGCCTTTACGCGCGCATTGCGGCGATTTGCGACGTCTATGATGCCGTCACCTCGGTCAGACCCTATAAGAAGCCATGGACAGCGAATGATGCGCTGACCTGGATGCTACGGCGCGATGGACATTTTGACATACAGCTTCTGAAGAAATTCGCACTGTGCATTTCCGCCTCGCTGCCGCGTGGCTAAGGCGCGGTCAGCCCGTCAACCGAAGATGAACGCCATGTTGAGGCTGTCAATGTGACGCCCGTCAATCAGGACGGCGTCGCGCGCTCGCCCTTCCTGCACAAAGCCGATCTTTTCATAAAGCGCAATCGCTCTGGCGTTGTCCGCATGCACGCTCAGTTCCACACGATGCAGCCCGAATTCGCGGGCAGCATCGAGTGTCCGCCGCATCAACCGCGCGCCCAGTCCCTTGTCGCGGTAGGCAGGCAGGATGCCCATGCCGAGTGTGCCGCAATGGGCGCGGGTTGCCCTGTCATGGCGGCGGATATCGCACCAGCCGATCACTTTGCCACCCGCAATCGCGACGAATTGCGGATGGTCGTTTTCGATCATGTCGAGAACGAAGGCGCGCACCGATTCGCGCGGCGGCGCCTCCAGGAAGCTCAGATATTTGCGTTCGCGCGACACCGCATCAAGCGCATGATGAAAGCTCTCAATGTGTTCTGCCCGGATCGGCTCGATGCTGATGACGTCGGCAGCCGTTATCATGCCGCTTTCGTCTTCGCCTTGCGGGTCAGATGCACCACCACATTCTCGATCATCCGCATGCCGGCGTCCTGGCCGAGCGTCATGATCGATTCCGGGTGGAACTGAACGGCGGCCACCGGTTCCTTGGCGTGTTCGATGCCCATGATCGTGCCGTCTTCGCTTTCCGCGGTGATGATGAAATCACGCGGCAGGGTGGTGGGATCGGCGAAGATCGAGTGATAACGGCCAACGGTGACTTCCTTGCCGAGGCCGGAGAAGACGAGGCCGGGCTCCAGCACACGAATGCGCGACGGTTTACCATGCATCGGCACCGCAAGCTGGCGCAACTCGCCGCCATAGGCCTCCGCCAAAGCCTGAAGGCCGAGGCAGACGCCGAAGATCGGCAGCTCACGCGCGCGGGCGGCCTTGATCGTCGCCTTGCAGTCGAAATCCGTCGGGTTGCCCGGTCCGGGGGAGAGAACGACGAGATCCGGCTGGAAGCGATCAAACACATCTGCCGCCACCGGCGTTCTGACGGTGGAGACGGTTGCGCCCGTCTGGCGGAAATAATTCGCCAGCGTGTGCACGAAGCTGTCTTCGTGATCGACGAGCAGAATTTTGACGCCGGTGCCGACCTTCGCGGCATCGCGCTTGGTGGCAGCGGCGTTGGTCGCTTTCGCGTCACGGATGGCGGCGATCATGGCGGATGCCTTCAGTTCGGTTTCGGCTTCTTCTTCCTGCGGATTGGAATCGTTGAGCAGGGTCGCGCCAGCGCGCACCTCGGCGATGCCGTCCTTGATGCGAATGGTGCGCAGCGTCAGGCCCGTGTTCATGTCGCCGTTGAAGCCGACCATGCCGATCGCACCGCCATACCAGGCGCGCGGGCTCTTTTCATGACCTTCGATGAAACGCATGGCCCAAAGCTTTGGTGCACCGGTGACGGTGACAGCCCAGGCGTGGCTGAGGAAACCGTCAAAGGCATCCATGTCGTCCCGGAGGCGGCCTTCGATATGGTCCACTGTGTGGATGAGGCGCGAATACATCTCGATCTGGCGGCGGCCGATGACCTTCACCGAGCCCGGCTCGCAGACGCGGCTCTTGTCGTTACGGTCGACATCCGAGCACATGGTGAGCTCTGATTCGTCCTTCTTCGAGTTGAGCAGCTTCAGGATCTGCTCGCTATCGGCAATCGGATCGTCACCGCGCTTAATGGTGCCGGAAATCGGGCAGGTCTCGATGCGGCGGCCGGAGACGCGCACGAACATTTCCGGCGAAGCGCCGACCAGATATTCCTGATGGCCGAGATTGATGAAGAAGGAATAGGGCGAGGGGTTGATCGCCTTCAGGCGGCGCGAAATCGCCGAGGGATTGCTTTCGCAGCGTTCCATGAACTTCTGCCCGGGAACGACCTCGAACAGATCGCCGCGGCGGAAGCTTTCCTTGGCCTTCACGACAAGTTCGGAATATTCGCCGGGACGATGATCGCCCTTCGGCGGGATCGTGTCGGTGGTCTTGAAGGGCTCGGGGGCAATCTC
Organism: Agrobacterium tumefaciens; assembly: GCF_017726655.1. Taxonomy (NCBI): domain Bacteria; kingdom Pseudomonadati; phylum Pseudomonadota; class Alphaproteobacteria; order Hyphomicrobiales; family Rhizobiaceae; genus Agrobacterium; species Agrobacterium tumefaciens. The sequence continues at coordinate 2,744,657 of NZ_CP072308.1, forward strand.
GGAAGACTTGCCGTCCGTCGTCACACCGCCCTTTTCGAAATCGTAACGGTCGATCCAGGCCTTGGCGGAATAGTGGTCAACGACGAGAATTTCGTCGGGCAGGTAGAGCACCATGTCGCGCTGGTCTTCCGGCCGCGCCAGCGATAGCTTGATGGCGTCGAACTGGAAGGCGAGATCGTAACCGAATGCGCCGAACAGGCCGATCGCCGAATCCGCGCTAGAATGGAAGAGATCGACAATGGCGCGCAGTGCGGTGAAGACGGTCGGGATTTTCGAGCGCTCTTCTTCGGTAAAGACGCGGTCCGGCTCGTTGACGGTGAGATCAAGACGACGTGTGGTGGCAGCGCCAAGCGTGAGATCGGGCGTCGCCTTCAGCTTTTCGATAATGAAATCGAGCAGCACTTCGCCACGGCCATTATAAGCCTCGATCCACATTTTGCGGCCAAAACAGGAAATACCGAGTGGCGGATCGATGATGGCTGTATCCCAACGGGTGTAACGGCCCGGATATTCATAGTTGGACGAAAAAACCGCGCCGCGATGGGAATCGAGCTTTTCGACATAGTTGTCGATGGCATTGGCATAATCGGCGGCGCGACGCTTGCGGCTGACCTTGATGCCGCCTTTCGTCTCGTAGGTTTCCGCTCCGTCATCCTGAATGATCGTTACCATTTCTTTCGTACTTCCGTTGTTCAGGCCCGATGACAGGCGGCAAAATAACAAAAAAGCCGCCTGAAAATTCGGGCGGCTTGGACTTTGTCTGAAGACATGACTGGTCAAGGCCGCGTAAAGCTGCTCCACCACCAGTTAGCAATGTTCTTAGACACGATATTCATGGGAAAATTGTTAGCGTGCACGCTCCGCCTTGGCAAGCGGATTTCGCCGGATGAATGAACCTTACGGGCCGCCGCCGCGTTGCTTCCGTGCCGAAATGGTCAGGAGTGCCCCGTAAAATGCTTCATCGCCTGTGTCTTCTGGCTGTCAGCCTCGCCTTGATTTCCGCTTCCGAACCGCCTGCGCAGGTGCCGTTGCCACAGCCGAAACCCGGCGAGGGGCAGGCCGCCACGCCTTCGAAAAAGCCAGCTGACGGAACGCCGCAAAATCCGGCGGAAGCGCCGAAACCTGTACCGAAGCCTGAGCCTGACGCGGAACAGAAGCCCGCAGTAAAACCGACAGCTTCCGAGCAGAAACCGGATGGCGAGAAAACGCCCGTTGACAAAAAGATCGATGAAACCGCCCCTCAGAGCCGGAGGGACGATGGCGGAGGGCAGCAGAAACCCGCTGACGAGGCGGCCAAACCCGATGAAAAAATACCGGAACCGGTAAAGCCTGAGGACCCGGCCGCACTCCAGGCATGCCTTGGCGCGTTGAAGGAGATCGGCGCGGAGTTCAAACCGCTTGAGCCCATCCGCGACGAGGAACAGGGATGCGGCATCGAATCGCCCGTCGAGCTTTCGGCCGTTCTGCCAGGCATCAAGCTTGAGCCCGCCGGCACCATGCGCTGCGAGACGGCCCTTGCTCTTTCTCGCTGGACAAAGGAAATGATGCTGCCGGCGGCTGCGATCGCCATGCCGGAAAAAAAGGTGACGGCGATTGCCAATGCCTCGACCTATATCTGCCGCAACCGCAACAGTGCGGAAAATGGCAAGATTTCCGAGCATGCCAAGGGCAATGCCGTGGATATATCCACGATCTCCTTCGACAAGGGCGAACCGCTGGTGATGAAACCGCGCGGCGAGGATGGCACGCCGGAAGGTGCGTTCCAGCGCACCATCACCGCCGCCGCCTGCCTGTTCTTCCGCACGGTTCTGTCCCCCGGCAGCGATGCCACGCATCAGGATCACCTGCATCTCGACGTGCTGGAGCGAAAGGGCGGCTATCTTTATTGCCGCTGACAAAAAAGGGGCGGCCCGAAGGCCGCCCAACTGGAGATGATGCTTCCGCCCCGTTTTAGAATTTCTGGGTTAGGGAGATTTTGAAGGTGCGGCCTGGTTCCGTGTAGAAATCGACTGGCTGATTGACGGTGCTGACCGAATTTGGGTTCACGTCTCGGACGCCAACACCATTCCAGTATTTCCTGTCGAACAGGTTGTAGACACCCGCCTGGATGCGCAGGCCCTTGGTCTGTTCCGGCTCCCACCAGCCGGTCAGGTTAAAGACGCCGTAGCCGGGCGCGTCGAAGGTGTTGGCCACCTTGTCGTCCCGCATGCCGGAGGAGAAGATGCCGGTGAACTCCGTGCCCCAGACATCCTGCGCATAACCGACCCCGAGGACGGACTTGAATGGCGCGACCGTGCGGATGAACTCATTGGTATCCGTGTCCTTACCATAGGCATAGGCAAGCGAGGCATGCGCGAAGAAGCCATTTGCGAGTTCCTTGCGCACCTTGGCTTCGACGCCGGAGATTTCGACGTTGTTGCGGTTGCGATAGGTGAAGAGCGAGCCGTTACCCCTGCCGCCGAAGCCGGGGAAAAGCGTCGTCGACGTCGTATATTGCTCGATGAAGTCTTTATACTTGTTGTGGAACAGCGTCAGGCTCCCCGTCAGGTCGCCGGAGGCGTAGTTCGCGCCGATCTCGAAGCCGTTGCTGGTCTCGGGATTGAGGGCGGAGTTACCTACAACAGCGTAACCGGAGCTGACGTTGGAGAAGTTCAGATACAGTTCGTTGATTGTCGGGGCGCGATAGGCCATCGACCATTGTGCGAAAAGCTGTAGTTCGGGCGTGACGTCATAGGTGGCAAGAAGCTTCGGCGAGAAGCGCGAGCCGCTATTGCCGCTCGGCAGGCCGAAGGTTCGGTAGCCGCTGTTGCTGGATACGGAGCCATCGGGATCGTAGTCGTAAGAATCGAAGCGCAGGCCGGGCGTCAGGCGGAAGCCGTTGCCAAAGGCGATTTCGTCATCGATATAAAGGCCGAGGCTCTTGCCGTTCACGTCTGGCATGTCCGATTGCGACGAGGAGGTCGAGCCGGCCGTGTTGGCGAAAAGCTCCTGGCTGAAATCGGTCGTCATGGCGTTGCCGCCAAAACGAACGGTGTGCTGCACGCCGCCAAGTTCAAACCCGGATTCCAGGCCGCCGACGATGCCGAAGGCGCTGTTGCGCATGCTGTCTTCGCGAATATAGAGCGAATTGTTGGTCAGGCGGTCGCCGGCGCCGGATTCCTTGGAAAGACGCGTCCAGTAGAGCGAGAGATTGGCGGCATCGACCACACCGTCGGTCGAGGGTGCCTCATATTCGTAATCGAGGGATACGCGGTCACGCTCGGTATCCTCGTAACCCCGGTAATCGCCAATGCGGTAGGTGGAGCCGGAGACGCTGACGCCCTGCAATGTCTTCATGTCGCTGCGGTTTCGCAGCGAATAACGCTCGGCGGTCAGGCCGATGCTGTGGCCACCCTCCAGATCCTGCCGGATCTTGAACATCAGGTTGCTTTCATAGGTGTCGGCGGGGTTTGGCTTGGTTCGGCGTGTGCCGTAGATATCGGCCGTGCCCTTATTATCGGTCTCGTTGCCGCGCTTGTATGAGCCCTGAAACAGGACCGACGTGTTGTCGATCTTCTTGGCAACGGCGAGCGATCCGCCGATGCTTCTGTCCTCGCTGTCATAGGTGGTCTTGGCAACACCGCCCCAGTCACGGCCTTCGCCGATCAGGTCCTCCGGATCAAGCGTGCGCAGCACCAGCGCACCGCCAAGGGCACCGGAACCGATGCGGCTGGAATCGGCGCCGCGCACCACGTCAACGGTCGAAAGAGACGAAAAATCGAAGCTCGAACTTGTATCGCTGAGGGTTGTTGTAGCCTGGCCCTGACGGGCGAAATTATTGAAATAGGGGACGGGAATATTGTCAATCAAAGTGATGACCCGAGCGCCGCCCAGCCCGCGGATGAACAAGCCGCCGGGCCTGCCCGGTTTGGCGTCAACGTAGTCGACGCCCGGTTCCGTGGTGTTTCCGAGATCCCGGATGCTGCCGATGTCTTTCTTGCGGATGTCTTCTGCGGTCGTCTGGCTTGCTAGTGGGGTATCCGCGGGCGCGTTGCCCGGTTTGACGCGTTTGCCCTTGACGACGATCTTTTCGAGCGTCGTCGTGCCGTCCGCCTGTATGGCGGCATCCTGTGCCGTGGCCGGGCTGGCGAGTGGCAGAAGAGACATGGCGGTGCACAGGAGCAGCGCGGACTGCGTGCGTGAGATGGACATTGAATACCCCCGGGTATGCTGCGCGCAGATGGGTGAGGGCGCGCGAAAGCGCACCGCACTCAAGCGCGGCTGGATCTGGTCTGACGTGTTACGGGCGAGCCGATAAGCGAGGACTAAAAAACATGACGATAAGAGTCAACATATTATATATGACTTTTTGCATCATGTTTTACAGCGGCGGGTAGTGTTGCAAAAATATGACATTTGTCGGCTGCGACAAAAATGGCGAGCCGCGCCGAAAAGAACACAGTGCGGTCAAAGTCCCGACATTGCTGCTTGCTAGGTGATTTGCAGCCAGTCTAAACATGTCGCGACAATAACAGTTTCTCAATCGGATACGGCAATGAAGTCTCTTGAACTGCTCGTCGAGCGGATCATTCTCTCCAGCCGCTGGCTGCTCGTGGTGTTTTATCTCGGACTTGTCGCGGCGCTCGCGGTTTACGCGTTTTCGTTCGTGCTCAAGTTTCTGAAGGTCGCCAAGAACGTTTTCAACTATGACGAAGCGGACATGATCCTTGCCATGCTTGGCCTGATCGATGCGGCGCTGGTTGCCAGCCTCATCGTGATGGTAATGATTTCAGGTTATGAGAATTTCGTCAGCCGCTTCGATGATGCCGATGCCGAGGTTTCGTTTCTGGGCAAGCTCGATGCCGGCAGCCTGAAGATCAAGGTCGCCTCGTCTATTGTCGCGATCTCTTCGATCCACCTGCTGCAAATCTTCCTGAACGCCAATCAATATACAGACAGCAAGCTGATGTGGTTTACCATCATCCATCTAGCTTTCGTCGTCTCGGCGGTCATGCTTGGCTTTCTGGAAAAGCTGATGGCCAAGCCAAAAAATAAACCCGAAAAACCGGCTTTGTAAGCAAACCTGCCGAGATGACGCTGCTGTCCCTGCTCACCCCCATTGCAAATCTGTTTTGTCCGGTCACCGAAGCCGGCCAGACGGGTGTGCGCGAATGGTGACGACAGAGCGACAGGCGCGGTTGTGCCAGGAACTTTCAGCGACAGCCGACAAGATAAAATGGCTAGAAGCCCTGCAGGAGGTAATGCGCGCCTTCGGTTATGCCTATGTCACGCTGATCCGGCTGCCAGGCGGGCAAAACTCGTTTTCCCTGCCGACGATCATTGAAAGCAGCCTGCCGATCGCGGTCGTCAATGCGATGACGCAAAACGGCGCCCTCGGCGACTGTCTTGTCATCAAGCGGGGAGCATCGTCGATGATGCCGCAATATTGGTCGCTGGAAGATCCCGCCCTTGCCAGTCCGTCGTTACTGGAGGCCTCGGACGCCCTGAAAGCCATGGGCATGACATCCGGTGTCATGCTGCCGGTGCACGACATGTCGGGCACCCGTCATCTCATGAACTTCGCGGGCGACCGGGACGTGTTGCCCCAGGCGTGCCTGAATGAACTGAGCATGATCGCGCTGCACGCGCTGCAGGTTTATGACGGCCTCTGCCAGGGCGGCGCCAAGGGGCGATCGCCGCTGACGAAACGCGAGTTGGACGTGGTTCGCTGGACAGCCCAGGGTAAGACGTCTGTCGAGATCGCCGACCTCTTCTCGATCTCCGAGCACACGGTCAATGCCTACATGAACAACGCCATCCGCAAGCTGGATTGCGTCAACCGCGCGCAGCTCGTCGCAAAGGCCATACGCCTGCGGTTGATCAACTAACCGGTGCACCCTGCGACTCTGGCTGGGGGACCAAGGGTCTATCGGTCGAGGACAGAGCGCAGTTCAACGAGGTTGGAGCGAACTCTCAACACGTAAAAGCCCATTGTCGCGAGATGCGACGGCATGATCCAGCCGCTTTCTTCACCATTGGAAATGATCGCCGGCTGGATGCGCAGCGCCGCGCGGGTTTGCGACAATGTATCGTTCCAGAGGTTGGTGAGGTTACGCTCGCGGATGACCTGCGCGAAATCCGATCCAGCGGCGGAGAGAACGCCGTAATACCCGTAGAGCTGGCCATAAGCGAACCAGAAGCGGTCATCGGCTCGGGTGTCAAACCAGCCGCCATTGTAGTTTTCCGAACGCTCACGCAGAATGGCGGATGTGGAGCCGATATCGCCGGCGATACGGTCGATGAACTGGATGAGGTTGTCGGCGCGGGTATCGAAGACGGCCTTGCAGGCGACGAGTTCGCCGTTGAACGCCTGGAAGCTGCGGATGGCGGCTCGATAATAGCTGGGCGTCGGTGTCTTGGGGCCGAAAGGATCAAGGCCGAAATACCAGGAATATTCGCTGAATTGCATGTTTCCACGCGCTTCCTGGAGATTGTTGTTGATGCCCGATGTGCCGCGCACGCGGCCAAGCGTGTCCACCAGCTCCACGGCAGTGCGGCGCACGGCCTGGTTCACGCCGCGCTGGAACGACGCCTTGTTATCGAGAAAGGGCGTGCTGTCCCAGTCCATACCGAAGAGGCCGAGACGATAGAGCAGCATGGAGGAAATCCAGGCGTTCTGATTGACATTGAAGTCCGTCAGGTCAGCGGCAGCATCGACAATGGCCGAGCGCTGGCAGACCGGGGCGGAGGTGTTTGCGGCAACACCGGTTGCACCGGCCGGCGCGGTCGGCGTTACGGCGGGCAGTTCCTGCCCGGGCGGTACGGTGCGTTCCTCAAGCTTGTAACGGGCGACATAGTCCGGATCGAAATTTGTCCAGACCTGGGTCTGCCAGACAAAGTAACCGTAAAAGCCGGCCAGCAGGATGACGATGAGGGCGATCGGCCCCTTGATCAGCCAGTTTCGACCGCTGTACCAGCCATGGGCCGCCATGAATGGCCACAGGAGCCAGGCGACGAGCAGACCGGCGGCTTTGCCGATGGCGCTGAAGCCTGCCTGAATGAGCGCGGTGATCCGGTCGATCATGTCGTCATAGTCTCCTCTGCCAGCTGGCTGGATGCTGGAACAACTGTTCCGTTTTCAAGCGTTTGGCGCCTGGCGCAAACCGCATGACCGCTTCCAGATATGTCCCGGTCAATCTCGATACAACATGATTGCGAAACTTTTCTCAACCTGCGGTCCGTGACGGATGCCGCGCCATCTCACGGCAGGCGAAGAAGCGGGGCGTCACGGATGCAGGCGGAGGAGCTCAGAGGCGAAGCTTGGCGATCTCGTCGTTCAGCCGGTCCCGGGCCTTTTTCGGCAACTTGCCGTTCTTGACGGCGTCCAGATTGGCCGGCGTCCCTTCGCCGACAACGACGAGTGCAACCATGCCCATGCCGAGATGCGGCGTGCATTTAACGACGTAAGCGCCTCCCTTCTCGACGGTGACCTTCACGGCTTCGTTCATCTTGCCCTTGAAATCGGCGACACCTTCCGGGAGCATCTCCTTGACGGCTGCGGCATCATGACCCTTGTCGACCGGGACGAAGGTGATGACGTCGCCGACGGCGGCCTTGACGGTCGCGGGCTCGAATACCATCGCCTGCCCGTCGCTGCCCTTGTTCAGCATCTTCACCTCGATTTCAGCAGAAAGTGCGGGAAGCGCGAAAAGGCACGCGACGACAGCGACGCTTGCAAATCTGGAAGTTCTGTTCAGCATTATCTTGCTCCTGAGCGAAAGCACATCCAGCTGGGATGTGTCGCTGCCGTTCTAGCGAAGGGCGGGGGAGCGATCTTTGCGAAAAATCAAATGCGGCAACGCGACGCAGACCGTTAGCCGCCGTTCACCGTCTCCACCCAATGGCGGCGGCAGAAGGATACATATTTCTCGTTACCCCCGACCTCGATCTGCGCGCCTTCCGTAACGACCTTTCCTTCATTGTCGAAGCGGGCGACCATCGTCGCCTTGCGGCCGCAATGGCAGATGGTGCGGATTTCGCGGAGTTCGTCGGCGATGGCGAGCAGTTCTTTCGAGGCCGGGAAAAGTTTTCCCTGAAAATCCGTGCGCAGGCCATAGGTCATGACCGGAATATTCAGCCGGTCGGCAATGTCGGCAAGCTGCCAGACGTGGTGTTCGGAGAGAAAATTTGCCTCATCAATGAAGACGCAGGCGACGGGCGCTTCGGAATGGAGCGCCGACACCTCGGCGAACAGATCGGTGTTTTCGTCAAAGGTGAGGGCGGGGGAGGAGAGGCCGATTCGCGAGGCCACACGGCCGACGCCAGCGCGGTGATCGAAAGCTGCGGTGAAAATCAGCGTGCGCATGCCGCGTTCCTGATAATTGTAGGACGCCTGCAGCAGCATGGTCGATTTGCCGGCATTCATCGTCGAATAATTGAAATAGAGTTTTGCCATCATCCACTCTCCGGACACCGTCGCGCTTTTCACTGGTACGCGCCAAACATGCTGATTCCGCATCAGCGTCTTTTGGAGGCGATGAGGTGGATTGAACAGTATGGCCGCTGGAAACACACAGATTTCTGGGGCCATCCGCTTTTCGACATAACGGCGCGAAATGCCGACATTTTCACGATTTTGTCGCAAACGAGGTCCGAAAGCACGCAAATGCACGCGAGTTGATTGTGGCCGGAAGATATTGATAATGGCGAGGGAACGAAAAAAAGGGAGCAAACAATGTTTGCAAATAGACGTCGCTGTCTGGTTCTGGCCGCAGCAATCTCCTCCATGACGTTCAGCGCGGCCAGTGCCGCCGAACCTGCAAGCTGTGGTACAGTGCGTTTCTCCGATGTGGGCTGGACCGACATCACCGCAACCACGGCAACCGCTACGGTGCTCTTGAAAAGCCTTGGTTATGAAACCGACGTCAAGCTTCTCTCCGTGCCAGTCACCTATACGTCGTTGAAAAACAACAATATCGACGTCTTCCTGGGCAACTGGATGCCCACCATGGAAGGCGATCTCGCGCCCTACCGCGCCGACAAATCGGTCGAGGTGCTGCGTGAAAATCTGACCGGCGCCAAATATACGCTGGCGACCAATGCCAAGGGCGCCGAACTCGGCATCAAGGATTTCAAGGATATCGCCGCCCACAGCGCTGAACTCGATGGCAAGATTTACGGCATCGAGCCCGGCAATGACGGCAACCGCCTGATCCTCGACATGGTGTCCAAGGACACGTTCGGGCTCAAGGATTTCCAAGTCGTGGAATCGTCCGAGCAGGGCATGTTGGCGCAGGTCGCGCGTGCCGACAAAGCTGGCGAGCCGATTGTCTTCCTCGGCTGGGAACCGCATCCGATGAACACGAATTTCAAGCTCACCTATCTGACCGGTGGTGACGAGGTATTCGGTCCTAATTTCGGCGGCGCGACGATCTACACCAATGTCCGCAAGGGTTATGTAGAGGAATGCGCCAATGTCGGAACGCTCCTCAAGAACCTGCAATTTTCCCTGCCCATGGAAAACGAGATCATGGGCAAGATCCTGAATGACGGTCTCGAAGGCGAGGCGGCGGCAACGGCGTGGCTGAAGGCCAACCCGGCTGCAATCGAGCCGTGGCTTGCCAACGTCAAGACCAAGGATGGCAGTGCCGATGCCCTGCCTGCCGTCAAGAAGGCTCTCGGCCTTTAAGCCGCAAGATTATGCGTGACTGTATCCGGCCTGCCCGTCAGGCCGGATCAATGGGAATAACGATGCCCATGCGTGCCCTTGCCTGTAAAATTTCAGACATGGACAGTCATGCGCCAGTGCCGCGTCCGGCAGTCCCGTTGCCGGTCGTCTTTTTCTCGATTGGAGCAATCCGGGCAACTGGATGACGACGCTCCGTATTTTGTTGTCTGCGCAATTCCCAAGGCAGAAACACAACGCATTCTGCCGGAATTGTTTTAGTTCACGAAAGGTCTTTTCTTACCGTGGAATGGCTCAGCGCTCCTGAAAACCGCCTGCCCGTCGGCAGATATGCCAAGGAGGCCATCGACTGGCTGACCGGCAATCTCGCATTTTTTTTCGACTGGCTTTCCTTCATTTTCCAAAGCGTCATCAACGCGCTGCTGTATGTGCTCCAAGCGCCGCATCCGCTCATCATCGTCGCCATCCTGACGGCGCTTTCGGCCTGGACGCGCCGTTCGGCCGGCATGCCGATCTTCACGGCGCTCGGCATGCTGCTGATCATCAACCTCGGCTACTGGAAGGCGACCACGGAGACGCTGGCGCTCGTTATCGCTGCCAGCGCTGTCTGTATGATCATCGGCGTGCCGCTCGGCATTCTGGCGGCGCGGCGCAAGTGGATCTATGCCGGCATGCGCCCGGTTCTGGATCTGATGCAGACCATTCCGACCTTCGTTTATCTTATTCCCGCACTGGTTTTGTTCGGCCTCGGCATGGTGCCTGGGCTGATCGCCACCGTCATCTTCGCCATTCCGGCTCCCGTTCGCCTTACCCGCCTCGGCATCATCTCGACGCCGCCGGCACTGGTCGAGGCCGCCGTGGCCTTCGGCGCTACGCCCTCGCAGGTGCTGCGCAAGGTGGAACTTCCTTTCGCTGCGCCGCAGATCATGGCCGGCCTCACCCAGACGATCATGCTGTCGCTGTCGATGGTGGTCATTTCCGCCCTCGTCGGCGCCAATGGTCTCGGTGTGCCCGTCGTGCGCGCGCTGAACACCGTCAACATCGCCATGGGCTTTGAGGCGGGACTTTGCATCGTTGTGCTTGCGATTGTGCTCGACCGACTTTTCCGGCTTCCCGGCGCGGAGGATGACCTATGAGTGACGCGATCATCTTTGGTAATGTCGATATTGTTTTCGGCGACCGGCCCGAGGCGGCGCTGCCGCTGATCGACAGGGGCAGCACACGCGACGAGATCAATGTCGAGACCGGTCTGGTTCTCGGTGTCGCCAATGCCTCTCTGAGCGTCAGCGAGGGCGAGATACTTGTGCTCATGGGGCTTTCCGGTTCGGGCAAGTCGACCCTTCTGCGGGCCGTCAACGGGCTTGCGCCCGTCGTGCGCGGCAATGTGGGTGTGAAGACCAAGTCGGGCTTTGTCGATCCATACAGGTCGTCGGCAAAGGCGCTGCGTGACCTGCGCATGCACACGGTTTCGATGGTCTTCCAGCAGTTCGGCCTCTTGCCCTGGCGCAATGTCGCCGACAATGTCGGCTTCGGGCTGGAGCTTTCCGGCGTACCGGAAGCAGAGCGCAAACGCATGGTCGCGGAGCAGCTGGAACTGGTGAACCTTTCCGCCTGGGCTGACCGGAAGGTGGGCGAACTCTCCGGCGGCATGCAGCAGCGTGTAGGGCTGGCGAGAGCCTTTGCCACCGGCGCGCCGATCCTGTTGATGGACGAGCCGTTCTCGGCGCTCGATCCCCTCATCAGAAGCCGTCTGCAGGACGAGCTTCTGGAATTCCAGAGCCGGCTGAAGAAGACCATTTTGTTCGTCAGTCACGATCTGGACGAAGCCTTCCGCATCGGCAACCGTATCGCCATGATGGAGGGCGGACGCATCATCCAGTGCGGAACGCCGCAGCAGATCGTCAGGGAGCCCGCCACCCCCTATGTCGCGGATTTCGTGCAGAACATGAACCCGATCTCCATGCTGACAGCCGCCGACGTGATGAAACGCGGTGTGGACGAGCGGAACGGGAACCTCTCCGTGGCGGCCACGGCTCTTCCCTCGTCGCCGCTTATCGATATTCTCGATGCGCTTTCAAAACACGCCGGCGCGATTGGCGTCGTCGATAATGGCGCGATCGTGGGCACGATTTCGGCCGACGAGGTCGTGGCGGGGCTGACGCGCCACCGCAAAAAATAGTGATTCGTCGTCTCGAAGTCTAAAAGGGCCTCCGCGTTGGAGGCCCTTTTTATTTGGACGAAATCTTCAGGGGCGCCAATTTAAACGTTTCAGTGGCGGGAAAGACTATTTTTGATATCATAAGTTATGCATTAAAATAATTACGAATAAAAATCATATTGCAAACTTGGAGAAAATTGCGCAATGTTAAGCAAGATTCTTGGTTCGCTACTAAATTTAAGGTGTTAATAGATTGCGGTGCCGAAATCCGGCGTCAAGCGTAATGACTGCAATGATCAAGTCATGATCGTTTATTTCTTGTGAATAGTGTTACTAATGCGTTTTTTATTATGTTTTTTCGAAAAATCTGGCAAAAATCCTATAATTTAATCGACGTATCTTAACTCGATAGTCGATGAACAATATTCTTTGGAAAGGCCACGATATAAGCAAGATTTAGGTATATACAAGTTGTTGAACGAATTATAAAAACTCCATTTGGAACACCTATAATAGCCACCATGACCGTCGTTTTTGGCTGTCATCAGGAGACTTGAGCGTATGGATAACCAATCTCTTTCGGAACATAGCATCGCCGCTGCAGACCTGCTGTCAGCCATGGCGAATCCCAAGCGTTTGATGATCTTGTGCACGCTGGTGGATACGGAAGTGCCAGTTGGTGTTCTCGCTTCCCAGGTTGGTCTCAGCCAGTCCGCTCTCTCGCAGCATCTTTCAAAATTGCGTGCCCAGCGACTGGTAAAGACAAGACGGGATGCGCAGACCATCTATTATTCCAGCAATTCCGAATCCGTCAAAAAAATCCTCGCCTCGCTTGAGGATATTTATTGCCAGACGCAGAAGAGCAGCAAGACCGCTGCCTGAGCCAACGGCCTTTTGATGGGTCGGAAGCAGGACTTGACTGAAACCGGCGCATCGCGCCGGTTTTCTTTTTTGCGTGTTGTCGGGCGCAAAAGGGCCAGGGATGGAGCGTAGCGGTCTCGTGGCTTTGTTTGATCGGCGTCGGCAGAGCGTTTCGCAAGAGGCACTGTGACGGGATTTGCGCCGGCGTTACCCGGTTAACGAAGAAAAATAGAGCTTGCGACGTTTCCGGTCAAACCGGGCGCGCCTGAAGCATCGCAGACTGCATCTGTTGTTTGAGATGGCTTGCCGCAGCCGCATAACCGCCATCGGCGCCATCGACGAAATGCATGTGGTCCCGGGAAAGCGGAGAGGGCACGATACAGGTCATCAGCGCGGCATCCTGCTCGTGCAGACCGTAATAGCAGCTTCCCGACAGACGCCCCTGTTCCAGCCGTGAGCGTATTTTTTCAAGCCGCGTGGCATCGATATCGACGGTCATCTTCAAACCGTCATCGAACTTTCGGAAATCCGTGTTGCTGGCGACCGAACGCCGGTAATTGGCGGCGTTGAACCGCCCGAGCGACAGTTTGGTGAGCCCGAGGATGTTGACGAGAAGGCTCTCGCTAAGAACCCGCATCGCGCGACGCGTCCTGCCCCATAAATCCTGATGCGCAGCACCGGCGCGGGCTTCCAGGCCGAGACCTTCGCCCACGAAACCGAGTTTCGGTCCGTCTTCCGGCACCGGGTGGCCGTGTCTGCTGTCCTGCTCGGCGAGATCGACAAGATCGATGACCAGCTGGCGGAATGCCGGCATGTCCTGCGACGGTCCCGGCACGGCGATGACCGACACCACCTTGCCATGGGATGCCGGGATGGGATTCCAGCGACAGGACAGTCCTGTCAGGTCTGGGCGCGCACCTGCGTCGGCTGCGGCGAGCGCATATTGCCCCTCCTTCATCCGGGCTTCCGCCCAGCTGTTGCCGCCACCCGAAAACATGGCGTAGGAAACGTCGTCGCTCGCCTGGAAACGGGCGACACGGATGTCGAAACCATTGTCGCGAATATCCTCGATGGGAACGAGCGCGACGCGCATCGCCAGGTCGAGATCGTCCTTTACCCAGCGCTGCACGTTGGAGAGCGCGGTGCGGGCGACACTCAGGCTCCGCGGCGGCACGGCAACGGCTGCGCCATCGCCGCCGAAAACGAAGGGCAGATCGTGACGTTCAAGACTGTTAGAGACAGCAGATATGACCGCTGCGCCAGCCATGTTGACCGCCTTGTAGCGACCGGTGCCGATCGCCGCCGTCGAATCGATGATATCGGCGATGGCCAGCGCCCAACCCGGCGGCAGGGCGCGATAAAGCGCAGGGTCTGCCACGTCTTCGAAATGCCGGAAGACGGGCAACCCCGCCAGAAATTCTTCATCTGCTGTAGTCATGGCATATTATCCTCCAGCAGCGGCAAAAGGCCAAGCGTTTCCGAACGGTCGAATGTGCAGACATGAGACAATTGCTGTCGATCCGGTGAAGGATTTACCGCTAATGGAGCTAATCCAGCAAAGGTGACTTGCATAAGGCATCAAACCTTCCGTATGAGTTGAGTGGAAGGCTCGGAATTCAAACATGGAACGGGTTTTCGCCGGAGGCGTCCGATAGCTTCATTCGGTCGACGCCCATGGCGCTCATCGGGGCGAGGCCCCCATTTCCAAGGAGACACCAGGATGAAACTGAAGACATTGACCAGCGTGACGCTCGCCGCGTCCTTCGCATTCGCACCCCTTGCCCATGCCGAGATCGTCATCGGCCTGATTGCGCCGCTCACCGGCCCCGTCGCTGCCTATGGCGACCAGGTCAAGAATGGCGCCCAGACGGCAGTCAATGAAATCAACAAAAAGGGCGGCATCCTCGGCGAACAGGTCGTGTTGAAGCTTGCCGATGATGGCGGCGAGCCGAAGCAGGGCGTTTCCGCAGCCAACCAGCTGGTTGCCGAAGGGATCCATTTCGTCGTTGGTCCGGTAACATCGGGCGTCGCCATTCCGGCGTCGGACGTCTTTGCCGAAAACGGTGTGCTGATGGTGACGCCGACGGCAACTGCGCCGGGCCTGACCAACCGCGGCCTGTCGAATGTCTTCCGCACCTGCGGTCGTGACGACCAGCAGGCCGAGGTTGCAGCGAAATACGTTCTCGCCAATCTCAAGGACAAGAAGATCGCGATCATTCATGACAAGGGCGCCTATGGCAAGGGTCTGGCGGATGCCTTTAAAGCAACGCTGAATGCCGGCGGTGTCACCGAGGTTCTCTATGATGCCCTGACACCCGGTGAAAAGGATTTCGGCGCACTGACGGCTCGTCTGAAGTCTGAAAATGTCGATATCGTCTATTTTGGCGGTTACCACCCGGAAGCGGGTCTTCTGGCGCGCCAGCTCAAGGATGTCGGTGCCAAGGCTGCCATTATCGGCGGTGACGGCCTGTCGAACAGCGAATTCTGGAACATTGGTTCGCAGGCCGGCGAAGGCACGATCTTCACCAACGCCTCCGACGCCCTGAAGAACGATGATTCCAAGAGCGCCGCAGAAGCCCTGAAGGCCGCCAACATTCCGGCGGAAGCCTTCACGCTCAATGCATACGCTGCCGTCGAAGTCCTCAAGGCCGGTATCGAAAAGGCGGGCGACGCCAAGGATTCCGAAGCGGTCGCCAAGGTTCTGAAGAGCGGCGAAGCTTTCCCGACCGCCATCGGCAAGGTCACCTATGGTGAAAGCGGCGACCTGACCTCGCAGGCCTTCTCGCTGTTCAAGTGGCAGGACGGCAAGATCGTCGCAGCCGAGTAAGCTGATCCTGACCGGCCGCACCCGTTGCGGCCGGTTTCGTTTTAGGACCTGAAAAGGATCGATGCAGGATGACCGATGCCGGGACGCGATTGGAGGGAGATATCGGGTTCGAGAAGATGTTCCCGATCATCAGGATATTCGACGAGGCGAAGGCGCGCGAGTTCTATATCGATTTTCTTGGCTTCGCCGTGGATTGGGAACATCGCTTCGGTGAGAATTTCCCGCTTTATATGCAGGTTTCCCGGGCTGGAATGGGCCTTCATCTCAGCGGCCATCATGGCGATGCGACACCGGGCTCGAACATCTTCGTCACCATGCACGGCGTTCACGCCTTTCAGAGCGAACTGGCGGCGAAGGATTATCGCTTCATGAAGCCGGGTGTCGAAGAATTGCCATGGGGCGACGTGATGGAGGTGACCGACCCTTTTGGCAACCGCGTCCGTTTCTGCGAACAGAAAAGCCGGCCGTGAGGCCTTGAGCGCCTCTGCGGCTCTTGACCTTTGCCATGGTTTGAACGATAGAACGCGCAAATAGCGAACCGCGCGCACGGGCACCCCGTGCGCGCGGTTCGTGCGTTTTGGGACTTGATGATGCAATTCGTTCGCATCCGCACGGGGACAGAAAATGAACATTGAAGGCAATGCGCTGGTCAGAAAGCTCGCATTCTGGGGCATCCCGCTTTCTTTCGGCGTGCTGGGCCTGAAGCTCGTGGCCTGGTGGGTCACCGGCTCGGTCGCGCTGCTGTCGGATGGTCTGGAATCCACCGTCAACGTCGTCGCGGCTTTCATCGCTTATTTCGTCATTCGCTACGCCCAGAAGCCGGCGGACGACGACCACCAGTTCGGCCACCACAAGGCGGAGTATATTTCCGCTGTCGTGGAAGGGGTGCTGATTGTCGTCGCGGCTCTCTTGATCGTGCAGGAAGCCTGGGGGGCGCTTACCAGCCCAAGGTTGCCGGAGGCACCGGTTCTCGGTCTCGTCATCAATGCGGCGGCGGGTGCGATCAATGCCGTCTGGGCAACGATCCTCATCCGCGTTGGGAAGAAACACACCTCGCCGGCCCTTGCCGCTGATGGCCACCATATCATGTCAGATGTCGTGACGTCGGCAGGCGTTCTCGTCGGGCTCATTCTGGCGCTTGCGACGGGTTATGCCATTCTCGATCCGGTGCTCGCGATATTGGTCGCCATCAACATCCTGTTCCAGGGCTCCAAGGTCATCCTGCATTCGCTGGGCGGGCTGATGGACCGTGCCGTGGAGCCGGAAGAGGATGAAGCGATCAAGAAAGCGATTGCGGCCAATTCCGGTGGCATTATCGGTGTCCATGATCTCAGGACCCGCCGCGCCGGTTCGGCCGCCTTCATCGATTTTCACGTCGTCGTGCCGGCCGTCATGACGGTGCGTGAAGCGCATGATATTTGCGACCGCCTTGAAGATGCCATAAGGGACGTCATACCGGGCGCCAGCCTTGCCATTCACGTCGAGCCGGAAGGCGAAAAAGCGCATGGCGTCAAAGTGATCGTTTAATTGAACAGGAGTTATTCATGTCCGTGACGGATGTTTCCGGCCTGTCGCAGCTGGGCACGAAGGTCGATACGCCAGAGAGCCCGGAAAAGGCCGTTCTCGAAAAAGTGCCGAACGGCAATGCCGGCACCGACTATGTCGTGCGCTTCACCGCGCCCGAATTCACCTCGCTTTGCCCGATGACCGGCCAGCCGGATTTCGCCCATATCGTTATTGATTATATTCCCGGCGATTTTCTGGTGGAATCGAAGTCGCTGAAGCTGTTCCTGCAGTCCTTCCGCAACCATGGTGCGTTTCACGAGGATTGCTCGGTCTATATCGCCAAACGGCTGGTGGAATTGCTGCAGCCGAAGTGGCTGCGCATCGGCGCCTACTGGTATCCGCGCGGCGGCATTCCGATCGACGTCTTCTGGCAGACCGGACCGGCGCCCGAGGGCGTATGGCTGCCGGATCAGGGCGTTGCCACTTATCGCGGCCGTGGCTGACCCGGCTGTTCAGGGGACAAAAAGCTCAGACGAACGAGCTGTCGTCGCCTGAATCGAAATCGGCATCATCGGCGCTGTCGTCGTAATCGGCCTGCTGGATATCGTCGTCATTGTTATCCTGCGGGTTGGCGCTGTCACCATAATAGTTGTTGATGACCGTTTCTTCGACCGGCGCATTGCCAGTGCCACTGCTGCCGCCGAAGGGCGAGCCAAGACCGAGCGACGACATGTGGCTGCCGAAGATGCCGCTTAGAGAATTGGCAAGCAACATGCCGCCTGCAACGCCGGCGGCGGTGCCGAGCGCGCCCTGCAGAAAGCCACCGCCGGACCGACCGGCCGCTGCTGGCTGCTGGCTCCACGGTCCACCCGGCTGCTGCTGGGCTGCCTGCGATCCCCACGGACCGGCCGTCTGTCCGGCGGTATCGTTGCGCCACGAAGCTGGCGCGGCGGCAGCAGGTGCAGGTGTCGGGGCTGGTGGCTGCGGCTGGCCGGTGCCGAAGATGGAACTGAGAAAGCCGCCCTGGGCGGCGGCCTGAGGGGCCGGATTGGCGCTTTCCAACGCGTGGATGCGTTCTTCGAGCTGCTTGATATGGGCTGCTGCCGCTTCCAGACCCTTCTCCTGAACGATCACCGCCTGCGCGAGATAATAGGGAGCTGCGGGCTGATCGCGCACGGCGTCTGCGATCAATGTTTCCGCCTCGCGGTCCCGCGGGGTGGCGGATGCGGCCTTGGTTCTTTCGAACAGGCCCTTGAGAAGCTGGCTTTCTTCCGGTGACATATGCTGCCTCCTTACCGTGAAGCGTAAATCCACGATAAGGAGGTAGGCCACAATTTTGGCTTTTCAAAGCGGTCCGAATTTTAAATTTCGGTAATGATCCTCAGCCGCCAAAGGCGAGCGAGAGGCCCGCAATCGCGGTCAGCGCGCCAACCGTGCGGCTGGCGACCGGGCCGAAGCGGGCGATGCCGAGACCGAGCGCGATACCGGCTAGATGCAGGATGGCGGTGGCGATCATGAAACCGAAGCCGAATTGCAGCGCGCCGGCGCTGCCGAGTTCGCCACCATGCGCGTGGCCGTGGAAAAGGGCGAAAGCACCGACGACGGCCGCCGCCGCTGCCGTGGGCAGCCTTGCCGCCATGGCGACCAGAAGGCCAAGACCGATAACGGAGGCGAGAATGGCGGGTTCGACGAAGGGAAGGCCAATGCCGTAAACCGCCATCAGGAAGCCCACGGCCATGGTGCCGACAAAGGCGGTGGGCACGATCCACAGCGCCTTGCGGTCATTGCGGGAAAAGGCGATCTGTGAAGCCCAGATGCCGACAGCCACCATCGCCAGAATATGGTCCGCACCGAAAAAGGGGTGCGAAACGCCGGCCATGAAGGAGCCGTGTTCTTCCGGGTTCAAATGCGCGAAAGCGGGCAGGGTGGTAACGCCGAGCGCGGCAGCGGCAAGGCTTAGTCTTTTCAGCATGGTTCCCTCTTAAGATTATCGCCGCCCATCTGCTATCTTGGGTTCCCGCAGCGTGCGGCACTGCAATGAGACGCCGACGATATCGCGAAGACGAACGAGCTGTCCATGCGTCATCTGCCGGGGGTGCTGTTTATTGTTCGGGCGCGAACCTTGTCTTTTTTGCTCATTGCCTTACGTAACAAGTCGCACTATGTCCGAAGGGCATGCAAGAATTACGCTGGAGAGAGCCGTTGATGAACGAAGACGAAGACGACAAGAGCAAGGAACTGCCGATCGGCAAGGAAACGGAAGCGAATCTTTTCAAGTCGCGTTCGATCTTCATCTATGGTGGCATCACGCAGGAACTGGCGCAGAAGGTCTGCACGCAGCTCGTGGCCCTTGCCGCCGCCAGCGACGACGACATTCGCGTTTACGTCAATTCGCCGGGCGGTCATGTCGAATCGGGTGATTCCATCCACGACATGATCAAGTTCATCAAGCCGAAGGTTTACATCATCGGTACGGGCTGGGTCGCCTCCGCTGGCGCGCTGATCTATGTTTCGGTGCCGAAGGAACGGCGCCTTTGCCTGCCGAACACCCGCTTCCTGCTGCACCAACCCTCCGGCGGTACGCGTGGCATGGCATCCGATATCGAAATCCAGGCCCGCGAAATCATCAAGATGAACCAGCGCCTGATCAAGATCTTCTCCAAGGCCACCGGCCAGAGCGAAGAAAAGATCGCCAAGGACATCGATCGCGATTACTGGCTGAGCGCAGAAGACGCCAAGGATTATGGCCTCGTCGGCAAGATCGTCGAGAGCCAGTCGGAACTCTGATCTTCTGACTTCCGTTAAAAAAAAGCCCGTGCCGATGAGAATCGGTGCGGGCTTTTTCCATTCAGGCTGGTGTCATTTCATCGTGTCACAGGCCTTCATCATGTCCGCTTTCTTCATCTTGTTCATTTCCATGCCGGCCTTGTGCATGCAGTCCTTCTTGCTGGTCATCGGCATCCCATCCTTTTTCATGGTCTCCATTTTCATGGTGTCACCATGCATGGCGTCTTTTGTCATCCCGCCGGTCTTCATGCCGTCGGCATGGACGCTGCCTGCGAAGGACAGCGCGGAGAGCATGGAAGTGGCAGCAATGGCGATCAGGGTGCGGGTCATGAAGGATCTCCTCTTGAAGTCGTTGAATGTCCGCCGGCAACGCGCCGCGGTTCACGATCATCCATTCGGACAGGACCGGCTGCTCGTTACATCTTCACGCGCTTGTGACGGCAAGTTCGGGCGAGATTTTTTTCAAGCCATTATGTAACAATAGTTTGCCGATGCCGAATAACCCCATAGTGACGATGACAGGCAGCCCTTCGGAAGAGACACTCAAATTGCTGATGCTGCGTTCTCTTGATGGGGACGAAGGCGCCTACAGGCATTTGTTGCACGCGTTGAGACGACTGCTGGTCGCCTATTACGGGCGACGCATGGCCGCCGCCTCCAGAGCGGATGTCGAAGATCTTGTTCAGGAGACTTTGTTGTCGCTTCACGCCAAGCGGGCGACCTATGACCGTGAAAGACCATTCACGGCGTGGTTTTTCTCGATAGCGCGCTACAAGCTCATCGACCACTATCGTGGCAGGGGCGCGCGGGCGCTTACAGAGGTCGAACTCGATGAGGCGCTTGAAGCCGAGTCCTCCGTTGACGCTGTCACGGCTCGCATGGATGTGGAGAGGCTGCTGGACGCGTTACCGGAGCGGCAACGCGATCTCATTCGACGGGTGAAAATCGAAGGTCAGTCAATTGCCGAAGCGGCGGCGAAATCCGGCCAGACGGAGCTTGCGGCAAGGGTTGGCATTCACAGAACGCTGAAAGTCCTGGCGGCAAAATTGCGGGGGGACAGGTGAGGAAGACGGAAGACATCATCGAGAAACTGGTAAGCAATCTTAAGCCCGTCCCGGCTTTTGCGCTCAAGCGCCGGTTTGCAATCGCGGCCCTGTCGGCGCTTGGCGTTTCGCTCGTGCTGATGCTTGCCATTCTCGGCCCTCGCCGCGACATGAACGACGCCGTGACCGAGCCGGGTTTCTGGGTTAAATCGGCCTATAACGCCCTGCTGGCACTGACCGCGTTTTTCGCCGTCATTCGCCTTTCGCGGCCCGATGGCGAACGGGGTTACGTGTTTGTTTGGCATACGCTGATTTTTGTTGCCATGGCGGTGACTGCGCTTGTGCAACTGGGCTTTGCCGTGCCGGGCACCTATCGCACCCTTATTCTCGGCTCATCCGCACTGCACTGCCCGTTCTTGATCGTTGGTTTTGCGTCTCCCGTGTTTCTCGCGAATTTCGCGGTTCTGCGCCGTTCGGCGCCCGCTGACCCGACGCTTGCGGGATTTGTCGCGGGCGTTGCCGCCGGCGCGGCCGGTGCATGGGTCTATTCGTGGTTCTGCACCGAAAACGGCATGGCTTTCGTGCTGATCTGGTACTCGCTAGGCATTCTCCTGACCGGCATCATCGGTTCCATTGCGGGCCCGCGCCTGCTGCGCTGGTGAGGGCGTACCTGTTCGCCCGTCGAGCATCTTGCCAGCGGATGGGTTTTTTGATCTTCAGAAGAAACAGAAGATCCAGGAACCGCCATGCTGAAAGATTTTTCCGTCCAGAGCCTGTTCATGGGCTGCCTCACCGCTTTTGTCGGTTTTGCCAGTTCCTTCGCCGTTGTGCTGCAGGGCTTGAAAGCGGTCGGCGCAACCGATTTCGAAGCTGCGTCCGGGCTGATGGCGCTTTCGGTGGCGATGGGGATTTGTGCTATCGTCCTCTCCGCCGCGACACGGCTTCCCATCAGCATCGCGTGGTCGACGCCGGGGGCCGCGCTGCTGGCGACGACCGGTGTGATCGAGGGCGGATTTCCGGCTGCGGTCGGCGGCTTTATCATCTGCGCGATCCTGATCATCATTGCCGGCCTGTTCCGGCCGCTTGGAAAAGCGGTCGCTTCCATCCCCGCGCCGCTTGCCAATGCCATGTTGTCGGGTGTCATCATTGGCCTGTGTTTTGCACCGATCAAGGCGATCGGTTTTAATCCCGCGCTCGGCTTGCCGATTATTCTGGCCTGGATCATCGTCGGCGCTTTCAAACGGCTGTTTGCCGTGCCCGCGGCGCTCGCTGCTTTCGTGCTCGTCATGATCTTCGGCGTCGATATTCCCACGGGCGCGTTCGATAGCGTCGCACAGTCGCTGACGCCGCCGATGGAATGGGTGACGCCGGTCTTCAGCCTCCACGCCATCGTTTCCATCGCGCTGCCGCTCTTCATCGTGACGATGGCCTCGCAAAATATTCCGGGCATCGCCGTCCTGAAGGTCAATCATTACGACCCGCAGCCCGGTCCGCTTTTCGCGGCAACCGGTTTCTTCTCGCTGCTGTCGGCGCCTTTCGGGGGCCATGCGGTCAACCTGGCCGCCATCACGGCGGCCATGTGCGCCGGGGAAGATGCCCATCCCGATCCGAAACGCCGCTACTGGGCGGCGATCATCGGCGGCGTTGGATATATCGTCTTCGGGTTGCTGGCGGGTGTGGTGACAGCCTTCGTCGCGCTCGCGCCGCCCATCCTCATTCAGGCGGTGGCTGGGCTGGCGCTGGTCGGCGCCTTTTCCGGCTCGGCGGTCGCCGCTTTCAAGGAGCCGGAAACCCGCGAGGCGGCGGCCATCACCTTCCTCATCACCGCCTCCGGCCTTTCTTTTGGCGGCGTTTCCGGGGCCTTTGGGGGGCTGATCGGTGGCGGGTTGATGATGGCGTTGCAGCGAGTGGTGAAGCGTGGTTAAATAGGATGCTTATTGTTTTAAAGAAATATTATTTATGGATTTCGAATTAGACCCTGCCAAAAGTGAAAGTAACAAAGACAAGCATGGAATAGATTTCACCGAAGCAAGGGCGCTTTGGCTGGACGAGAAAAGACTTGTCGTTCCTCTCGAAACCACATCGGAAGAGCGGTATATTATGATCGCGCAATTGCGAGGCAAGTGCTGGAGCGCGGTCTACACCTATAGAAATGACCGGTTGCGGGTCATTTCCGTCAGGCGTTCCAGAGACAAGGAGAAACAGCGTTATGAAGACCATCAGCGCTGAAGATTTTGACAAGAAATTCGACGATGGCGAAGATTTGGACGGCTATATCGATTGGTCGAAGGCTCGCCGCCCCGGGTTGGAAATGGTGCATGTCGATATAGATCTTCCTGAAAAGGTCTTGCGCAGAGTGGATGCGGAGGCCGCACGCCTTGGCGTGACGCGTCAGTCCCTGATGGCTAATTGGATTGCAGAAAGGTTGGAAATCGGCAGGGGCGGAAAATAAGCCTGCACCGCACAAGATCACTTGTCAGACCGCCAGCCGCTGTTTATACACATCGCCATGAGCAACAGCATCGCAACAATTTCCGGCATGAGCGCGCAGATTTCTGCGACGGCCTCGCCGTGCGGTGCACTCTCGCTTCTTAGCCTCGACCTTACACGCGGTTGCCGGGTCCAGTGAGGAGCGCCCGGCGGCCGAAAGCCCGCTGGTGCAAACGCTCCTCATCTCGAAATCTCATTTTATACTGGATTTAGGCCCCCAAGGGCCGCGCACTCGCCGATGGCTTGAAGAAGCCCGCGGATGGCGCAAGGAGGAAGCGACATGGACGCCAAGACCACCACGATTTCAAAGGGCATGACCGACGCGAGCGTGAAGTATCGCCCTTATCCCACCATCAATATCCCCGATCGTACCTGGCCTTCAAAGACCATCACCAAGGCGCCGATCTGGTGTTCTGTCGACTTGCGCGACGGAAACCAGTCGCTGGTCAATCCCATGGGTCATGATCGCAAGGCCCGCATGTTCAAGCTGCTCTTGGAAATGGGCTTCAAGGAAATCGAGATTGGTTTCCCTTCCGCCTCGCAGACAGATTTCGATTTTGCCCGCTGGTGCGTGGAAGAGGGCAATGTGCCTGACGACGTTTCCCTGCAGGTGCTGGTACAGTGCCGGCCGGAACTGATCACCCGCACGTTCGAAGCGCTGGAAGGCGCCAACCAGCCTATTATCCATTTCTACAATTCCACGTCGGAATTGCAGCGTCGCGTGGTGTTCGGTAAGGATGTGCACGGCATCAAGCAGATCGCCGTCGATGCGGCCAAGATGATCACCGACATGGCGGCAAAGGCCGGCGGCGGTTACCGCTTCGAATATTCGCCCGAGAGCTTCACCGGCACGGAGCTGGAAGTGGCGCTGGAAATCTGCAACGCCGTGGTCGAGGTGGTGAAGCCGACGGCGGACAACAAGCTGATCCTGAACCTGCCGTCGACGGTGGAAATGGCGACGCCGAACATCTATGCCGACCAGATCGAATGGATGTGCCGCAACATCGACAACCGCGAAAACGTCATTATTTCGCTGCATCCGCACAATGACCGTGGCACGGGCATCGCGGCGACGGAGCTGGGCCTGATGGCGGGTGCTGACCGCGTCGAAGGCACGCTGTTCGGTAATGGCGAGCGCACGGGTAACGTCGACGTCGTGACGCTGGCGCTGAACATGTATACGCAGGGTGTCGATCCCGAACTGGATTGCCGTGATATCGAGCGCATCAAGGCGGTCTACGAATATTCCAACGAGATGACGATCCCGGAGCGCCATCCTTACGTCGGCGAACTGGTCTATACGGCCTTTTCCGGCTCGCATCAGGATGCGATCAACAAGGGCATGAAGGCGATCAAGGTTGCCAACCACCCGGTGTGGGAAGTGCCCTATCTGCCGATCGACCCGAAGGATGTAGGACGTTCCTACGAAGCGATCATCCGCATCAATTCGCAATCCGGCAAGGGTGGCATCGCCTATATCCTCCAGCAGGATTACGGCATCAACCTGCCGCGCAACCTGCAGGTGGAGTTCCGCGAGGATATTCAGCGCATCACCGACGAAGAGGGTGTCGAGCTGCCGGCCAAGCGCATCTATGAGCGCTTTATCGAACGCTACGTGACGCAGCCGAATGCACGCCTCAAGTTCGTCGATCACCACACCTATCCGGCCGGCGATTTCAAGGGCGTGCGGATTGTTGCCGCCGAAATCACCGATAATGGTGAGGTGAAGCGTATCGAGGGCAAGGGCACAGGCCCGATCGATGGCTTCATCAATGCGCTGTCGGTTTATCTCGGCATCGATCTCTCAGTGAATGATTATTCTGAGCATTCATTGCAGCACGGCTCGAATGCGTCGGCCATCGCTTATGTCGAGATGGAGCATCCAGGCGGTAAGCTGTTCGGGGCCGGGGTGAATACGAATATCGTGGCGGCGTCGCTCGAAGCGATTGTTTCTGCGGCGAACCGGGTGCTGGAAGAGCGGGCGAAGTAAGGCTTGCGTTGAGGGTGGGGGCTATCCCCCCTCTGTCCTGCCGGACATCTCCCTCTCGAGGGGGAGATCGACGCGCGGTGCGGTCTCGCCCATGTTGCTGTCTGCAATTGCGGTTGTGGTGGCGCTTCTTGCCAATCTCCTCCGTTAAGGGGGGAGATGCCCGGCAGGGCAGAGGGTGGTAGCCCCAACCTCCTATCTCTCAATCCTCCGGGCTCTGCTCCGCCGGCCGCGAGAACCCGAGCGGCCGCCCGTTTTCGTAAAATACCCTGATATCCTCAAGCGAGACACCCGTCGCCGCTTCATTGAGGCTATGTCGTTCGCAGGTAACGTTCCAGGTGCCGGAACCCCCGGAAATGTTAAAGAGATTATAGGCCGCGCGCGGTTTTTCCCCACCCGGCCCCTGGCTGGCAGACGCGATGCCGACGACCGGAATGTGGTCTTCCCCGTGATGCGTATTCAGCCAATAAACCGTATTCAAATGCGTATGACCATGCAGCACGAGTTCCGCACCGCCAATACCGAGGGCGGCCGCGAAACGGCGGATACCGATCATACGCTTGTGGGTGGCGGCGGCGCCGCGGATCGGCGGATGATGGATCATCACCACGCGGAACAGCCCCTGCTCCCCCGCCTTCTTCAGCAGTTCCGCCGTAGCGCGCGCCTGCCGGTTGCCGAAATAGCCGGTGGCCGAGAAAGGTGGCGTGGCAATCGAGGTGGAACAGCCGATAAGCGCGACGGGGCCGCGCACGCGCATATAGGGGAAAATCTTGCGGTCGTCGTCCCACGCGGCGGGGTCGCCATCGCCGCGGACATAGGGGTACCAGGCCTGCATGGCCTTGTCATGCGCACCGGATACATAGGCGTCATGATTGCCGGGAACGACGGAGGTTTTCTCTGGATCGCCCACTTCCTCCAGCCAGTCCGCGGCGGCGCGGATTTCGATGCCGGTCGCAAGATTGACGAGATCGCCGGTGATAGCCAGATGATCCGGCGATTTAGTCTCGAGATCGTCGAGCAGCTTTTCCAGCGTATCGGTGAAGAGATGCTTGCGGCGGTTGCGATGCCAGTTGACGAAACCGGTAATCCGTTTCGATGCAAGTTCCCGGAAAGTGAGTTTCGGCAAAGGCCCCAAATGGACGTCTGAAATATGCGCAAGTTTGAACATGGCGGGAGAGATAACCTATGATATGCCGCACGTCCAACAAAAGCCTGCCGACGGGGAGAAACCAGAGTGAGTGATGAAACAATGCGGCGGGATGCCCGCCCGTTCCACACACGCCTGCTGATCCGCTTTCTGCATTTCGTTTTTCTGTTCACGCGCGGTGCAACGCTGGGGGTGCGTGCTGCCTGCTATGACGAAAGGGGCAGGATTTTTCTGGTGCGGCATACCTACTTGCCCGGCTGGTACCTGCCGGGTGGTGGGGTGGAGCGGGGTGAGACCCTGCTTTTGGCGCTTCACAAGGAAATCCGCGAGGAAGGCAATCTCGAGGCAGCCTCCAAGCCCGAGCTTTTCCACGTCTACCTCAATCTGGAAGGCAGCAATCGCGACCATGTCGCGCTTTACCGGCTGGATGTCACCCAGACACAGCCGAAAAAGCCCGATCACGAAATAGTTGAGAGCGGCTTTTTCGATCTGTCAGAGCTGCCGGAAGGAGTAACACCGGCCACCCGCCGCCGGCTCGCTGAACTCGCCGGGGAAGAAGCGCCGGCCGACCATTGGTAGCGACGTTTTAATCCCTCAAGACAGGGCCTCGCGGCCGTGCGCCAATGTCAGGTCCAACTCCGGACCGACAGGCACGATACCGGTCGGGTTGATGGTGCGATGACTGCGGTAATAATGTTCCTTGATGTGCCGGATATCGACCGTCTCAGGCACGCCCGGCGTCTGATAAAGATCGCGCAGATAGGCCGTCAGATGTGGATAGTCGTGGATGCGGCGGATGTTGCACTTGAAATGGCCGACATAGACGGGGTCGAAACGGACGAGTGTGGTGAAGAGCCGCCAGTCCGCTTCCGTCTGCTCCGCGCCAAACAGAAATCTTTTATCCTTCAGGCGATCTTCCAGCATATCCAGCGTCTCAAACACCTTCACGGCATTCTGCTGATAGGCATCCTGTGTCGTGGCGAAACCGGCCTTGTAGACGCCGTTGTTGACGGTGTCATAGATGACGTCATTCAGCGCATCGATCTCGGCGCGCAGCGCCTCTGGATAATAATCCGCGTCCGATCCGGTGAGCCCGTTGAAGGCCACGTTGAACATGCGAATGATTTCCGCCGATTCGTTGGAGACGATGGTGCCGCGCTTTTTGTCCCAGAGGACCGGCACGGTGACGCGTCCGGAATATTTCGGGTCAGCCTTGGTATAAACCTGCCACAATTTGGAGAAACCGAAGAGATGGTCTTCGGTCGCGCCCGGTGTGCGCTCACCTTCCGGCCGGAATTCCCAACCGTTCTCCAGCATCAACGGATCGACGACGGAGACGGAAATCAGGTCTTTCAGCTTTTTCAGCTTGCGAAAAATCAGGGTGCGGTGCGCCCAGGGACAGGCCAGCGATACATAGAGGTGGTAACGATCTTTCTCTGCCGCAAATCCGCCTTCTCCGGAAGGGCCAGGCGCGCCGTCCGCTGTCACCCAGTTGCGGAATTGCGAGGCGCTGCGCTTAAAGTGCCCCTTGGTTTCCTTGGTGTCGTACCAGACGTCTTTCCATACGCCTTCCACGAGCATGCCCATGATGATCTCCTTGATTGTTTTCTTGGGGCCGATCCTACCCGGTTCACGGGCGGCCGCGAACCCACAAGGCATTGAACAATGCGTTTCCGTCTCGCATAACGGGAATGGCATCGCGCAGCGTTTTGTTCTGGACGGGTCGTTATTTTCCTGATAATTGCGATTTTCACAAATCTGAGGAAATTTTTGATTATGATCGAACCACGGATGCTCCGACGACGCTGACGCTCCTGAACGCCCTAACCGGCGCAGCCGTCATCTATTGTCGCATCCGCATTCTGGAAGTTTCGGTCTCTTCATGTCCAAGCACGATCTTGTCTACCTCACCGAGGACGCGTCGCACGACGCCATCATCGACGTCATCAACGAAGAAGCTTTTGGTCCCGGCCGGCACACCCGTGCGGCAGCGCGCATTCGCGAGCAGGGGCCCCATGACCGGTCGCTGTCCTTCGTCTGCGCCGATGATGGCGAAACGATTGCCTCGGTGCGCATGACGCCGGTTCTGGCCGGTGGCGTGAAGGGCCATATGCTCGGGCCCCTTGCCGTTCGGCCTTCGCACAAGAACAAGGGCATCGGTCGGGAGCTCGTCCGGATCGCTATTGCGGCGGCAAGGCGGAAGGGCTCCGAAGCTGTGATCCTGATTGGCGATCCACCCTATTACATGCCGCTCGGTTTCGAGAAGGTCGCTTATGCGGCGCTTGATTTTCCGGGTCCTGTCGATCCGAACCGGGTTCTGGTCGTGCCGCTGGGTGATGATGTGCACCAGCGGCTGAAAGGCAAGATCGGCTGGCGCAAATGCGAGGCCGTGATGCCGGCTGCAGCGGCTGAAGATGAGGGTTTTGAGGAGCCGCTCAGGGTTTACGGTTGAGGGTTTCCGAAGGGGCTTTGTGCTTTTTAGCGCAGCGTAACACCGCGCCATTCCGGCCTTGAGCCGGAATCCAGCCAGAGCAAGTCTTTGGGCTGAAAGGACTGTTCCCACGGCGCAGACGCGCCGTGACTGGATGCCGGATCAAGTCCGGCATGACGGAAGGGGCGTTGCGCGCTATGGCAAACATCGAGACTGCCGTGCACATCTCCTTGTGTGGTAAGATCTTCTTCCGCTGGCCTGTTTCGAAACAACGCGTCTCCCTCCACAGAATTCAATTCCGTTTCCTTCCCTCATGCGATAGCTAGGGAAAGTCGATTTCTGCAAGGGGGCGGGCATGACGGCAATCACCATGAATGATGCGCTGGAGCGCGCGGGCGCAGGCGCCTATCAACGGCGGCTGATGGGCATTTTCGGCCTCGTCTGGGCGGCGGATGCCATGCAGGTTTTGGCTGTCGGCTTCACTGCCGCCTCGATTGCGGCAACCTTCGGCCTGACGGTGCCGCAGGCGCTGCAAACCGGGACGGCGTTCTTTTTCGGCATGCTTATAGGCGCTGCCGGCTTCGGTCGGCTGGCGGACAGATATGGCCGTCGCCGTGTGCTGATCGTCACCGTCGCCTGTGACGCCCTGTTCGGCGTGCTTTCGGTGTTCGCGCCTGATTTCACTATTCTGCTCGTCCTGCGTTTTCTCACCGGGGCCGCCGTGGGCGGCACGCTGCCGGTGGATTATGCGATGATGGCCGAGTTCCTGCCAGCCAAGAACAGGGGACGCTGGCTGGTGTTTCTGGAAGGTTTCTGGGCTGTCGGGACATTGATCGTGGCGCTCGCGGCCTGGGGCGCCAGCCTTGTCGGTGTGGCCGATGCCTGGCGTTACATTTTTGCCGTGACGGCATTTCCGGCCGTTCTGGGTCTGGGCTTACGCTTTCTGGTGCCGGAATCGCCGCTTTACCTGCTGCGCACAGGGCGATTGGAGGAAGCCAAGGCCGTCGTTAACCGCATGCTGGTCACGAATGGCCGCGCGCCGCTCGATGCCGGAACCGGGCTTTTCCAGCCCGAGGCCGCGAAGGGACAGGGGATTTTTTCTCCTGCTTTGCGCCAGCGCAGCCTCATGATCCTCGCCATCTGGTTCCTCGTTTCCGTTTCCTATTACGGCGTCTTCACCTGGATGCCGGCGAAACTGGCGGGTGATGGTTTCGGTTTTGTGCGCGGTTATGGTTTTCTCGTGCTGGTGGCGCTGGCGCAGATCCCCGGTTATGCGCTTGCCGCCTATGGCGTTGAAAAATGGGGCCGCAAGCCGACGCTGATCGGCTTTTGCCTGCTGTCTGCGCTCGGTTGCTTGCTGTTCACGCTCGCGGCCGGGGGCGTCATGATTGCGGCTTCGCTGTTGATCATGAGTTTTGCCCTTCTCGGCACCTGGGGGGCGCTTTACGCCTTTACGCCAGAGCTTTACCCGACCGAATCACGGGCAACCGGCATGGGGGCGGCGGGCGCCATGGCACGACTTGGCGGCCTGCTGGCGCCGTCTCTGCTCGGTTATGCCATTGCGCAGGGTTTTGGCGTCGCGGTCGGCATCTTTGCCGGGCTGCTGGTGCTGGCCGCCATTGCGGCGACCATGATCAATGCGGAAACACGGCGGGTGGCGCTGACCTGAAGTCGCGACCCAAGGCGATGGCCCGATCTTTCAGAATCGGGCCACATCTTCTTCTTGTTATAGCGCCGCGTAATTGACCGGCAGCCAATCATAATTGGTGCTGTCGCTGCGCACGTGGCCGATGCCGGGGAAGGCGATGTGAGCGCCTGCCACCAGATACTTGCCTTCTACCGCTTGTTTAAACGCCAGATCTCGAGCGACGACCGCTGCCTTCTGGTCAACGTCGAACTCGATCGCTACATCGGGTTCATCGAACTGGAGGATATCGCCATGGGTGATATCGCCCCAGAAGACGATTTTCTGGCCTTCGCTTTCCAGAACGACCGCGCTGTGGCCTGGTGTGTGGCCGGCATAGAGGATCGACCCAAGACCGGGAACCGGCGCGCCGTTATCGCTAAAGGTCTTAAATTTGCCGGCATCTATATAGGGCTGGATGCTCTCTCTTGCTTCGGCATAATATTTTTTCATCGCTTCGGGCGCTGCTTTCGCTTTTTCCTCGTCCAGCCAGAAAGCGGCTTCGCGCTTGTTGACGTGCAGGGTCGCGTTGGCAAAGACGCGTTTGCCATTCGCCGACAGTCCGCCGGAATGGTCGGTATGGATGTGTGTGAGGATGATGTCGTCGATTTCACCGGCCTTGTAGCCCGAGGCTTCGATATTGGCGACGAGCTTGCCAAGGCTCGCGCCGAGATAGGTGCCGGTGCCGGCATCGATCAGGACCAGCCTGTCGCCGGTATTGACCAGAAACGCATTGACGGAGGTCGGCGTCTCGTCCGGTAGGAAGGCATCCTTCAGCACCTTGGATGCGTGTTCCGGTGTAGTGTTGGTGTAGAGTTTTGCAAGCGGCAGCGCGACGACGCCATCCGAAAGGGCGGTGACTTCTACCTTGCCGACCATCAGCCTGTAGAAGCCGGGTGCCTGTGTGGCAGCGAGCGGCGCTTTGGCGAAGGCGAGTGAAGGCGCAATGAAAGGGGCTGCAAAGAGGGCGCTGGCGGCGCCTTTGAGAAGTGAGCGGCGTGATGGCATTAAAGGCTCCTGAGTTAGGGAACGTCTTGAAACTTTCCGCACTCCAGCTAAGTGTAGGGAAGCCAGCAATCAAATCGATATGACTTATGCAAACTATCGATCATTTCAATCTCCGTTCCTTCGACCTCAATCTTCTCATTGCTTTCGATGCGATGATGGAAGAGATGAACGTGACGCGCGCCGCGCGCCGGTTGAAAATCCAGCAGCCGGCGATGAGCCATAATATCTCGACGCTGCGTACCCTGTTTCAGGACGAGCTTTTCATTCGCGTGGGGCAGGAAATGAAGCCAACGGCGCGGGCGCTCAAGCTGGCGGGACCGGTGCGGCAGGCGCTGAGACAGGCGCAGGCGGCGGTTTTGACGGCGGATGTCTTCGATCCGGCGACGGAGCGCCGCACGTTCCGGCTGGGCATGTCGAGCGAGGTGGAGCTGTTGCTTTTGCCGGATCTGACGGCGCGGCTGCGGGAGATCGCGCCCGGTATTCGCATTCTGGCCCGCAGCGGGCAGGAGCAGGAAATTACCGCGATGCTGGATACAGGCGTGATCGACATGGCTGTCGGATGCACCTATTCCAAGGAACAGCGGCACCATTGCGAGCCGCTTTATTCCTCCAGCGTGCTTTGCTGCTTCAACCCGGCTTTGCTTGATCTGCCCAATCCCGTTGGACTGGACGACTATGTGTCAGCCAAACACGCGGTGATATCGCAGACAGACAGTCTGCATGGCTGCATCAAGGACGCGTTGGAATTGAGCGGATTGGAGATCGACGTCGTTGCCGCTGCGCCGGATTTTCTCTCGGTGCTGGCCACGGCGCGTTCATCAGCCGTGCTTGCGACGGTCTCCTCGCGCATCGCGCAGCGTTACGCTCCGATGCTGGGGCT
Organism: Agrobacterium tumefaciens; assembly: GCF_017726655.1. Lineage (NCBI taxonomy): Bacteria > Pseudomonadati > Pseudomonadota > Alphaproteobacteria > Hyphomicrobiales > Rhizobiaceae > Agrobacterium > Agrobacterium tumefaciens. The sequence goes on from NZ_CP072308.1 coordinate 2,777,130, forward strand.
CGAAACAAGCCCGGTGCCGGTGACGTTGAATTTCCCGCCCGTCGCCATGGTCTGGACCTTGCAGACCGATGCGGATGCCGGCTCCGTGTGGCTTCGCCAGCAGATCCGCGCTGCCATGGGCCGAACGGATGAGAGTAATCTGGCGGGAATCGCCGCCTAGAGACTAAAACCGCTTCTCCAGCCAGGTGATCGACTGGCCGCTGGAAAGCGGCCCGAGCGTGCCGATCTTGGTGAAGCCGTAGCGTTCATAGGTTCTGAGCGCATCCGGGTTCATCGTGTCGATATAGGCGCCGACGCAGCCGCGCTTTCTTGCCTCGTCTTCGGCCATGGCCAGAAGTTTCGAGGCCGTGCCTTGTCCTCGCATTGTCTCCGGCACGAAAAGAAGCTGCACGTAAAGCCAGCCTCGGGCGGTGTGGCCAACCAGCCCGCCGGTGATGGTATTGTCTTCATCGCGGATAGTGATGTTGAGCTCGCGTTTGTCGCTCTCGCCGAAGCGGGCGATGTTGTAGGCCACCAACGGCTCGCGAATGGCTTTTTCGACTTCCGCGTCGGCAACATCGCTCAAAATGAAATTCATGCCTGTTCTCCAGACGCCGGATGGCGACCGCTTTCGGTTTCACGCTGGAGACGGAAAACCCGACGCTGCCGTCGGGCCGCAGTCTTTACCGGCCCTCACGCCACCAGAGCGCGGAGAAGGCAAGGAGCAGGGCGCCGAGCCCGGCAAAACCGGCAAAGAGCGGCAGGGTGTTCACGCCTTTCAGCACCGTCTCGTCGGTCATGCGTATCAGCATGCGATCCTCATCGGCAACCCTGATATCGCCGCGAACCGGCAAAATATCCGGCAAAGCGATACGGCCGGAATTATCGGCCACACGATGCACGCTGCCCCTCGTGGCATCGGCCAGCGGTTTCAGCGTTTCGGTGGTTGAAATCATTGCCTTGAATTCGGGTGCGTCCACCGCGCCAACATGCACGAGGGTGGTGAAATCGCCGTTCTTGATTTCGAACAGGCCGGTTTCATCCATGCGGCGCTCGATCCTGTAGAGACCGGGCTCGCTGCTGGTGAAAGCCATGTTCTCCGTCTTGCCGGAGGGGAAACGCACGCTGGCCTGACCGGGATCGTCGCCGATGGTCTGACGGGTAATCTGAAGGGTGCGGCCGTTGGCGCGTGCCGTCAGCGCCTCTTCCTCGAGTTCCGGTTCCTTCATCAGCCAGTGTGCGATGCGGCGGTAAAGCGCCACATGCGGACCGCCGCCCTCATAACCACGCGCCCAGAGCCAACCCTGATCCGACAGCAGCATGGCGACGCGGCCTTCGCCCTGACGGTTGAGCACCAGCAGCGGGTCCTGTCCATCGCCCAGCATCACGGTCTGGCCCTGCGGCGGGTCGACGCTGATGGTGCGGAACCAGCGGCCCCATTGCGGCGGCTCGTTGCCCGAACCTTCCAGCCCGCGGGTGACAGGGTGCTTCTTGCCCGCTTCCGAAAGGCGCGGGTAGAAGGCGGCCTGATGCACCTGACCTGTCGGCTGCGCCGGCAGCACGGAGGCGAGCGGGGTCATGGCGATTGAATCCTGACCGGCATGCTCCGGCCCGGCGGCGATCAGGAGCGCGCCGCCTTTTTCGACATATTGGGCGATGTAATCGTAATAGAGGATCGGCAGCACGCCGCGATGCTGGTAGCGGTCGAAGATGATGAGATCGAAATCATTGATCTTCTCGACGAACAGTTCGCGGGTGGGGAAGGCGATCAGCGAGAGTTCGTTGATCGGCGTGCCGTCCTGCTTTTCCGGCGGACGCAAAATGGTGAAATGCACCAGATCGACCGAAGCATCGGATTTCAGGAGGTTACGCCATGCCCGTTCGCCGGCGTGCGGTTCACCGGAGACGAGCAGCACGCGCAGGTTCTGGCGGATGCCTTCGATCAGATGAACGGCACGATTATTGGCAACAGTCACTTCGCCCGGGATTTCCGCAACGGAAAATTCCATGACATTGTTGCCGCCGCGTGGGACCTTGAAATTGAACGGCGTCGGTTGGCCGGGGGTGGCCTGCAGCGTGGCGATTTCTTCGCCATTCATCTTCACCGTCACCTCAGCCGCACCGCCGCCTGCCGGGCGTCCATCATCGAAGACCCGCAGCGTCAGTTGCTGTTCCTCGTTGACAATACCGAAGCGCGGGGCGCGAACGATTTCGATGCGGCGGTCGAACTCATCAGCCTTGCCGGTGATCAGGCCATGCACGGGTGCGCGGAAGCCGAGCGCCTGTTCGGCATTGGGCTGCGCATTCGGAATATCATGTATCTGGCCGTCGCTGAGGAAGATCGCACCGCCGACGCGGGAAGGCGAGACATCCGAAACGGCGGAGGACAAGGCCGAGAAAAGCTGGGTCGAGGGTGAATCGCTCTCACCATTATCGCGCACTTCAACGATGCGCGGCTCGATACGCGGGAAACGGGACAGCCGTTCTTTCAGCGCATTGAGCGCCGTGTCCGTCATCTGCGGCCGGTCCTGCACATCCTGGCTTTGCGAGCGGTCGACGATGACGGGGACGATGGTGGAAAGCGGTTCGCGCTCCTCCTGCGTCAGGAGCGGATTGGCGATGGCGGCAAGCAGGGCAGCAAGCGCCAGCCCGCGCAGCCATGCGCCACGCACGCCGCGCCACAGGCCGATGAAGGAAAGGAGAAGTGCTGCGACGGCCAGAATGGCGATCACGATCCACGGCAGGAAGGGGGCGAAGGTCAATGTCATGTCACTGCCCCAACCGTTCGAGAAGTGCCGGAACATGGACCTGATCGGCCTTGTAGTTGCCGGTCAGCATATACATCATGATGTTGACGCCGGAGCGGAAGGCATGTTCGCGCTGCATCTCGTCGGGCGGCACAGTGGGCAGGACCGGTGCGCCCTGCGCATCGACGGCCCATGCGCCGGCGAAATCATTGCCGGTTATCATGATCGGCGTCACGCCATCGCCAGAGGAGGAAAGGCCGGAGGTGGTCTTGGCGGCCCCCTGACGCGATTCCACCCAGAGCGGCGAGCCATTGTAACGGCCGGGGAAATTGGTGAGCAAATAGAAGGAGCGCGTCAGGACATGGTCTTCCGGCACAGGTTCCAGCGGCGGAATATCGATATTGGCGAGGATTGCCTGCAAACGCTCGCCATTGGCGCTGGTCGCGCCGGTATCGAGCGAAGAGAACTGGTCGCGTGTGTCGAAGAGCACGGTGCCGCCGGCACGCATATAAGCGTCGATGCGGGAGATGGCAGCGCTGGACGGCATGGGGGCAGAGGCCGAAACAGGCCAGTAGATGATCGGATAGAAGGACAATTCGTCCTTGGAAATGTCAAGGCCGACAGGCTGGCCGGGCTCCAGCGTCGTGCGCCAGGTCAGAAATTCGCTCAAACCCTGCAAACCCTGTTCTGAAATGCGGTCGACATCGTCTTCGCCGGTGCGGACATAAGCGAGATGGGTGGTGTCCAGCCGCTCGAAAATTTGGTCGTCGCCGGGTTTGGGATCGTCGGCGCGGGCCTCGGTTGGCGCCATGGCGGCAAAGGCGCCGAGGGCGAGAAGTACGGTCGCGGCCGTGGCGCTTCTGGCTTTCGGCAGGCGGGCGAAGGCGCCGTTCATGAAGAGCACGATCAGGCTGTCGGCAATCAGCATGAGGAAGGCGGCGATGAAGAGGGCAGGGCGCAGTGATTTCGCCGTTTCGCCGATCAGGGCTTCGCTTGACGTGCTGACGCCGGCGGCCGACGTATCGAGCGGGCGCAGCGTCGCACCTGCCGGCAGAAGATTGAGAGCCACGAAACCATCCTCTGTGCCGTAGAGGCCGGGGGGATTGTCGAAACCGGTGCGGGGAGGCTGGCCCGCGAGCATTTCCAGCGGCCGGGCAGTGCCGATTTCGGCTGACAGCGCGCCTTCGGCCGTCAGCAGGCGGAAGGGTGGCAGAGCGGCGGCCGGTGCATTGGCGGAGGCCGAAGCGCCGCCTGCTTTCGACAGTTGCACGATACGGCGCAGCATATCGACGAAGTGGCCCGATATCGGCAGGTCGGACCAGCTGGCCTCGGCGCTGACATGGAACAGCACGATGCGACCCGCCTCGACATTGCGGGTGGTGACGAGCGGCGTGCCATCGGCAAGGCTTGCCCAGGTGCGTTCGGCGAGGTCTGGTGTCGGCTCGGCCAGAACCTGGCGTTTGACGAGAATGCCGTCGGCCTTCGGCATGCCGGCGAAAGCGCCGAAGGCAGGGAAATCGGCAAGAGGCTGCGGTTCTGCCCAGGAGAGAGCGCCGCCGAGTGCGCGTTCACCCTGTCTCAGTGTCACGGGCACCAGTGGGTCGTCGGCGGGTGCTGCAGCAAGGCGCGGTCCGGCGAAGCGGATCAACGTGCCGCCGCCCGCAAGCCATTTCTGCATCGGCTCATAGGTTTCCTGCGGCAGGCGGCCGATATCGGCCATGACGATGACGGAGGGGTTGGATTGCAGGATTTCCGGGATGGCCTGCGCGAGATCGGCCTGCCGCTGCGGAATGAGATCGACGAAGGGCTGAAGCGCCCGGCTGATATAATAAAGCGGTTGCAGCAGCGGCTGGAAATCATTGCCGGTTTCGCCTGCCAGCAGCGCCACGCGGCGGCGGCGGAAGCCGTCATCGAGAAGATGCACTGCACCTGCCGTCGAAACACCTTCAAGGGAAAGACGGGCGAAATCGTTGCGCAGTTCGAAGGGCGCTTCCACCGTTGCCGTTGTTTCAGCCTGGCCGGGGGCGAAGGTGGCGATGCCATTGGCGAGGATGCGGCCCTGGCTGTCCTGCGCGTTGACCGTCAACCGGGCAGCTTCCGCAGTATCGAGCCTTGAAAGCGAAACGCTCATGGCTTCGGCATTGTTCGTTGCCCCCGTTATAGCGGCGATCGCCTTGCCGTCGCCGCTGACGATGCGGAATTCGGCGGGTGAAAGACTGGCGAGCGTTTTCAGGGCGCTTTCGTCCTGCGCCGTCTGCACGCCATCAGCGATATAGGCGAGGGTGCCGGGGGTCGTGCCGTTAAGCGCTTCGGTGATGGCTTCGGCGGTGCGGACACGATCGGGAACGAGCGGCTTCGGTTTTGCCGCTGCCAGCTTTTCCAGGGCGACCGCTGTCGTTCCGGGTACGGCGTCATGTTCGGCATCGGCTGTAAAAGCGATGGCGACGGGGCGCTCGGCACGCTCCGCGTCCCCGATCAGGGCTTCCGCCGTCGCCACGCGTCGCTCCCAGTCGGGCGCCGACGCCCAGCTATTGTCAACCACCAGCACCAGCGGACCGTTGCCGGCGATGCCGCTGTTGCGTGGATTGACCACGGGATCGGCGAGAGCAAGAATCACGGCGGCGGCAAGCGCCATGCGCAGCAGGGTGAGCCACCATGGGCTTTTCGACGGCGTTTCCTCACGTTTCAACACCGTCGCCAGGATCTTCAGCGGCGGGAACACTTCCGCCTTGGGGCGCGGCGGGGTGAGCCGCAGCAGCCACCAGATGGCAGGCAGCGCCAGCAAGCCGAAGAGGATGTAGGGGCTGGTGAAGACGAAAGGCAATGCGCTCATCGGCGGCCACCGCCTTGCGCGGGTGCGCCGGAAAGATACATGTGCATGGCCACCAATGCCTCGGAAGCGAGATGATCGGTGCGATGGAACACGAAGTTCCAGCCCAGACGGCGAAGTGACGAGGAGAGCGCCTCGCGCCTTGCGAAATAGGCGCGGGTATAGTCCTCGCGAATGGTCTCGGCGCGACCGGAGACCAGTTTTTCGCCGGTTTCCGGATCGCTGAATTCGGTGCGGCCGGAATAGGGAAATGTCTCTTCGGCCGGATCGGCAATTTCCACCACGTGGCCGCGCAGGCCCCGCCGTGCGAGCGGCGAAATGCGTTCCATCACGGCCTGCGCATCATCAAGAAAATCGCCGATCAGAACGATGTCGCTCGCGCCACGGATCATGCTCGTTTCCGGCATGCCTTCGGTCGGCGGCGCATGCATGATTGCGGTGGCGAGCCGTTCGGCGGCATTTCGGGCCGAAACCGGTTCCATGATGCCGGGGCAGCCGATGCGCTCGCCCGAGCGCGCGAGGATTTCCGCCAGCGCCAGCATCAGTACCAGCGCCCGGCTTTCCTTGGAAACGGAGCCGAGGGTCGATTTGAACATCATCGACGGCGACATGTCGGCCCAGAGCCAGATGGTGTGGGCCGCTTCCCATTCACGGTCACGGACATAGGTGTGATCGTCGCGGGCGGAGCGCCGCCAGTCGATGCGCGAGAGACTTTCGCCTTCGGCATAGGGGCGGAACTGCCAGAAATTTTCGCCGATGCCGCGCTTGCGGCGGCCATGCCAGCCTGCGGTGACGGTGTTGGCGATGCGCTTTGCCTCGACCATGCAGTCCGGCACCAGGGCGGCGCGCTGGCGCGCGCGCGCGAGAACTTCGCTACCTGGCGTCTTGTCTACGATCTGGCCGATGGATGCCACATGCAGTCCTTTCGCGAACGTCGCTTCAGTTCTTCGCCTGCTCCACGAGGGCCGCGATGACATCGCGCACCGACATGCCTTCGGCGCGGGCCGCAAAGGTCAGCGCCATGCGGTGTTCCAGAACCGGTTCGGCCAGCGCATAGACATCGTCAAGCGACGGCGCGAGCCTGCCTTCGTACAGCGCACGCGCACGGGCCGTCAGCATCAGCGACTGGCCGGCGCGCGGACCGGGACCCCAGGCGACGTTTTTATCGGTCAACTTGTTGCCGTGACCGGGGCGGGCGGAGCGAACGAGTGACAGGATGGCGTCCACCACCTTGTCGCTGACCGGCATCTGGCGGATCAGCGCCTGTATCTCCATCATGCGGGACGCATCGATCACGCCACGTGCTTCACCCGAGGCGGTACCCGTCGTGTCGAGCAGGATCTGGCGTTCGGCCGCGAGTTCGGGATAACCGACATCCACCTGAAGGAGAAAACGGTCGAGCTGGGCTTCCGGCAGCGGATAGGTGCCTTCCTGTTCCAGCGGGTTCTGCGTCGCGAGAACGTGGAACGGCTTCGGCAGCTCATAGGTCTGGCCGGCCATGGTGATGTGGTATTCCTGCATGGCCTGCAGCAGCGCGGACTGCGTGCGCGGGCTGGCGCGGTTGATTTCATCGGCCATCAGCAACTGCGCAAAAACCGGTCCCTTGATAAAGCGGAAGGAACGGCGGCCGTTTTCATCCTGGTCCATGACTTCTGAGCCGAGAATATCCGACGGCATCAGGTCCGGCGTGAACTGGATGCGGTTGGCTTCGAGGCCGAGCACGGTGCCAAGCGTGGTGACAAGCTTGGTCTTGGCAAGACCGGGAACGCCGACGAGCAGCGCATGGCCACCGGAAAGGATGGCGAGAAGCGTGTTCTGCACCACTTTTTCCTGACCGAAGATGACCTTGGAGACTTCGGTGCGGATGGCCGCAATGTCGGAAAGCGCCTTTTCGGCGGAGGCGATGATCGCCTTTTCGTCGAGGGTTTCGCCGGTATTCATCACGCCCATGTCGCTCTCCTCATACCTTCGCCGCTGTCGCAAGTGCATTCCGGCTTTGCTGGCCGTTGGCCGGAACGGATTTTGCGCTGCATATAGCTTATTGCTCTCTTGGCCGCTGACAAGCGCCATTCGAATGACTATGTCGTGACTTAGTATTTCCTTATCGGCAAAGCGAGACTCGAATATGGCAGCGGAGACGATAAATTCGGCAGGCGATGCGGCAGGGCTGGCGGCGATGATTTCCCGCGCCGCGGAACAGACCGGCGACGCCCGGCGCGGACCGGCCCCGGTCGAGCGCTGGAATCCGCCCTTTTGCGGCGATCTCGACATGGAAATCCGCGCCGACGGCACCTGGTTCTACCTCGGAACGCCCATCGGCAGGGCGCCGCTGGTTCGGCTGTTTTCCACTGTTCTGCGCAAGGATGAGGATGGCAAAACCTATCTCGTGACTCCTGTGGAAAAAGTCGGCATCCGGGTCGTCGATGCTCCTTTCGTTGCCGTGGAAATGAAGGTGACGGCGGGCGAGGTGGACGGCGAGCCCGTACTCACTTTCCGCACGAATGTCGGCGATGTGGTGGAGGCGGGGCAGGAGCATCCGCTGCGGTTCGAAATTTACGGCGAGAACCGGGAGTTGAAGCCCTATCTTCTCGTCCGCGGACGTCTGGAAGCGCTGGTGTCGCGGGCCGTGATGTACGACCTCGTCGCACTCGGCGAGGTGATTAAGGTGGATGGCGTCGACATGTTCGCGGTGCGCTCGGGGGGCGTCGTTTTTCCAGTCATGCCCGCCAGTGAACTGGAACGGCTTTCGCAATGACAATGACGGCGCTGAAGGGTTTTACCGCCGCCGACTTCCGCCGGCGGGTGCTGCAGGAAGGCGAGGGCGTTGCCGAGCGGGAAAATGGCGATCACGTTCTCAATCCGGGCGTGGTGCTGTCCGGCAACGGCATCAAACTGAAGGACGCGGCGGTTCTGGTTCCCGTTATCGATGACGGCGAGGACGCGCGGGTGATCTTCACCCAGCGCACCTCCACCCTGCGCAAGCATTCCGGTCAGATTTCCTTCCCGGGCGGCGGTATCGACGCCGAGGACCGCACGCCGGAGGAGGCGGCGCTGCGCGAGGCGGAAGAGGAAATCGGGCTTTCGCGCTCTTTCGTAGAGACCGTGGGGCGTCTGCCGGATTATATTTCCGGTACGGGCTTTCGCATCAAGCCGGTGCTGTCCGTTGTTCGGCCCGGCTTTGACCTCACGCTCAATCCGGCGGAAGTGGACGAGGTTTTTGAGGTCCCTCTGTCCTTCCTGATGAACCCTGAAAACCATGGGCGCGGCAGCCGCATCTTTCAGGGGAAGGAGCGGTTTTTCTACGAAATGCCCTATGGCGAGCGCTACATTTGGGGCATTACGGCGGGCATCGTCAGGACGATTTACGAGAGGTTTTATTCATGAGCAGCCTTGCCGGTCAGGACTGGTTCGAAAAACCGGCGCTGAAGCGCATCTTTGCGCTTCTGAATGCCGATGGCGGCGAAGTGCGGATCGTTGGCGGGGCCGTTCGCAACGCTCTCATGGGTTTGCCCGTCGCGGATGTCGACATGGCGACGACGCTTACCCCTGATGTGGTGGTGGCGCGGGCAAGGGCGGCGGGCATCAAGGCTGTTCCAACCGGCATCGAGCACGGCACGGTGACGCTCGTGATCGACGGCGAAGGTTTCGAGGTGACGACGTTGCGCCGTGACGTGGAAACCAATGGCCGCCACGCACAGGTGGCTTTCGGTACCGACTGGCAAACGGATGCGGAACGGCGCGACCTCACCATCAACGCGCTTTACGCCGATGAAAATGGCGAAATCATCGATCTCATCAATGGTTTGCCCGATATCGAAACCGGGACGGTTCGCTTTATCGGCGATGCCGCGACGCGGATTTCGGAAGATTACCTGCGGATTTTGCGCTTTTTCCGCTTCTTTGCCCATTACGGCTCCGGCCGGCCGGATGCGGATGGTTTGAGAGCAAGTGCGCGGGCCAAAGACAAGCTGGCAACGCTCTCTGCCGAGCGGGTGTGGAGCGAGGTAAAGAAGCTGCTTTCCGCCCGCGATCCGTCCCGCGCCCTGCTCTGGATGCGACAATCGGGCGTTCTCTCGGAAATTCTTCCCGAGACCGAGAAATGGGGTATCGACGCCATTCATGGGCTGGTGGCGGCGGAGCAGGCCCTCGGCTGGGCGGTTGAGCCTATGCTCCGGCTTGCCGCCATCGTGCCGCCCGACCGGGAGAGGCTCGCTGCTCTTTCCGCGCGTCTGCGACTGTCAAAGGCGGAAGCTTCCTATCTTTCCAACTGGGCTTCGGCGCCGGCGGCTGATCCCGACCTAAAAGACACGGCTCTCGACCGTCTGCTTTACCGTCAAGGCGTTGATGGCATGAAGGCACGGTTGAAGCTGGCGCTCGCAGCAGCCCGTGCCGATATCTCGGCCGGCGACACGGCGATGCAAAAGGTTGCGCGCTTTTCGACGTTGCTGGCAAGGGCGGAAAAATTTCAGAAACCCGCCTTTCCCCTAAGCGGTGCTGATGTGATGGCCGCCGGTGTTGAGGCTGGCCCAAAAGTAGGCAATGTTTTGAAGAGCCTCGAGGAGAAGTGGATAGACGTCAACTTCTCGCTTGACCGGGCAGCGTTGACCGCCCGGCTTAAGGACATGCTCGAGCACTAGAGCGCCGGAATGGTGATGCTCCAGCGTTAAGCCGCGTTCGCCTCGTCGCGGATGCGGGCCTTGATATTATCGATCATGTTTTCGCGGATAACGGTTTCGCCGTGAGCCGCACGCATGTGTTCCACAGTGCGGCGAACGACTTCTGCGTCATCATCCGCGCGGGTGTGCCAGGCACAGCCGGGCACGAGCGTTCCACATTCAAAAAGTCTCATGGTCTTGCCTCCCTGTTTCAGCCAAAGGGCAGCGTGAAGTGACGTGCCGCCCCTGCGGTATGAAACAAAAGTCCGCCGCTTATGTTCCAAAGCGGCGTCCTTGATTGCTGAACCCTGACTTACTCGGGCATCGCCCAGCACTGGAAAACGGAGGACGTCCCGGCCGGCGGGATTTTTGTGCTGGGCCGTTCGTCATTATCTGCGCGCTTCACGGCTTTTCCGGCGAGCGTGCGTTTCACCTGTTCGACATAAAAGGAATGCGGCAGTTCGCGATCGCCCGTTGCGCGCATTTCGGCGGCAAGGCGGTCAATCAATGCGGTGGTATCGATGGATTGCGATGCTCCCTCGGCGGAAGCAGAAATAGGCATGCTGTTCGAAGTAATCATGACGATAGCTCCTCCAGTACGTCTGCGGGAGGAGACTATCACCGCATTGGTTTTTCCATAAGTCCTAATTCGCGCTATTTGCGACGAAATGGCTGATGAGCGTCAAATCTGCGTGAGGCGCCTAGGGCCAGCGCACCACCGGTGGCAGGGACGAGAGGATCGATTCGACATTGCCGCCGGTCTTCAGGCCGAAGATGGTGCCGCGGTCATAAAGCAGGTTGAACTCCACATAGCGGCCACGGCGGATCAGCTGCTCGTCGCGGTCCTCTTCCGTCCATGGCTGGTTGAAATTGGAGCGGACGATTTTCGGATAGACGAGATTGAAGGCGCGGCCGACATCCTGCACGAAGGCAAAATTCGCGTCCCAGCCGCCCTTCTCCTCTTCTGGATGCAACCAGTCGAAAAAGATGCCGCCAATGCCGCGCGGCTCGTTGCGATGCTTCAGGAAGAAATATTCGTCGCACCATGCCTTATAACGCGGATAATCCGCAACGGGGTGCCGGTTGCAGGTTATCTCGAAGCCCCTGTGAAACAATTGGGTGTCCGGGTCTTCCTGCGTCCGCCTGCGGCCCAGAACGGGCGTCAGATCCGCGCCTCCGCCAAACCAGTGACTGGTGGTGACGACCATGCGCGTGTTCATGTGCACGGCCGGGACATTGGGATTGACCGGATGGGCGATGAGCGACAGACCGGAGGCCCAGAAGCGCGGGTCCTCTTCGGCGCCCGGAATCTGCTTGCGGAATTCTGGCGAGAACTCGCCATAGACGGTGGACGTGTGGACGCCGACCTTCTCGAAGACACGGCCTTCCATCATTGACATCTTGCCGCCGCCGCCTTCGCCATTGTCGCGCAGCCATTCTTTCTGGACGAAGCGGCCGGGCTCCTGATCGGAAAGGGGACCTGTGAGTTCGTTCTCCAGGGTTTCGAAGGAGGCAACGATGGTATCGCGCAGGTGCTGGAACCACGCTTGGGCAACGGCCTTCTTGTCTTCGATATCCTCGGGCAAGCCCTTCGGCAAGATTGGCCGTTCCATTTCGTCATTCTCCTGCATTGAAGTCTGTGTCCCGCCGCGTCTAGCAGGTGTTTGCGCCGCGCACAAATTCGACTCGCCAAGCCAGCGCGTCGTCACTATCTTTAAAGATGTAGGTGCCAGAGGTGAATATCATGACGAAATTTACCGGACCGCCGCCGCTCGACGGGCTGAAGCGCAGGATCGCCAATCACCGCAAGGAGCGCGAAAGCGCCAGCGGCGTTCCGCAGCGAGACGGCATGTTCGTGCGCCAGACCTTTTGTCTCGGCCGCGAAGAAGCTCGCGCCAAGGCGCGGGAGTGGTTCGACAGTTTTCCAAAGGCAGCGTATTGGACCGAAGTGGAAAGCTGGCGGCAGCTCGAGGGTGACCGCATCGAATTCACCATGCGGCGGCTGCCGTCCGCCGATTGAGATTGGAAGCGTCTTCGCTATTCTTCGGATGCGAAAACGCGCCAACTTTTGGTCTGTCGCATTTCCGGAGGGAAAACCGGAGGCACCCTTCTTGAAAATGCGCTAGGCGCGTGGCTCCGCATAGCGCAGCCGGCTTTCGATCAGCACGCCGCTTTCATCCAGGATGGGATGCGCCACCGACACAATGTGGGCGTTGATGCGTTTGAGGTCTCGCAACATGTCGAGATGAAGCGAGCTCGTCTGCATGCTCTCCGTCAGCCCGTCACGCAGCCGCTCCAGATGCCGGTTTGACGATCGTTTTTCCAACCGGCGTATATCCACCTTGCTCTCCATGAGACGACGCGCCAGTTCGAAATCGCCGGTCACCAGGATGCTCTGGGCGGCGCGCAGGTTCTCGATGGTCATGTCGAACAGCGTCTTCAATTCCTCATAACCGTCATCGGAAAACTTGAAGTTGTTCAGCACCTTCTTGCGGATCTGCTCGCAGATGCCCTTTTCGATGATATCGCCGACATGTTCGAGATTGATGGCGTAATCGATGATGGCGATCGAGCGCCGTGCTTCCTCGTCGGCAAGCCCCTTGCGCCCCAGTTGGGACAGATAGATCTTCACTTCCTGCTGGCGGCGGTCGACCTTCTTTTCCAGAACGGAAACTTCCTGCAGCGGCGCAAGATCGTTGTGCTTGAAGGCGTTCTCGGCGCGAATCAGCATCCGTTCGATGCTGTCGCCGACGCTCAACACCTCGCGGGTGGCATTGGCGAGCGCGACGACAGGCACGTCCAGCGCCTGTTGATCGAGGAAAAAGGGGCCGTCCTCGGCTTTCGGATCTCCCGGCACCAGCTTGGTCATCAGGTCGGAGATCAGGCCGGAGAAGGGCCACGCCAGTGCCGCCAGAATGACGTTGAAGATGAGATGCGCATCCACGGGCAGCTTGGCCGGGGAAAGCGGCAATTGTTGCAGAAATTCTGCGCCATAGGAGGCAAGCGGCATGGCGATCAGGCAGCCGATGGTGCGCACCACGAGATTGCCGATCGTGATGCGCCGCGCCGAGGCGGGGCCTGAGAGTGTGGCGATGACGGGCGGAACGGCGCCGCCGAGATTGGCGCCGAGAATGAGAACGATGATCAGCCCGGTGGACAGCGTGCCGGTGGCGGCAAGCGACAGGATCAGGACCACCACGGCAAGGCTTGACGACGAGACGAAGGCGAGCACGGCGGAAAAGATCAGTGCCACGGGCCATGCACCATCCAGCAGGCCGATGAAGACGCCAAGCGCCGGGGAGGCGCGCATGGGTTCGGTCGCGCCGCTCAGCAGATGCAGCGACAGAAGCATCAGGCCAATGCCGATAACTGCGGTTCCGCCGCCCTGTCTGGCATTGGAGCTGCCTTTTTTGAGAATGATGCCGGAAAGGATCAGAAGCGGGGAGAGCCATTCCACACCGGCTGCCACGATCCAGGCCGTCACGGCGGTGCCGACATTGGCACCAAGCAGCACCACCTGCGCCATGCGCGGCCGGATGAGATCGCGCTCGGCAAAGGAGGCCACCGTAAGCGCCGTTGCCGTCGAGCTTTGCAGTGCCACCGTTGCGAAAAATCCAGAGAAAAAGGAGCGGGGACCATTCTGGGTGCCGGTTGCAAGCACGCTTCGCAGTTTCATGCCAAAGGCCCGGGTCACGCCGTCCTTCACCTGGGCAAGACCGAAAAGCAGCAGCGCGACGGCGCCGAGAAGGTTGACGATGACAATGGTGGATTGCATGCGACGTCTCCTCACACCCGCCAGCGGATGCTTCCGGCGAGGGCGATTTTTGTTGTCCGGCTAATAGTATAGGAGGGTCAACGCCTATGGTACAGGCCGGGTTGCGACAGTTTTGACGCGGAAATGGTCAAATATTGTATTTGCACCAAAATATGGCGTTAAAAATGACGCTCACCCCCATGCTGTTTGCCGCAAAGCCTCGCCCGTAACCATGGCCGCCGACATCGCGACGTTGATGGAGCGCTGGCCCTCGACCATCGGGATGATGATTCGCTCATCCGCCCTCTCATGCACGTGGTCGGGTACACCGGCGCTTTCACGGCCAAACAGCAGGATGTCATCCGCGCGATAGGTGATTTTCGTATACGGCACCGCAGCTTTGGTGGAGGCGAGAACAAGACGGCGACCGGTTGTTGCCCGCCATTCCTCGAAGCGGTCCCAGCTGACATGCCGGGTCAGGGAGGCAGCCGCAATATAGTCCATGCCGGCCCGTTTCAGATTGCGATCCGAAATGTCGAAACCTGCTGGCTCGATGATATCGACGCCGAGACCGAGGCAGGCGGCCAGCCGCAGGATGGTTCCGGTATTGCCGGGAATATCGGGCTGGTAGAGGGCGATCCTGATTGTCTGCATGGTCTCCTGATCCATGTTTCATGGGCGAACCCGGATGGCGCTGCTGCCCGTAAACCGGATGGGGAAATCGGTGCCTGTATGCGGTTGCACTTTTTTAAGGCAGGCGGCTGGCGTTTCGTCTTCTTTTGCGATAAAAGAGCGGCATCTTCAACACCAGCCAAAGGAGGTTTCCATGCCAAATGACATTCGCATTCGCCTCCCGGCCCCAGTGCTTCGCCTGCTGGCTTAGGTGGTATTCCGCGGCGCTGCCGCGTCTCCCGTATTTAAATTCACCATGTGGCTGTTGTGGCCATGTTAAAAGACTTTTCCGTTCCGTCGTGAGCCCTATCTGTGTCCGCTCACCATGCCACGATGGAGCGATTGATTGCCGGAGCTTGGCCTATGTTTGGCTGGTTTGAAAAACGCCTCGATCCCTTTCCCGCTTCCGCGCCGTCCGTAGCGCCGCAGAAGCTTTTGCCGTTCCTGTGGCACTATGTTAGGCCCGCATGGCCGTGGCTCCTTCTGCTTGGCCTCATGTCCATGGGCATCGCCATTGCGGAAGCCATGCTTTACAAATTCCTCGGCAATATCGTCGACTGGCTGTCCACGGCCAATCGCGAAACGTTTTTTGCCGATGAGGGCTGGCGTCTGATCGGCATGGCCGGGCTGGTGCTGTTCCTGCTGCCGCTGATGGGCGCAATCCACACAATGACCATGCACCAGACGCTTGCCGGCAATTTCGGCATGATCGCGCGCTGGAAAATGCATCGTTTCCTGCTGCGCCACTCCATGAACTTCTTCGCCAATGAATTTGCCGGCCGGGTGTCGACCAAGGTCATGCAGACGGCGCTGGCGATCCGCGAAGTGGCGCTGAAGGTGATCGATGTCTTCGTCTACGCCATCAGCTTCGTCATCTCGATGCTGTTCATGGTGGCGGCTGCGGACTGGCGGCTGGTCATTCCGCTGCTTGTCTGGCTTGGCCTCTATCTGGCGATCCTCACCTATTTCGTGCCGAAGCTCGGCCGGCTCGCGCAGGAGCAGGCGGATGCGCGCTCGATGATGACGGGCCGGATCGTCGACAGCTATACGAATATCTCAACGATCAAGCTGTTTTCCCATGCGGGCCGCGAGGAGAGATATGCGCGGGAGGGCATGAACGTGTTTCTCGGAACCGTTCACCGCCAGATGCGCAAGATTTCCGGCTTCAACATCCTGATCGACCTCAACAATGCCGTGGTGCTGTTTTCCACGGCCGCCCTTGGTCTTTATTTCTGGATGCAGGGTTCGGTAACGGCCGGATCGGTCGCTATCGCCATCAGCCTCGCCATGCGCGTCAACGGCATGTCGCAGTGGATCATGTGGGAAGTCACGTCGCTGTTCGAAAACATCGGCACAGTCTATGACGGCATGTCGATGATGACGAAGCCGCATGACATCGTCGATGTCCCGAAGGCCCCTCAGCTTGCGGCGCCGCAGGGCGCCATTCGTTACGACAATGTTCGTTTCCACTACGGCAAGAACAAGGGCGTGATCGACGGGTTGACGCTCGACATCAAGCCAGGCGAGAAGGTTGGCCTTGTCGGCCGTTCGGGCGCGGGCAAGACGACGTTGATGAATCTGCTCCTGCGCTTCTATGATCTGGAAGGCGGCAAGATCACCATTGACGGGCAGGACATCTCGAAGGTTTCGCAGGACAGCCTGCGCGAACTGATCGGCGTCGTGACGCAGGACACGTCGCTGCTGCACCGGTCGATCCGCGACAACATCGCCTATGGCCATCCCGAAGCGACTGACGAGCAGGTGATCGCAGCGGCAAAGCGGGCCAATGCCTGGGACTTCATCGAAACGCTCGTCGACATGCATGGTCGCCAGGGCCTCGATGCGCAGGTGGGCGAACGCGGTGTGAAACTGTCAGGCGGCCAGCGTCAGCGGATTGCGATCGCCCGCGTCTTCCTCAAGAACGCGCCGATCCTGGTGCTTGATGAGGCGACCTCGGCGCTCGATTCGGAAGTGGAGGCGGCGATCCAGGAGAATTTGTTCGCGCTGATGGAAGGCAAGACGGTGATCGCAATTGCTCACCGTCTTTCGACGCTCACCGAAATGGACCGCCTCATCATTCTCGACAAGGGCCGGATCGTGGAATCGGGAAGCCACGCGGAGCTGGTCGCAATGGGCGGCATTTACGCCGACCTATGGCGCCGCCAGTCCGGCGGATTCATCGCCGATCACGAGGCGGAAGCGGCTGCGGAGTAAGTAACGGGAGGCGGCAAGCATGGCGCCCCGCCCTCTCGCCTATGATATGGGCGCCAACCTTTCCTCCGTCATGCCGGACTAGATCCGGCATCCAGCCACGGCGCGTCCGCGCCGTGAGAGGAGTCTTTCGCGATCAAGGACTTGATCGCGCTGGACCCCGGATCAAGTCCGGGGCGACGGTGTGAGGATGCAGCTGATGCACAAAATATCGCTGGGTCGATTTAAGGGCGGGGAACATTCCCGCCCTTTTTTCATTCCACGAACGTTACCGAAATATAATCTCTTCCCAAAGCCACTGCGGCTGTTCCCCAAGCGGGAATCTGCCTATATCCGGATCATGGTCATTACCCGCATCTTCGAGTATTTCGAGAATTGGATAAAGCCCTTCGACCGCAAGGACGATTTGCGGCCGCCGGAAAGCACGTTCGCCTTCATCTGGTTCTATATCTCGCAGGCGAAGGCGCCGTTTTTTGCCATGCTGGTGCTGGGCGGGCTGACGGCGGCCATCGAGGCGGCGCTGTTCTGGTTCGTCGGACGGCTCGTCGATATTCTCTCCACCGTAAAGCCGGAAGAGGGCTGGGCGGGGCTGCTTGCGGCGCATGGCGGCGAACTCGTGGGCATGCTGGTGCTGATCGGCATCGTGCGCTTCGTCGTCACCATGGTCACGGCGCTGGTGGACCAGCAGATCATCACGCCCGGCTTTTACAATCTGGTGCGCTGGCAATCCTACATGCATGTGGCGCGGCAATCGCTGACCTTCTTCCAGAACGATTTTTCCGGCCGTATCGTGACCAAGGTCTGGTCGGGCGGACAGGCGGCGGGTGATCTCGTAACCTCGCTGATGGAAAGCGTCTGGTTCGTCGGCATCTACTCGGTTTCCATGCTTTTCCTGATCGGGGGGCTGGACTGGCGGCTTGCGGTCGTCGTCGTTGTCTGGGTGGCGATCTTCTCGCTGCTGGCGCGCTATTTCGTGCCGCGCATCCGCTACCATTCCAGGGAAACGGCGGAAGCCGCCTCGATGCTGTCGGGCCGGATGGTGGATGCCTATGGCAATATCCAGACGTTGCGGCTGTTCGGGCGCGACGACGCCAATGACCGCTACATGCGGCAGGGTTTCGATATCTTCCAGCGCGCGACGATGACGTTTACGCGGTTCATCACCGGCGTGCGTGCGTCCATGGCGCTGCTCTCGGGCGTGATGATCACGTCAATGGCGGCGCTCTGCATCGATCTGTGGCTGTCCGGCAAGATCAGTTCCGGCGCGGTGGCTTTCACGCTGGCGCTGGTGCTGCGGCTCAACTTTCTGCTCGGGCGGTTGATGACGCAGTTCAACGGCATCATGCGCAATTTCGGTACGGTGCAGAATGCCGCCGAATTGATCTCGCAGCCGATCGGTCTCGTCGATGCGCCCGACGCCGCGGTGCTCGAGGTGAAGAAGCCGAGCATCCGCTTTGAGAATGTCAGCTTCCATTATGGGCGGGCGGATGGCGTCATCGGCAATCTCAACCTCGAGATCAGGGCCGGCGAAAAGGTTGGAATCGTCGGGCGCTCCGGTGCCGGCAAATCCACCCTCGTCAACCTGCTGCTGCGTTTTTACGATGTCGAAAAAGGACGCATCCTGATCGATGGGCAGGATATCGCCCGTGTGACGCAGGAATCGCTGCGCGCTCACATCGGCATGGTCACGCAGGATACGTCGCTGCTGCATCGTTCCATCCGGGACAACATCCTGTTCGGCCGCACCGATGCGACCGAGGAACAATTGCGGGAGGCGACGCGGCGGGCCAAGGCGAACGACTTCATCGAACGGCTTGAGGACCAGCGTGGGCGCAAAGGGTTCGATGCGCATGTGGGCGAACGCGGCGTGAAGCTCTCCGGCGGGCAACGCCAGCGTATCGCCATTGCCCGTGTGATGTTGAAGGACGCCCCTATTCTCGTTCTCGATGAAGCGACGTCGGCTCTCGATTCAGAGGTGGAGGCGGCGATCCAGAGCAATCTCGATGAGCTGATGCAGGGTAAGACGGTTCTCGCCATCGCTCACCGGTTGTCGACGATTGCCGCCCTCGACCGGCTGATCGTCATGGATCAGGGGCGCATCGTCGAACAGGGGACCCATTCCGAACTCATTACGCAGGGCGGGCTTTATTCCGAGCTCTGGGCGCGCCAGTCGGGTGGCTTCCTCGCCGCTGATGAGGCGGCGCAATAAGTCAGCCGGAGCATTTCCAGAGGGAACGGATTCGTTCCGGCGTCGGACAATGCGGCGATCCCACCGGAAACGCCCTACTTTCCGATCAAGAAATCCGCCATCAGGCCGTAGTGATTGGAGCCGAGATTGTCTTGCAGCCGGGTTGTCTTCATCAGCGTTGCCGGCTCGCGGGCGAAGATGTGGTCGATGGCGATGCCGAAACTTCCTGCCCTGGTTGGCCAGGTCGCAGGCTCAAATGTCGCTTTCTTCAGATCATTGGCGGCGAGGAAGGCGCGCATGTCAGGTGCGATGCTGGATGAGTTGAAGTCTCCGGCGAGAATGAGCGGGCCGGTGATTCGAAATAGAATTTCGCTGATTTCGTCCAGTTCGTCCCGGTGATAATCGTCGAAATAGGGCTTGGTGATGTGCCCGGCGGCAAGTGTCAGTTGCGTGCCGTCGAGATCGACATTCGCGACGGCAAAACGATCCCGCCGAAGATCGCTGAGATTATAAAAGCGGCCTTCCAGCAACGGCCTTTTTGACAGGATGACGAGATCACAGCCGGGCGTACCCTCATAACAACCGAGCCGGTGCGGATAGGTCGGCTGCAGGCGCGGCAGGGCCGAGCGCAATGCGGCCGCCTCGAAGAGATAAATGGCATCGGCACCCGATTCGAGAACCTTGTCGGCAATCGCATCCGCATTGGCCGCGTTGTCCATCAAGACATTGAATGAGAGCAAGCGGAAGGGCTTTGCGCCTGGTGCCGCATTGGCCGTCGTTGAAAATTCCATGAGCATCGCCACGGCGTGAATGGCCAAGGCAAGCGACCAGATTACAAGCATGGCCGAGATAGCGTCACGCGTCAGCCAGAAGACAAGGCATGAGACGAGGATGCAGACAGCAGCAATATGGAGCTGAAAGCTGGTGACGAAGGCCAAAAGCCAGAAGTCGGTGATGTAGCGCAGGCTGGCGATGACGAGGACGGCAGCAAGCGCCGTGGAAACCATGCACGAGAGCTTCGCCGTCATCCGAATCCCTGCTTTCAAAGCTCTCCCTTGAAGTCTCCTAACACGACGGATTTGAGCGCACAATGTTGCCGGACTGCCAGAGGCCGCGAAAAAATGACAACCAAATCGGGCGCTTCCGGCAGAATTACGGCAGCTTTGTGTGCTTTGCTCTTGCCAAGTCGGTCAATATTTTGCGATCACACAAAGTGACGCGGTTTCTTGATGCCGCAGGTGTGTCCAGGACCGAGGGACGGAGTTTGTCCTGGATCAAATCATAGCGGGAGGACTCATGCGATTTACGGCAAAAACAGCGCAGAGGATGGTGTAGCGGTGAGCGAGCACGTAACCAATCACGACGCTTCGGGTGAACCGACCCGTCGCGATTTTCTTTACCTAGTGACGGGAATGGCGGGCGCCGTTGGTGCTGCCGCAGTTGCATGGCCTTTCATTGACCAGATGCGTCCCGATGCATCGACGCTGGCGCTTGCCTCCATCGAGGTGGATGTCGCGGCCGTCGAGCCGGGCATGTCGCTCACCGTCAAGTGGCGCGGCAAGCCGATTTTCATCCGCAACCGCACGGAAAAGGAAATCGAGGAAGCCAAGGCGGTCGCTCTCGGCGATCTCAAGGACCCGGTGGCGCGCAATGCCAACATCGCTGCAGACGCGCAGGCGACCGATATCGACCGCTCCGCCGGGCAGGGCAAGGAAAACTGGATCGTCATGGTCGGTTCCTGCACCCATCTCGGTTGCGTTCCGCTCGGCCAGGCCGGCGATTTCGGCGGATGGTTCTGTCCCTGCCATGGCTCGCACTACGATACGGCGGGCCGCATTCGTAAGGGTCCTGCGCCGCAGAACCTCGCCATCCCGACATTTGCATTCACATCCGATACCGTGATCAAGATCGGATAAGGGGACAGATATTCATGAGTGGTCATTCCAGTTATCAGCCGTCCACCGGCATCGAGAGGTGGATCGATTCGCGGCTTCCCTTGCCGCGCATGATCTATGACAGCTTCGTCGCCTACCCTGTCCCGCGTAACCTGAACTACGCTTACACTTTTGGCGCGATGCTTTCCGTCATGCTGATCGTGCAGATCCTCACCGGCGTCGTGCTGGCCATGCATTATGCGGCCGAAACGACGGTTGCGTTCAATTCCGTCGAAAAGATCATGCGCGACGTCAACCATGGCTGGCTGCTGCGTTACATGCATGCCAACGGTGCGTCGTTCTTCTTCATCGCGGTTTACCTGCACATTGCCCGTGGCCTTTATTACGGCTCCTACAAGGCGCCCCGTGAAATCCTCTGGATTCTCGGCTGCGTGATCTTCCTGCTGATGATGGCGACTGGCTTCATGGGCTACGTTCTGCCCTGGGGCCAGATGTCCTTCTGGGGCGCGACCGTCATCACCGGCTTCTTCACGGCGTTTCCGGCCATCGGTGAGTGGATCCAGCAGTTCCTGCTCGGCGGCTTTGCCGTGGACCAGCCGACGCTGAACCGTTTCTTCGCGCTTCACTACCTGCTGCCCTTCATGATCGCGGGCGTCGTTATCCTGCACATTTGGGCGCTGCACGTTACCGGCCAGACGAACCCGACCGGCGTTGAAGTCAAGAGCAAGACCGATACCGTTCCCTTCACGCCCTATGCGACGCTGAAGGACGCGCTTGGCGTTTCCGTGTTCCTCATCGGTTATGCCTGGTTCGTGTTCTACATGCCGAATTTCCTCGGTCACCCTGATAACTACATCATGGCCGATCCCTTGAAGACGCCGGCGCATATCGTTCCGGAATGGTACTTCCTGCCGTTCTACGCCATGCTGCGCGCCATCACCTTCAACATCTGGGTCATCGATTCCAAGCTGGGTGGCGTTCTCGTGATGTTCGGCGCGATCGTTGTGCTGTTCTTCCTGCCCTGGCTCGATACGTCGAAGGTTCGCTCCGCTGTTTATCGTCCCTGGTACAAGATGTTCTTCTGGGTCTTCGTGGTGAATGCCATCATGCTCGGCTGGCTGGGCTCGCGCCCGGCGGAAGGCACCTACGTCATCATGTCGCAGATCGGCACGCTTTATTACTTCGGCTTCTTCCTCGTCATCATGCCGATCCTCGGTCTGGTCGAAACGCCCCGGCGTATCCCGAATTCGATTACCGAGGCCGTTCTTGAAAAGAACGCCGCCAAGACGGGTGCCGCGCCAGCGGCAGCCCAGGTCTGAGCGCGAAGGAAGGATGACGACAATGAAGAAGCTTGTAACAAGCATCGCGCTTTTCGCCGCCATCGGCTGTTCCTTCACCGTCGCTTCGGCGGCGGAGGAGAGCCATGACCTCGCCACCAAGACGGAACATGCGATTGCCGGCGGCCATTTCCCGGTGATCAAGCCCGAGGAGCAGAGCTGGTCTTTTGCCGGTCCCTTCGGCAAATACGACAAGGGTCAGCTGCAACGCGGCCTGAAGGTCTATAAGGAAGTCTGCTCGGCCTGCCATTCCATGAGCCTGGTCTCCTTCCGCACGCTGGGTGACCTCGGTTACTCGGACGAGCAGGTCAAGGCTTTCGCTGCTGAATACGAAGTGCAGGACGGCCCGAATGCCGACGGCGAAATGTATAACCGCAAGGCGGTGCCATCGGACCATTTCCCTTCGCCATTCCCGAACCATGAAGCGGCGGCCGCCGCCAATGGCGGGGCTGCGCCGCCCGACATGTCGCTGCTTGCAAAGGCGCGCGGCGTGGAGCGCGGTTTCCCGCAATTCATCATCGACATGATCCCGATCATCGGTGGTTACCAGGAAGGCGGCCCGGACTACATCCACGCGCTGCTGACCGGCTATCAGGATCCGCCGGCTGGTGTTGAAGTGGCCGAAGGCACGCATTTCAACCCGTACTTTGTCAGTGCAGTTGCGTTGAAGATGGCGCCGCCCATCAGCGCGGATCAGGTGACGTACGATGACGGAACGCCGCAGACGGTGGACCAGTATTCGAAGGATGTGGCAGCGTTCCTGATGTGGGCCGCAGAACCGCATCTGGAAGAGCGCAAACGCACCGGCTTTATGGTCATGGTGTTCCTGTTCATCTTCACGGCGCTGATCTATCTCACTAAAAAGTCGGTCTACGCCAACAAGGAACATTGATCGGCCTGCCAATGGCAACCGGACTCTCTAGGCCCTCACGGTTTCCGTGGGGGCTTTTTCATGCTTGATACTTGGCTGGATAGCGGCGCGATCGCTCGCTCAAGCGCAGCCGCTGCTGTCAGATCGCGGCGGGAAAAGGGCGATTTTTCCTTTTTAGTTGGTCAACCGCCCTCAAATTGATAGGGTGGGCGAAATCTTCTCATCGATTTTTCCCAATCAACTGGACATGCCATGACCGTCATTGCTTCGGAGCTTTCCGCTGCCATCCGCTCCATTCCCGACTATCCGAAGTCGGGCATTATCTTCCGCGATATTACCACGCTGCTGGGAAATCCGCGGGCGTTCCGCCGGGCGGTGGATGAACTCGTACAGCCTTACGCCGGGACGAAGATCGACAAGATCGCCGGCATGGAGGCGCGTGGCTTTATTCTCGGCGGCGCTGTGGCCCATCAGCTATCGGCTGGATTCGTGCCCATCCGCAAGAAGGGCAAGCTGCCGCATACCACCGTCCGCGTGGCCTACAGTCTTGAATACGGCGTCGATGAGATGGAAATGCATGTCGATGCGGTACAGCCGGGTGAAAAGGTTATCCTGGTCGATGATTTGATTGCGACCGGCGGCACCGCCGAAGGCGCGGTGAAGCTCTTGCGGCAGATGGGCGCCGAGATTGTTTCCGCCTGTTTCGTGATCGATCTGCCCGATCTCGGCGGCCGCAAAAAGCTGGAAGACCTTGGCGTGGACGTGCGCACGCTTGTGGAGTTTTCGGGTCACTGAAGGCAGCCGAAATAGGCAATGGCAAAGCCATTCCCTTCACGGCCTCGCCTCATTCGAACTCCAGAACGCTGCTCTGAAAAGTCAGCACTGTTTCGCCAGACTGGTTCACGCCTTCGTTGAACGTCGTGTTGAGCCATATCCCGGGTCTGGATTCGAGCGGACGGGCATCGAGCAGTGTGACGAAATAGGTAACGTCGTCGCCGGCGTAGACGGGCTTTTTCCATTTCAGATCGCGGAAACCCGGCGATGGGCCGAGCTTCGGCGGTTCGAGGCCTTCCAGTTTCAGCCTCTTCACCTCTTTTGCCCAGTGCGACAGAAAGCTTTTCATCCATCCCGCGCCCGTGTGCCAGCCAGAGGCACACAGGCCGCCCAGAACGCTGTGTTTGGCGGCTTCAGCATCGAGGTGAAACGGTTGTGGATCGAAATCGCGGGCGAAGCGAACAATGTCTTCGGCGGAAAAATGCAGCGTGTCGAGGGTGACGCGCACGCCGATCGGGGAAAGTTCTGCGAGCCTCATGCCGCCATTCCCCCATTTTTGCGCATCAGAAACATGACGGTGTTTTCGCCATGCGAGACCAGGACGCCATGCTGGTTGTAAAGCTCGTGACGAAGTTTTACGAGGCCGATGCCCGGGCGTGAGGCGGAAGGGCGCTGTTCCAGCACGATCGATTTGCCCGAAAGCGTGTCCCCGGCCAGAACCGGCTTCTTCCAGTCGACATAATCGATGCCGGGGCTGCCCTGTGACGTCGAATCAGAGATATAGCTGTCGGCCATCATCCGCATTAAAAGGCTACAGGTATGCCAGCCCGAAGCAGCCAGCCCGCCAAGAATGCTCTGGCGGCCTGCTTCCTCGGAGAGATGCATGGGCTGGGGGTCAAACTCGCTGGCGAAAGCGATGATCTGCTCTGCCGAAAGCGATTGCGGGCCAAGCGGAAATTCCCGCCCTACGGTGAAATCCTCGTAAGCATAGGTCACGACCGGCGCCATGGTTTCCTCCCTTCGCACAGTCAAAGTCGACGCATCTAAGAGGATTTTTCCCTTTACGTAAAGGTCAAATATGGGTGCGGGTAGCTTCTTTTGGGAGAGGCTGGAGCGGACGAATGCTACTTGTCGCCTTCTCCCCGAGGGGGAGAAGGTCGCGGCAGCGGGATGAGGGGGGGTCATTATATCAGGAGAGCTTGTCCTCTCATCCGACCCTTGTGGCCCAGTATCTCTCCCCGGGGTAGAAGAGACAGGCGGCAATGTTACCGTTCTTTGGTACACCAGGGAGGCGACCGGCCTTTCCCGCGAAGAGGCCTGCTCAGGTGTTGAAGCGGAAGTGGATGACGTCGCCGTCCTGAACCACATATTCCTTGCCTTCGTCACGGGCCTTGCCAGCTTCCTTCGCGCCGACTTCGCCCTTGAAGGCGACATAGTCGTTATAGGCGATGGTGTTGGCGCGGATGAAGCCGCGTTCGAAATCGGAGTGGATGACACCGGCCGCCTGCGGGGCCTTGGTGCCGCGCTCGATGGTCCAGGCGCGGCATTCCTTCGGGCCGACGGTGAAATAGGTGATGAGATCGAGCAGCTTGTAACCGGCACGGATCAGGCGGTCGAGGCCCGCTTCTTCGAGGCCAAGGGCGGAGAGGAATTCCTTCGCCTCTTCGTCGGGAAGCTGTGCGACCTCGGATTCGATTGCAGCGGAGATGATGACGGTCTCGGCACCCTGGGCCTTGGCCATGTCTGCGACGGCGCGGGTGTGCTCATTGCCATCGACTGCATCGCCTTCTGCGACGTTGCAGACATAGAGGACCGGGTGCGCCGTCAGGAGGTTGAGGCCCTGAAGGATGCGCAGCTCTTCGGCATCGAGCGTGGAGAGCAGGGTGCGGACCGGCTTGCCTTCGTGGAGAAGCTTCAGCGATGCTTCCATCAGCGGCAGCTGCGCCAGCGATTCCTTATCCTTCCCGGTGGCGCGCTTGCGGGTCTGTTCCGTGCGGCGCTCGAGGCTTTCGAGGTCGGAGAGCATCAGCTCGGTCTCGATCGTTTCGGCGTCGGCGACCGGGTTGATGCGGCCTTCGACGTGCGTGATGTCATCATCCTCGAAGCAGCGCAGGACGTGCACGACGGCATCGACTTCGCGAATGTTGGCGAGAAACTGGTTGCCGAGGCCTTCACCCTTGGAGGCGCCGCGCACCAGGCCGGCGATATCGACGAAGGAGATGCGGGTGGGGATGATTTCCTTTGAGCCGGCGATGTCGGCAAGGATTTTCATGCGCGCATCCGGAACCGCCACTTCGCCCGTATTCGGCTCGATGGTGCAGAAGGGATAGTTGGCGGCCTGCGCCGCGGCTGTTTTTGTCAGCGCGTTGAAGAGAGTGGACTTGCCGACATTTGGCAATCCAACGATACCGCATTTGAAGCCCATGGCTTGAAACCTGTCCGTTTGAAAGAATTCGTTGAGGAGCCTTTTGCGGAAACGGCAGGGCAAGGTCAAGCCCGCGGGCCGATTTGTGCGGGCAAAGCCCCTTTAATGGCGCGGAATTTCGGGCAGGGTTGCCGATGCCGCGGTTGCGGCGCAATATGAGCGGGTCAAGCGATCGATCTTTCGTCATCAACGGGGTTTTCCCATGAGCAACCGCGATGAACGGCAGGCACGAGCGGCCATGATGAGTGACAGTCCTGTCGATCTCAAACCAAAACCAAAGGTCAAGCCGAAGCTGGAGCGGCCAAAGCTCTATAAGGTCATTCTGCTGAACGACGACTACACGCCGCGTGAATTCGTGACCGTCGTGCTGAAGGCCGTCTTCCGCATGAGCGAGGAGGCCGGTCACCGGGTGATGATGACGGCGCATCGCTTCGGCAGCGCGGTGGTTGTCGTCTGTGAGCGGGATATCGCCGAGACGAAAGCCAAGGAGGCGACCGACCTTGGCAAGGAGGCGGGATTTCCGCTGATGTTCACCACCGAGCCGGAAGAGTGAACGTCACTCCTGCCGGATCTGAAACCCCGTCTTGTTCTGCACGAAGCCGCAGCTTTCGTAAAAGGCGTGAACCTCGGGATCTGCCTGCCGGTGAGCAGCATGACCTTGTAGCAGTTCGCCGCAAAGGCCGCCTCGACGGCATGGCGCACGACTGCGCGCCCGTAACCTCGGCCGCGACGGTTTTCGCGCGTCACCACGTTTTCGGTAAGGGCATAGGGACGGGCGGCGCGCGTGAGGTTTGGAACGATCTGTAGCGTGGCCGTGGCGACCGCGTCCTCGCCGTCGGTCGCAAGAAAAATGGAGAGCCCCGGCTGGGCCAGGATGGCGGCGAACGCCGTATCCGCTTCTTCTGCCGACATGTCTCGGTCGGCCGGATTGAGCGTACGATAAAGTTCAAGCAATTCAGCGAGGTCGTCGCGCTCCGCCTCTCGCAAGACGACGGTGTCAGGTGACATTGATCCTCAATCCTTCTTGCCGAACATGCGCTTCAGCATCTCGGCCATCGGCCCGGTTTCCGGCAGCGTTTTCGGCTGGGCGCTGTTACGCGCCTGATGGATATGGGACTGCGCAGCGGGCCTGGCTGCCTTGGCCGGCTTCTCGGCTTCGGGCTTGCTGCCCGTGGCCAGCGCCAGCTTGTTCATCAGCTGGGAATCCTCAGCCTTCACCAGCATGGAGGCGTTGTCGGCGATCGCGTCGAGCAGCGGCTCCAGCCATGTCTTGTCGGCCTTGGCAAAATCGCCGAGCACATGGCCGTGCACCCGTTCCTTGTCGCCGGGATGTCCTATGCCGAGGCGCAGGCGGCGGTACTCCTTGCCGCAATGGGCGTCGAGGGATTTCAGGCCATTATGGCCGCCATGCCCGCCACCCGTCTTGATGCGGGCGCGGCCGGCCGGCAAGTCCAGTTCGTCATGGATGGCGATGATATCCGCGGGCGAAAGCTTGTAGAAGCGCATGGCTTCGCCAACCGATTCACCGGAAAGGTTCATGTAGGTCAGCGGCTTCATCAGCAGGATTTTTTCGCCGGCGATGTCGCCCTCGGAGATCTCCGCCTTGAATTTCCGAGACCAGGGCGCAAAGGAGGGCAGGCGCTGCAACGCATCGACAGCCATGAAGCCGATGTTATGACGGTTTCCGGCGTATTGCGCGCCGGGATTACCAAGTCCTGCGATGATCTTCATGGGGCTTGTCCGCGTTTTGCCTGATGATGGTGTTGTCACCATCCCGAAAACCGCCGGCTGTCAATCTTTTTGTGCCTGCGAAAGGTATCAGGGGCTGATGAGATCGTAGCGGTCGAAGATTTTCTGCTGCGTTCCATCGGCGATCAACTGGTCTAGTCGCGTCTGCAATCTGGCAATGATCTCGTCCGGGACGCTCTTGTTGCAGGCGAGCCCGAGCTGTTGTCGCGCAAGCGTTATCACCTCGCTGAAGGTGTCGGCGGGCAGGCTTTTTAACGTGCTTTCAGACATGGGCATCAGATCGATGCGGCCGGCTGCCAGCTTGTGGAAGGTGATTTCGAAATCCGCGCCGACATCCACCTGCGGGAAGCCGAGCTTTTGCAGAAGGGCTTCGGTGTAATCTCCACGCTGGGTTCCGACGCGATATTTTTTCGCGTCCTCGAGAGTGGCAGCCTGGATGTTTGCCTTGCGGCGGGCGACAAGCACGTTGCGATCGGTGTGAATGGGGGCAACCCATTTGAACAGGTTTTCCCGTTCCGGCGTCCTTGCGGTGGCGAAAACGCAGTGCATCGGTTGGGTCGTTGCCAATGCGATGGCCCGCGCCCAAGGCATGACCGTAACCTCGTAATCCGTTTTTGTCTGCTCGAGCACGATCTTCAGCTGATCGAAATAGACGCCGCGCACACTGCCATCACTGGCCTGGACATTATAAGGCGGGTAGACCTCGGTTGTCAGAAACAGTTTGTCTGCGTTTGCCGGCGTGGTGAGAGCAAGAAAGATCAGGCAGGTGCGGATCAATCTCATGACATTCCCCAATGTTTCAGGCTTGCCGGGCGGCAATGCGATTTTGATCGGTGATCTCACCCAGACCGGCGATCAGCTTATCGAGAGGCTGCGGCCGGGCGAAGAGGTAACCCTGGCCAAAATCCGCGCCAATCTCGGTCAGAAGTTGCTTCTGCTCCTCGGTTTCGATGCCCTCTGCGATGACGGTGCAGTTCATCTTGTGCGAGATGGCCGCGATACCTTCGACCAGCATGCGGCTGCGTTGCCGGATTTCCGGTCCGTCGTCGCAGATAGAACGGGTAAAGGATTGATCGATCTTGACGATATCGACCGGGAAGCGGCTGAGATAGCTCAGCGACGAGTAACCCGTTCCGAAGTCGTCGAGCGCGATGCGGCAACCGAGCTGATGGATGGCATTGAGGATCGCCCGGATCTGCGGATCGTTTTTCATGATGACCGCTTCGGTGATCTCGATCACAAGGCGGGCGGGAACGATGCCGTGGCGGTGAAGGACACCCGCGATGCGTGTCGGTAGGCCCGGTTCGAATTGCAGCGGCGAAACATTGACGGCGACATAGGTCTGCTCCATGCCGGGCAGGTGCGAAAGCCTCGCGAGATTGGCGATCGCCTGATCGAGGATGACATTGCCGATACGCTGAATAGTGCCGTTTTCTTCTGCAAGACGGACGATGGTCGCCGGGGAAAGCAACCCTTTTTCCGGATGATTGAGACGCAGCAGCGCCTCGAAACCTGTCGTGCGGCCAGTGCCAAGGTTCTGTATCGGCTGGAAATAAGCCTCGAACCAATCGTCGGACAGCGCCTGGGCAATATCGCGCTCCAACTCCGCATGTTCGCGGGCACGATCCATGATCGAGCTGTCGAAGACCTGCGAGCCGTTCTTGCCCATGCGTTTGCGGGTATACATCGCCATATCGGCATTTTGGAGGAGTTCCGAGGCGCTTGACGCGTGCAACGGATAGACGGCCATGCCGATGCTGGCGCTGATGCGAATGCTGTTATTGTCGATCTCGAAGGGTGTATCGAGCATGGCGCCGATGCGTTCGCAGAACTGCCGCGCGCGCTCTTCCACCTTTTCGCCGGCGAGCAGTATAGCAAATTCGTCGCCGCCCAGACGCGATGCGCTGTCGAGCGGCGTCAAAAGTGGCTCCAGTTTTGCGGTGAACTGTTTGAGCACGGCATCACCGGCGGCATGGCCGAGATTGTCGTTGATGGCTTTGAAGCGGTCGAGATCGATGAACAGGCAGGCGAGTTCGCTGCCGTTTTGGTCCGCATCGCGGATTTGCAGATCGAGAATGCCCTCAAAGCCCTGTCGGTTGAACAGGCCGGTCAGATGGTCGGAAATCGCCTGCTGGCGGTTGCGCTTTTCCGACTGGCGCAATTCGGTGACGTCGGTCATGACGCAGAGACAGGTGCTCTGATGGGCCGCATCGCCGGAATGGAGGGCCTTTTCCAGGACAAGCGCGTCCATGACGCTGCCATCCATGCACCGAAAACGCACGGTAATGCCGTTGTGTGACGCATCGGGCAAGGGGTGCGCCGTCCTGCGCTGCTGGAACAGGAGCCGGTCATCGGGGTGGATAAGATCGGCAAAATTCAGGCCGAGTATCCGGCTGCGGTCGTAGCCCGTTGCCTGTATCCAATAATCACTGACGGCGGCGATGCGGTCATGACTATCCAGCGAGAACAGCATGGCCGGCGTACGGTTGTAGATTTCCGTCTTGCGGGCGTGGGCATTCTTGATTTCCAGCTCTTCCTTTTCGAGCTGGGACTGCATTTCGTTGAAGCTTTTCGCGAGTCGGCCGATTTCGTCCTTCGAACGCCAGTCGACGTGATGGCGAGAACCCAGCCGCCGTGTCGCCTCTATCGCGGCCGCCAGCCGCATCAGCGGACGGATCACCATGAAGCGATTGCCGGCGATGGCTGCAATAACGATGGTGACGACGGCCACGATGAAAATCGTGATGAAAGCCAGTTCGGTGCGGCTCAGGGAGGTCAAAAGGCCGACGTCGTCGTAATAAACGGTCAGCAGCCCCACGGTAACGACGCCCTTGGTCGTCTTGTAGGTGACCTCACGGCTCGTCGAGGCGGCTTCCTGGATGATGTCGCTGCCGGCGGTCTGGATGATGTCGAGCTGGCCGGACGTGTCCTTGACCTCGACCATGCGGATCATGGGGTCGGAAACGAGGGTGCCGGTAATCTGGTTGATGGTGTCGTCATCCAGATCCCACAGCGGCCGGGCAAGCGCCTGCGCATTGGTGGAGAGGAGGATTTCGAGATGGTTGCGCTGGCTGCGAATGGCTTCATGGTAGGAAAGCGTCAGCAAAAGCGTAAAGAGCGGTGCGACCACTGTGAGAAGTGCGCCGGAAACAATCGCGATAAAGCGGCTTTCGACGGAATGAGCCATGTTAAATCGCAGTTACCCCTTGCCCCAGACTTGCTGCGCCGCGTTTTCTTCCGTCTGGAGATTCCACGGCAGCGCAAGTGTATCGTTTCACGGAAGTGTTAATCGACGCTGAAACGGCCCGCCCATCATGGCTGGGCGGCAAGCTTTCTGGAATTAAAGTTCATAAAAACTAAAAGGCCCGTTCCGAAACCGGAACGGGCCCAATCTTATAATCTGCAAGCCTTGCGGCCGCTGATTATTCCTCGGAAGCTTCTTCAGCTGCGGCTTCTTCTTCAACGCCAGCTGCCGGAGCAACGATCGTTGCGATCGTGAAGTCACGGTCAGCGATAACAGGCGTGATGTTCTTCGGCAGCTTGACGTTCGAGATGTGAACGCTGTCGCCGATCTTCAGGCCGGAGAGGTCAACCGTGATGGCTTCCGGAATGTCGTTGGCCGGGCAGTGGAACTCCACCGTGTGGCGAACGATGTTCAGAACGCCGCCGATCTTGATGTCCGACTTTTCTTCGTTTTCGAAGTGAACCGGAATTTCGACGTTGACGAGCGTGTTGCCCGAGACGCGCAGGAAGTCGACATGCATGGTGAAGTCGCGGACCGGATCAAGCTGGTAATCCTTCGGGAGAACCTTGATCTTCTTGCCGTCGACGTCGATCGTCGCAACCGTCGTCATGAAACCGCCAGCGTGGATACGCTTGGTGACTTCGTTGGTCGAGAGCGCGATGGAAATGGGGGCCTGCTTGTCACCATAGATGACAGCGGGAATCAAACCGTTGCGGCGAAGTTCACGAGAGGACCCCTTACCAACTCGTTCGCGCGCCTCGGCCTTGAGCTCATACGATTCTTTGCTCATGGCAATTCCTTTCGAGGTTATATGGAGAGTTCATGCCCGCGGGCGCTGAACTGGGGAGGCGCCAGGCACCATCCCACCCGCGTTGCCTCCAAGGGTGTCTACACGGGTGCGGGCGCTATAATACAAACGGCAGACAAAGACAAGAGTGGCCGGGTTTTGGCTGCTGCCGCCTTGTAATTTTATTAGAATGATCTAATTCACTCGCTTGTTGCAACTTTTAATATGTGCTTATCCATGCACATAAACCGGGTGAAAACTTGGCAACTGATAAGGCTATGCGCAACTCCAATCGCGTAGATGACAATGCTCAAAGTTCTCCAGTGCCTTACCGTCGATCACGACTACAGATATACCGTTGCAGCGGTGGTTGTCTGCATGCTCGGAAGCTTCGTTTCGATGCGGCTTTTTTCGAGAGCGCGCCTGGCGACGGGGGTGCAGAAGGTCAACTGGCTGTTTCTGGCGGGCGTCAATGGCGGTGCGGCGATATGGACCACCCATTTCGTGGCGATGCTGGGCTATGTCGCGGCGGGCGAGGTGGGCTACGATCCTTATCTCACGGGTCTTTCGCTTCTGATTGCCATCTCCACGACAACAGCGGGTTTCGGCATTTCCGCCTATGGCGGGCGTAGCGTGATGGTGGAGGCCGGTGGTGTTGTTCTTGGCCTCGGCATCGCGGCCATGCATTATACCGGCATGGCGGCCTATAATGTGCAGGGCATGATCTTCTGGGATCGGGCCTACGTCATCGCCTCGCTGGTGCTGGGGGCGGTGCTCGGCGCGCTCGCGGTCAATCGTATTGCCCGGCCACTCAACCGCTTCTGCCAATATGGCGGAGTGACATTTCTCATCCTGGCCAT
This sequence comes from Agrobacterium tumefaciens, assembly GCF_017726655.1. Lineage (NCBI taxonomy): Bacteria > Pseudomonadati > Pseudomonadota > Alphaproteobacteria > Hyphomicrobiales > Rhizobiaceae > Agrobacterium > Agrobacterium tumefaciens. The sequence goes on from NZ_CP072308.1 coordinate 2,810,108, forward strand.
TGCCTCGATGCACTATACAGGCATGGCTTCCATGTCCTTCGCCTTTGACCCGCGCGTCGTCATTCCGGAAAATCTGCTGCCGCCGGCCATCATGGGCGGGGGCGCAATCGCCGTGACGCTGCTGCTTCTGGCGCTCGGACTCTCGACCTATGTTATCGATGCCCAGTCCACGCAGCAGGCGGTTGCGCGCTATCGCCACCTCTCCCTGCACGATCCGCTGACCGGTATCCCAAATCGTGCGGCTTTCATCGAACATCTCAACCGCCGCACCCGCCATATCTCGCTCGGCGCGCATACGGCGCTTCTGTCCATCGATCTCAACCGCTTCAAGGAAATCAACGACGTGCATGGTCATGCGGCCGGTGACGCCGTGCTGCGCGCCATCGCCGACCGGGCGAGTTCCGTGTTGAAGGATGGCGAATTCCTGGCGCGCATGGGCGGCGATGAATTCGTGGCGATGACGCATTCCTATTATGTCAGGGCAGACGGTGCAGAATTCGCGCAACGGCTGATCGAGCAGATCAGCAGACCCGTGGAGTGGAACGGCCAGACATTTTCGGTTGGCGCAAGTGTGGGCATATCGGTGCGCAATTCCAGCTCCATCGATGCCGACACGCTGATGGCGCAGGCCGATGTTGCCATGTACCGGGCAAAAAGCGGCATCTCGGACACGATCTGCTTCTATGACAAATCCATGGACGAGGCTGCGCGGGAGCGGAATGCGCTAGCCGTCGCCATGCGCAGCGGTCTCGCCAATAACGAATTCGAGCTTTATTACCAGCAGCAGAACGATACCAGGAGTGGCAGCATCGTCGGTTTCGAGGCGCTCTTGCGCTGGAAACATCCGGAACGCGGCATGATTTCGCCGGTCGAGTTCATTCCCATTGCCGAACAGACCGGCTTCATCGTTGAGTTGGGCGAGTGGGTTCTCAGAGAAGCCTGCGCGCAGGCTGCGCGGTGGAAAAAATCGCTCACCATCGCCGTTAACGTGGCGCCGCAGCAGCTCGCGGATAATGAGTTCCCCGACAAGGTCGAGAAAATCCTCGTCGAGACCGGGCTTGCGCCGGAACGGCTGGAGCTCGAAATCACGGAAGGCAGCATCATTGCCGACCATCGCCACGCCCTTGTTACCATTCGCAAGCTCAAGTCGCTCGGTGTCAAGATCGCCATGGATGACTATGGTACGGGCTACTCCTCACTTTCGACCCTGCAAAGCTTCCCGTTCGACAAGATCAAGATCGACCGCGCTTTCATCGATGGTCTCTCGACCAATGCGCAGTCCGAAGCGATCGTTCGCTCGACGCTCATTCTGGCGCATAGCCTCAATATTCCGGTGCTGGCGGAAGGGGTGGAGACGATGGCTCACGTTGAGTTTCTCCGGCGGGAGGGTTGCCTGCAGGTTCAGGGATTCTTCTTCGGCAAGCCCGGTCCGCTCACCTCCATCGCCAATCTCGTGGACGATACTTTCCTGTCTGCCGAGGACGAAACCGAAGCGGTCTCTGACCGGCGATATCTGAAGGCTGCACGATAATCCCTTTCGCGCCCGCTCAGGTGCTGCGCACCGGCCGCAAAGTTTTTAGTTGAAACGTCGACGCTTCCAGCGCACCATCGCACAAAAGCTTTGGGAGGAGCGCATGCCGACAGACATCGCCCATGCGGAACGCGTGTATGAAACCGCACGCCATCGTTCCGCCGCCGCAAGTTCTCCGATTGTCGCCTCGTGGCGGCGTTGCATGGTCAAGCACCGGCTCGCGCCAGAGGAAAACCGCAAGCCGATTTTTTTGAGCGAGGCGGAATTTCGGCGTGCCCGTGAAAGCGCTGCCGGCCTGATTGCCGAAAGTACCGATGAGCTGGACCGGATTTTCCACAGTGTCGGCAAATCCGGCTGCTGCCTGCTTTTGACGGACGCGCAGGGCGTCGCGCTGGAGCGGCGTGGGGCCGCGGGAGACGATCGCGATTTCCGTTCGCTCGGCCTCTGGTCGGGAGCCGTGTGGAGCGAGGAGAGTGTCGGCACCAACGGTATCGGCACGGCCCTCGTCGACGAGCGTTCGGTTGTGGTCTATCGCGACCAGCATTTCTTCACCTCAAATACCGAACTCTGCTGCACCACCGCGCCCATTCGCGACCATACCGGCCGGGTGACGGGCGCGCTTGATATTTCCACCTGCCGCGACGACATCAACGAGATGACCTTCTCGTTCGTGACCCAGGCGGTGAAGGATGCGGCGCAACGCATCGAAGGCAATCTCTTCCGCCGTGCTTTTCCGGGTGCGCGCATCGTGGTCGTGCCGAGCGGCTTCGGAACGGCGCTTTCGCTGCTTGCCGTGGATCAGGACGATCTCGTGCTCGGCGCAACCCGCGCCGCACGCCTTGCGCTGAAGCTCGATGATATCAGGATCGCACAGGGTGTGCCGGCTGCGGATATTCTGCAGGAACAGCGCCATGACAGCGGTTCCGACCTTGCGGAAGCGGAACGCTCGGCGCTTCGCCGCGTGTTGTCGCGCACCAACGGCAATGTCACGCAGGCTGCCTCGCTGCTCGGCATCAGCCGCGCGACACTTCACCGCAAAATGAAGAAGTTCGACGTCCACTGAGTTTTGCAGACCCCGTTCTCTGGCCGAATGTGCCAGAGAACGGCGGCTCTGTCGCAGATGTGAGACAATGTGCGCTGCGGAACCGCGCCGCCCCTCTACCGAACCGTATCATCTAGGCTCACCTTCCTCCCATGCGGTCCGCTCAGGATCGTTTTCATCAGGGAGGATGAAATCATGAATATTCAGGTTCAGCAGAAAGCGGGCGAAGCGCCCTTCAAGCTGAAATACGGCAATTACATCGGCGGCAAATGGGTGGAGCCGAAATCCGGCCGCTACATGGATAACCTATCGCCGGTGACCGGCCACAAGATTTGCGAAGTGCCGCGTTCGGATGCCGCCGACATCGAGTTCGCGCTGGACGCGGCCCATAAGGCCCGCGACAAATGGGGCAAGACCAGCATAACCGAGCGTTCCAACATCCTGCTCAAGATCGCCCAGCGGATCGAAGACAATCTAGACCTCATCGCCCGGGCTGAAACCTGGGATAATGGCAAGCCGCTGCGTGAAACCACCAATGCGGATATTCCGCTTGCGATCGATCACTTCCGCTATTTCGCGGGCTGCATCCGCGCCCAGGAAGGCACGATCGGCGAAATCGATAACGATACCGTCGCCTATCACTTCCATGAACCACTCGGTGTCGTCGGTCAGATCATCCCGTGGAACTTCCCGATCCTGATGGCCGCGTGGAAACTTGCACCGGCGCTTGCTGCCGGCAATTGCGTCGTGTTGAAGCCGGCCGAACAGACCCCGGCCTCCATTCTCATCGTGATGGAGCTGATCGAAGATCTGCTGCCGCCCGGCGTCCTCAACATCGTCAACGGCACCGGCCTTGAAGCTGGCAAGCCGCTGGCCCAGAGCAACCGCATCGCCAAGATCGCCTTTACCGGCTCTACCTCGGTCGGCAAGGAAATCATGCGGTATGCGGCCGACAACGTGACCAACATCACGCTGGAGCTGGGCGGCAAATCGCCGAACATCTTCTTTGCCGATGTGATGAATGAGGACGATGCCTTCCTCGACAAGGCGCTCGAAGGTTTTGCCTTCTTCGCACTGAACCAGGGGGAGGTCTGCACCTGCCCATCCCGCGCGCTGGTGCATGAATCGATCTATGACCGGTTCATGGAAAAGGCGATCAAGCGCGTGCAGGCCATCAGCCAGGACGATCCGCTCAACCCGTCGACGATGCTGGGCGCACAGGCCTCGCAGGAACAGTTCGACAAGATCATGAGCTATCTGGAGATCGGCAAGAAGGAAGGCGCAAAGGTTTTGACTGGCGGTGATCGCAAGACGCTGACGGGCGACCTGAAGGACGGTTACTATATTCAGCCAACCGTTTTTGAGGGCAACAACAAGATGCGGATTTTCCAGGAGGAAATCTTCGGTCCTGTCGTTTCTGTCACCACCTTCAAGACAGTGGAGGAAGCGCTCGAAATCGCCAATGACACGGTTTACGGTCTCGGCGCAGGCGTCTGGAGCCGTGACACCAATATCGCTTACCGCGCCGGGCGGGGCATCGAAGCGGGTCGCGTGTGGACGAATTGCTATCACGTCTATCCGGCGGGTGCTGCGTTTGGTGGTTACAAGCAGTCCGGCATCGGTCGCGAGACCCACAAGATGATGCTCGATCATTACCAGCAGACCAAAAACCTGCTCGTCTCTTACAGCCCGAACAAGGTCGGCTTCTTCTGAGGTCCTCCCCGGAAGCCGGCGAGGGTATGGTGCCAGGTCGCCGGCGTGTTCCCAGGGGCTTCTGCTCCTGGGAACCCGGATCGGAGTTAAGGCAAAGCAAAAGGCTGGAGGATTTCACCTCCGGCCTTTTGTTGCAGCTTATGCTGCGTAACGCTGGTCCTGCGGGCGGGTATGACCAACCGAGAATTGGGCAACCTGTTCGGTGAGGCCGTCAGCTTCACTTGCCAGCGAGAAGGCCGATGCCGTCGTTTCTTCCACCATCGCGGCATTCTGCTGCGTGACATGGTCAAGTTCGTTGACGGAGGCGTTGATCTCGCTGAGGCGGCCGGATTGTTCGCGCGATGCCGTGGCGATTTCCCCGATCTGGTCGTTGACCGACTGGATGCGCTTCTGGATTTGCTCGAGGCTTTCACCGGTCTTCAACACCAGCGCCACGCCGCTTTCCACATCGCCGGCGGAGGTGGCGATCAGCGTCGTGATGTCACGGGCGGCGGCTGCCGATTTCTGGGCCAGTTCGCGAACCTCCTGCGCCACGACCGCAAAGCCCTTTCCGGCTTCCCCGGCACGGGCGGCTTCCACGCCTGCATTCAGCGCCAAAAGGTTGGTCTGGAAGGCAATCTGGTCAATGACGTCGATGATCTGGCGGATTTTGGCCGACGAGGTCTCGATGCGCTCCATGGCGACGATCGCTTCTTTAACGACTGCCGTGGACTTGTGGGCGTCCTGCATCGTGCCCGCCGTGGCCTCGACGGCGACATTGCAGCGCGATAGCGAAACGTTGACAGCCTGTGTCATGTCAGCGAGCGCGGCGGCCGCTTCTTCAAGGGCCGCGGCCTGACGTTCGGTGCGCCGGGACAGGTCTTCCGATGCGCTCTTCAATTCGCCGGAGCCGGAACGGATGGCGTTCGCGCTTTCGCCGATATTGGCGATCGTCGCTTCCAGTCCGGCCATGGAATTGTTGAAGTCGATGCGCAGGTGATCGAGCGACGGCACGAAGGATTTCTCGATGCGAAGATCGAGCCTGCCGGCGGCAAGATTGGCAAGACCGGTCGCCAGTGCATCGACCGCTTCTTCCAGTTCCTTTGCGCTTCGCGCCTTTTCCATTTCGCGCTGGGCGCGTTCCTCGTCCAGTTCTTCGCCCTTGCGATGGGCTTCTTCTTCCATACGCTGCTTGTCGAGAATGCCCTGGCGGAAGGATTCCAGCGCGCGCGCCATGGTGCCGATTTCATCGCCGCGGGAAACGGCCTTGATCTCGATGTTGTTCTCGCCGCCGTTGAGGCGTTCCATCAATCCGGCAAGCCCGGTCAACGGTTTGGTGAGGCTGGCGGACACGAAAATGCCAATCAGCGTCATGATCGCCAGCACCGCCAGTGTTGCGGCGGTCGCCCAGAAAGCGAGATCATTGGCAGCTGCCAGAACCTTGCTCTCCTGCTGGCCGATCGCCAGAAGATGCTTCTGGCCAAAGACGGTGACGGGGCGGTAGGCATAGAAAATGTTGCCGGCAGACGTCTTGGCCAGCACCATTCCGGCGTCGTTTGCGCCCGCCAGCGCCGCGAGATTTTTGGAAACGGCGGCGTCCGGGCCGCCGGACAGCACACCGGCGCGGCGTTTGCCTTCAGTGCTCAGAAGGACCGCGTCATCGATGGATTTTCCGGTCTCCTCTGGCGTGACGACGGCGCCGATACGATCCGCCGATATGCGCATGACGACGGCGCCCTTGCGCTGCAACTGACCCCAGTTAGAGACGGCGAGCGGCATGCCGACCATGGCTGAATCATTCTCGCCGCCGCTGAAACCAGTGGTACTGATGACGCCGTCCTTACCGGCTTCGATGCGCTGGAAAAGGTCCTTGAGGGCCGCGTTCTGCGGTTCCGCCACGTTGGTCAGGAAGTTCTTTCCCTTGGTCACGGAGTAAATGATGAGGCCATTCTTGTCGATCACGTAGATGTCGCTGACGCGGGTGTTGCGCCAGACGCTGGCAATCGCGGCGTTGATGGTCGCGTGGCGAATGGCATAAAGCAGTCGCAGTCCCTCGCCATTGAAGGAGGCGCGTTCTTCCTCCGAAACACCGTCGCGGCGAAACGCTTCGATGATGGCGTCTTTTTCCGTCGGCACGACAGTCGTCATCGTTTCGAGCGCCTGCGCAATTGCGGCATTCTGCGACAGTTCGGAAATGCTCTGCTCGACGCGCAGCGTATAGGCGTCGAGTTGCTTGGACTGGTTTCCTGCAACCGTGTCGAGCCTGATTTCGCTGGCGTCGATCAGTCCTGATTTGCCCATCTCATAGGACAGCAGCCCCACGGACAGGCAGGAAACGAGCGTTGCGCCCGTTACAAGCGCTGCAAATTTTGCCTTGATGGACAATGATTTAGTTTTGACAGCAGTCGGATTCACACCCGGCATCCTGTTTCCTCCCCCCAAAAGAACATGCCCGTACCGTTGCAAGAATTGCTTACGGTCACGTTAAAAGCGTGGTGAATTGTACGATTATTTTCCCGTTACGCGTGAGGAAATAGCGCGCTGCCACCGAGCCGGCCTCGTTATAAAACTGCAATGGAACAGGCGCATATCGGAAGAAGTTCAACGGCTGTTCATATTCATGCAAGCTTTCCGCGCTCCTTTCCCCGCTATCAGCAATAATGTCTGCAGCGCCCATGCGGATGGATGTGACGGAGCCAGCGTGAAACCCATTCCGGATTTCGCCGTGATCGTGCCCATGCACAACGAAGAAGCGAGTGTCGAGACGCTCGTCGGTGAGATCGTTGCCGCCTGCAGGCCCGTCGGCGATTTCGAAATTGTGGTCGTGGACGATGCTTCCTCCGACGGCACGGTCGGAGCGGTGCTTTCGCTCGCAGATGATTACCCGATGTTGCGGCTGGTGCGGCATGACCGTCAGGGCGGCCAATCGGCGGCGATCCACAGTGGTGTTCAGGCAGCGCGAGCGCCGATCGTCTGCATGCTCGATGGCGACGGCCAGAACCCGCCCGACAATCTGCCAACACTTCTTGGGCCTCTTCTTTCAGCCACCGCACCGCAACGGCTGGGCCTTGTCGCCGGCCAACGCGTCGGCAGGCGGGATACGCTTGCAAAGCGGCTGTCCTCGCGCTTTGCAAATCAGCTGCGCGCCCGCATCCTGAAGGATGGCACGCGCGATACTGGCTGCGGCCTCAAAGCATTCCGGCGCGACGCCTATCTCGCCTTGCCCTATTTCGATCATCACCACCGCTATTTCCCGGCACTCTTTAGCCGCGATGGCTGGCAGGTCGCCCATGTCGACGTCACGCATCGGCCGCGGCTGCACGGCAACTCCCACTATACCAATATCGGCCGCGCGCTTGTCGGTATTTACGATCTCATCGGCGTGGCGTGGCTGCTGCGTCGGCGAAAGCGCTCGAATTGGGCGGAAACCTTCATAACGGAGACGTCGCCGTGAATGTACCGGCTTTATGGTCCATGCTGCATGTGAACAGCTGGGAGGAGTTTCTGTGGGTTTGCACGGGCTTCATGGGCCAGATGCTGTTCACCGCCCGCTTCCTGCTTCAGTGGATCTCCTCTGAGCGGGCAAATCGTTCGGTCATGCCCGTGGCCTTCTGGTATTTTTCCGTTCTTGGCGGTCTGGTGCTGTTGTCCTATGCCGTCTGGCGGCGCGACCCGGTCTTCGTCATCGGCCAGGCATCCGGCCTTCTCATCTATTTCAGAAATCTCTGGTTGATCCATGCAGAACGCCGCCAGCATGCATGATGGCGTGGCTCTGCCTCATGTGCAGGCGAGCGAACAGCGCAGCTGGCTGACATTTGCAGTTACGGCGATCGTTGTCATAACGGCGCTGCGGCTCTTAGCGCTGGCCTTCAATCGGACGGATCTTTTCGTGGATGAGGCGCAATATTGGCTCTGGGGCCGGGAGATGGCGCTTGGCGCCTATTCAAAGCCGCCCCTGATCGGCTGGCTCATCCGTGCCGCAACGATATTGGGGGGCGGCGAGGGCACGTTCCAGGTGCGGTTGGCCGCCCCTGTCGTGCATGGTATTGCGGCTGCGGCCATTCTTGTGCTGGGCCGTATGATCTATGATGTCCGGCTGGCCTCGCTGGCTGCCATGATCTATCTGACGCTGCCGGCCGTAACGCTCGGCAGTCTCCTGATCTCGACCGATACGCCGATGATGCTGTTCATCGTGCTGTCGATGATGGCGGTGCGCAATCTTGCGCTTGCCCGCAGCCAGGGCAGGTCGGGTCTCGCCTGGAGTATCGGTCTCGGCCTCTGTTTCGGCCTCGGACTCATGTCGAAATATGCGATGATCTATTTCCTTCCCTGCTTCATCGCAGCAGGCTGGCTTTGCGACGCCTGGCGCATCCGGCTGCGTGATGCGGCCCTTGCGGCACTGGTCTGTCTTGTCGTCATCGCACCTAATCTGTGGTGGAACGCTGCACATGATTTTATGACCGCACGCCACACGGCCGACAATGCAAATTGGCACGGCCTCCAGCTTAAGGTCGGCTCGGCTCTGGAGTTCTTCTTCTCGCAGGCAGGCGTTGTCGGCCCCTTCGTTTTTGTCGGCATGATCGTCGCGACGATCCGCGCCAAGACGGCGGAAGCCCGCGCGCTGGTCGCTCTCTCGATGCCGATTGTGCTTCTCATTACGGCCCAGGGCCTGATGTCGCGCGCACTCGCCAACTGGGCGGTCGGGGCCTATGCGGCCGGCGTGCTGCTTGCGGTGCCGGTTCTGGCGTCACGGCGTTGGCTTATCGGTTCGACCCTAGTCCTCGGTAGCATTGTTGCGATTGCGTTGCCGCTGATGACCATCGCCGGAACAGGATTGCGCCTGCCGAACGGTGAACTGGCGATGGCGCGGTATCTCGGTCGCTCCGAGCTGGTGTCGACCGGCCTGTCGCGGGCGCGCGAGGCGGGGGCGGATGCCATCGTCGCAAACGATCGCTCGATACTGGCCGAGCTTTTTTACCAGCTGCGGGAGGAGAAAAAGGTGCTGCCACGCGCCTTGCCCGAGACGGGCGTCCCTTCCAGCCACTATGCACTTCTTTATCCTCTCAAAGCCGGCGAGACGAAGAATCCGCTGTATCTGGCAATCGCCGACAGCCTGCCTGCATGTTTTGGCGGTGAGGCGCCGGTTGCGCGCTGGACCGCAGGGCCTGGCTTCGTCGAAGGCCGGGAGATTGGCCTCTGGCGGCTTCCGCTACAATGCATTCCGGGGAATGCCAATGGACAATGATCTCGCCCACATGCGCATTACCGTCTGGGTGACGCTCGTCGCGCTCGCGCTCGTCATTCTGTTTGCAACCTTTCCCTCCATTGATCTTCGTTTTTCCGCCCTGTTCTTTTCGCCGGTGGGCCAGCCATGGCCCGGGCTGGAACCCGTACCAGACCGGATTCGCGACACGTTGCGCGAAGGTGTCGAGCTTGCGGCGTTTCTGGCCTTCGTGATGCTGGTCGGCAATCTGCGGCTCGCCGCCCTGCAGCGAACCGGCTGGCGGGTGTGGGCCTTCCTTTGTGGGCCGGTGATCCTTTGCGCCGGGCTCCTCGTCAACGGTGTTCTCAAGGCGATGATTGGCCGTGCGCGCCCATTCAGCGTGACCGAGTTTGGCGGACATCAGCTTTTCACGCCGCCCTTTCAGTTTAGTACGCAATGTTATTCGAACTGCTCTTTTTCGTCCGGTGAAACCGCGCTCATAGCCAGTTTCTTTCTGCCGCTCTGCGTGCTGCTCTGGCCGCGGTTAGAACGGCGCGGACGACTCGTGGCGGGAGGCCTTGCCGCCGCCATGATCGTCCTCATGTCCGGATTGCGCATTGCGGCGGGTGGGCATTTCCTCAGCGACGTGGTGATGTCCATCCTGTTTTCGGCGCTGACGACACTGTTCCTTTACCGAGCGCTGGCGATCAGCCGCCACCGTCACCTTTTCACCGGTGATGCTGTCTCTGCCGATGCAATGAGCCTCTGGCGCAATGGCCGCCATGCCGTGGTTGCGCGTCTCTTACGCTGGTGGCCGAAGATAAAGGCCAGAGCCTCTCGCCTGCAACGGCCACCGGATGCGGGCGCGGCGCCATCGTGAAGACGTGCAAGTTCCGCTTCAACAGGCAAGGTGAGAGTGAGATTTCATACAATCACGGTGCACTAAAAGGCCGCGCCCAGCAAATAAAGCCGGGCGATTACACAGAGTGAAGTAAGGGGCGTATCTGCCGCGTTCGTCAGTCGAACAGGCCGGAAACCGACTGTTCCTGCGCGGTGCGGTTGATCGCTTCGCCAAGCAGGCCGGCGGTGCTGACCACGCGGATATTGTGCGCGGATTGCACGCCTGTGGTCGGCTGAATGCTGTCGGTGATGACGAGTTCGCGCAGCTTCGAGGAAGCGACGCGCGCGACCGCGCCGCCCGAGAGCACGCCGTGGGTGATATAGGCGGTAACGCTGGTCGCACCTTTTTTCAGCAGCGCTTCGGCGGCGTTGCAGAGAGTGCCGCCGGAATCGACGATATCGTCGATGAGGATGCAATCCTTGCCCGAGACGTCACCGATGACGTTCATGACTTCGGATTCGCCGGGACGGTCACGACGCTTGTCAACGATGGCGAGAAGACAGTCGAGGCGCTTGGCGAGCGCGCGGGCGCGAACCACACCGCCGACGTCAGGGGAAACAACCATGACATTGTTGGTGTCATAATGGTCCTTCACGTCGCGGGCGAGAATGGGCGCTGCAAAGAGATTGTCGGTGGGGATATCGAAGAAGCCCTGGATCTGGCCGGCATGAAGATCGAGGGTCAGGACGCGGTCGGCGCCGGCTTCGGTAATGAGATTGGCAACGAGTTTGGCGGAAATCGGGGTGCGGGGCCCTGCTTTGCGGTCCTGGCGGGCGTAACCGAAATAGGGAAGCACCGCCGTAATTCGTTTGGCCGAGGACCGGCGCATGGCATCGATCATGATGAGAAGCTCCATCAGATGATCGTTTGCCGGGAAGGAAGTGGACTGGACGATAAAGACGTCCTCGCCGCGCACGTTCTCGCTGATTTCTACGAATATTTCCTGGTCAGCAAACCGCTTTACAGTGGCATTTCCGAGAGGAACATTAAGATACTTGCAGATCGCTTCGGCAAGGTGCCGGTTCGAATTGCCTGCGAAAACCTTCATTGCGGCCGCCTGTTTCCATGCCATCGCCTTGCGCCACGGGGCTCAATCCACCGTAACCAAGCGTCGTTCAAGGGGAGGAACATCCGGCCGAAAAGCCTTGCCGGATACGCCTTGTTGCCATGCGCGCCTTAATAGCGCTGTTGCTTCCGATTGCAAGAGGACTCCACGCTTTCGCAATGATTTTCCTGAAATCTCTGTGACTTCTCCCGTGTTTTACCTCATCCCCGTTGTGTCTGCTTCCACGACGTGTAGTCGTTGAGCGTCTTGGCGGCGATATCCTGCATGACCCTGTCGGTGACTGCAGCCCAGGGGTCGCTGCCTTTCGCCGCAATGCTTTCCTGCCCCTGAAGGCGGTGGAGGCGCACGCCATTGGCGTCGAGAACGTCCCAGACGTAAACGATATTGACCTTGCCGCCATCGGCGAAGGCGGAGAAGTATCCCTTCAGGATGTTCTCGGCCGAATTGTCATTGGAGGCGCGGATCGTCAGCCCTTTGGCCCGCGCTTCAGCCCCGAGCTGGCGCGACAGCGGTGTGACGGCTTGCACGGGTGCGCCGATGATCGGCAGAAAGCGGATAGAGTTTGTCGGCAAGGCGGGCGCGAGCGACGCCGTTTCCTGGTTTTGTCCTGATTGAGCAGGGGCAGCGGGCAGGGCAGCGGCCTGGCTCTCGCGGAGCGGCTCGCCGTACTGGTTGCCGTTTGAGATCGCCTGTGCCTGCGCCTGCAACGAGTTCTGCGGCGCATAGGCGGGTACGGAACTTCCGATAGCAGGCGCGCCGGTGGGCGCGCGGTCCGCGGCGGCGGCCATCTGGTCGAGATCGCCCTGCGTCACCGGCGTCGATTGCGAGGCGTTGTGGCCAACATCCACCTGCGGCGTCAGCGCCTCGGTCGTGTTGCAGCCGGACAGGATCAGCACCAGCGCTGGAACAATGATGGCCGGGAAAAGGGAGGTGGCTCCCGTCCGGCTCATGCGATTTTCCCTCTCATGTTCCGCTCCTTCGTCCCCAAGGTGGCGCAATGTAAGGGCGGTTTTCCCGGTCTGTCAAACCCGGTGGCGATTTAAGCTGTGAGAAGATCGAGGTTATGGCGCGAGAGGGGTTCGGGAGCACCTTCGGTCGTCAGATAGGTCTGGCCGAGGGTCATGGCCGTGCCGGAATCGGAATCCATCACGATCATATGCACGAAGAGTGTCATGTCGGGCGTGATCTCCTGCGGATTGCCGGCGTGAAACATCTGGTGCTCCATCCAGGAGGGCGAAAAACGCGCGCCGAGCGAATACCCGCAGGAGTTTAGCCGGTGGCGGGTCAAGCCACGCTCGTCCATCACGCGGGCATGCACGTCAAAGAAGTCTCCGAACGTATACCCGGGGCGCAGCACCTCCTCAATCGCGGTCAGGTTTTGCAGGCAGGCGCTGTAGAGTTCCTTTTGGCGGAAATCCTGTTCGCCGATCACCACCGTACGCATCATGGCGGCGTGATAATGGGCGCTGACGCCAGCCCATTCCAGTGTCAGCTGATCCTTCGTGTCGAGCTTGCGGCGTCCGGCCTTGTAACGGCACAGCAGCGCATCGGCCCCGGAACCGATGATGAATTCATTGGCGGGATAGTCCCCGCCGCCGGCCAGAACCGCGCCCTGCATCGCCGCAAGAATGGCAGCTTCGTCCGCGCCGGGCTTGATGAGCGGCAGTGCAGCATCCAGAGCCTCATCGGCCAGTTGGCCGGCCTTGCGGGCATAGGCGATTTCGGCGGGACTTTTGACGAGCCTGAGGGTGCTGACGAGATAGGATGCATCAACCATCTGGCCGAAGCTGGCAAGCTGGTTGTCCAGCAGGCGGGCGACCCGGCCGGTCATGCCGTGGGTGTCGTATTCCACGCCGATCTTGGCACCCAGAAGGTCGAGGTCGCTCAGCAGGTTCTTGAGATCGAGGGTGGGGTCGGCGTTCGGCCGGTCGACCCATAAAAGGATGTTTTCGATGATGGAGGTGTTGCGGGCCTGACGCAGATCCGCCGAGCGTGTCAGCAGCGTCATGGAGCCATCCGATTTCACCACCAGCGTCTGGAAGAAGCAGTAACCGAACGTGTCGTAGCCGGTCAGCCAGTACATGCTTTCCTGCGCAAACAGGAGAACGGCATCCAGCTTCTCCTCGGCCATTTTTGCCAGCAACCGCTCGCGACGGGCATCGAATTCCGAAAGCTCGAAGTGCAGGGCCATCTTAGTCCTCCAGAATTGCAATTGCAGAAATCTGCCGTCCGTAATCGGGTTCGGCGCGGTGGGTGGTGCGGCGGTAGGAGTAGAACCGCTCTTCGTCTGGATAGGTGCAATGGCCGAGATTCTCCGCCTTCACGCCTGCCTTGGTCAGACGGTCGACGGTGAATTGCTTGAGATCGAAGAGCGCGTGTCCCTGTTTTTCCGTCCCGGCGAAATAATCCGCATAGGCCGGATCGATATCCACGAACCGCGCCACATATTCCGGACCGACCTCATAATTGTTCTGACTGATCGACGGGCCGAGCGAGGCGGCGATGCGCTCCCGGCTGGCGCCGAGCTTTACCATCGCTTCGATGGTGTTTTCGAGCACGCCAAAGAGGGCGCCCTTCCAGCCGGCATGGGCAGCGCCCACCACGCCCGCCTGCGCATCCGCAAACAGGATAGGACCGCAATCGGCGCTCAGGACGCCAAGCACGAAGCCTGGTGTTGCCGTGACCATCGCGTCCGCCTGCGGGCGGCTGCCATCATAATTGGCGTCGATGATGACGACATCGGGCGAGTGGACCTGATGCACGGTTGCGAGACGATCGGCGGGAAGGCCGAACCATTCCGTCACACGCCGGCGGTTTTCGGTGACCCTTTCCGGTTCGTCGTGCGAGCCGAGGCCGACGTTGAGCCCTTGGTAAAGTCCCTCCGACACGCCGCCCTGACGGGTGAAAAAACCATGGCGGACGCGATTTTGCCCTGACGCGGCGAGCAGCGGAGACTGGAGCGGGAGCGGCAGCGTATCGTTCGGCATTGGGTGGGAATTCCTTGGAGAATATCGCTGTTGGCCAGTGAGATAGGGTTGAGCGAGATGTTTCCGGTTGCCGCGGCGTTGCGCGGCGGTGTGATGCAGTGTGCCTGCGTCGTGTGTCACGGCGATGTTGGCCCAGAGCCTGTTGCGCTGTCAATCCACCGGACGAAACGGCAGGAGATGGATCGCGGGACTTGAAACGGCAACGACCTTGAAAAGTTCCCCCATCTTGCCGGCCCCTTCGCCGGCGAGGCGGTTCACGGCTTCGGCAATCGCAAGTGTCTGGTCCGGTGTCGCCTTGGCGGCGAGCGCGCCGGCCCTTTCCTTGAGGCCAAGGCCATAGAGGAAGTCGCCCTGCCTCAATGTTCCGTTGACGTGCACGCCAGTCGCCTGCGCCGTCTTCACAAGGCTTTCGAAATCGACGTGGCTGGTGAGGTCCGCCTCGCCGGGATGGGCGAGCGGCGGATCGAAGGCGTGGTTACGCATGGCCTGCAGAGTATCGCCATAACCGGCGACGAGGTGGCCGTAATCGATGGCGAGCGCGGTGCCGCCATGGGCAGACAGGCGCTGGCAGATGGCGGTCATCACAGCTTCGCGGGCAGGAGAAATCTCGAATATGGTGCCAAGGGGCTGCCGGTCGGGCTGCGGCGGCAGCAGGCTGGGATCAATGCCTGCAAGGCCGGTTGAAAAGACGAGGTCGTCATTCGCATCTAGGCTGACGACCCTTTCGCGGAACCCCTGTGGGGTCTTCACGAATTGCCGGATTGGGATCGCGTCGAAGAGTTCGTTCGCCACCAGCAGCAGAAAACCGGCGGGCACATCGTCGAAACTATCGTGCCACGTCAGCTTATCCGCATGTGCCCGCAACGTTTCTTTCTGTGCCTCGGTAAGGCGCGGGCTCGTCTCGACCAGACGGACCTGCATTGTCTCATAAAGCGGTGGCGCGATGCGGCGGATCACCCGCAGCATGTCCGACATCATGGTGCCACGGCCGGGTCCGATTTCCACCAGCTGTGCTTGCGCCGGTGCGCCATGCCGCTGCCATGCGTGGACCACGAAGACGCCGAGCATTTCGCCGAAAAGCTGGCTGACTTCGGGCGCGGTTATGAAGTCACCCGAACGGCCGAAGGGTTCGCGGCTTTTGTAATAACCGTGTTCGGGATCGGCGAGACACAGCGAGAAGTAATCCGTGACGCTGAGCGGACCATTAAGCCGGATAAGGGATTTGACGCGGTGCGCGAGCGGTGTGGTCATGGCTGGCCATACCAATCAGGCAGTTTTTGCGGCGCTGCGCGCCCGCAGGATCGCCCAGAGACCCAAAAGGAACATCGGCGTGGACAGCACCATGCCCATCGTCAGCCAGTTGCCGGCGAGATAACCGATCTGGGCATCCGGTTCGCGGAAGAATTCCACGAAGATACGCGACAGCGCGTAGCCGCAGACGAAGATGCCCGTGACGGTGCCCGGCTTTTTCAGCGACTTGAAGGCATAGATGGCAATGGCCAGAAGAATGACCAGCACGAGCCCTTCGAGGCCGGCTTCATAAAGCTGGCTGGGATGGCGCGCAAAGGGCCCGCCCGTTGGAAACACGACGGCCCACGGTACGTCGGCAATGCGGCCCCACAGCTCGCCGTTGATAAAATTGGCGATGCGGCCGAACAGCAGACCGATCGGCGCGACGGCGGCGACGATGTCGAACATGCTCCAGACCGGGATGCCGCTTCTGCGGGCGAAAAGGATCATGGCGATCGTCGTGCCGATCAGGCCACCATGGAACGACATGCCGCCGTTCCAGATTTCGATGGCCCGGATGGGATTAGCGGCAACGGCCGCCAGATCGTAAAACAGGATGTAACCGATGCGCCCGCCGAGCACGATGCCGCCGGCTGCCCAGAGAATGAAATCGTCAAGATGCTGGGCCGAGATGGGTGAGACGTCGTTCGGCCACAGGCGATCCGTGCGGGCGAGGCGCCGCGCGTAAAGCCAGCCGAGCATGATGCCCGCGACATAGGCAATGCCGTACCAGTGTATCGCCAGAGGCCCGATGGACAGCGCTATCGGATCGATATTCGGGAATGGCATGATGGCGAGAGAGGTGGGAGCGGCTATCAATCCGTATATATTCCGTCATCGTTGCTGGGCGGACAACGGATCGATCCGTTGTCGCAAAGGGCCGGGCGATGATGCTCACCGGCCCCCTGACGCCATGGAAAATGGCGATTGCTGTCGCGGCGGTCAAGGTGATTCTTTAAGCTTTGGCTTAACCTGCCGCAGGCGGCGCAAGCTCCCGGGAATTTTCGATTTTGCTTGCAAGGTGGCGGTGGAGTGCCTACCTGAATGCTATCAACAGCGGGCAAGACGATGCCCCTGAACCGACGAAGGACAAGCGCCATGAGCACGACAGGCACCAATCGTTTTCTGGATGAATTCGCCAAGCTGATGACCGATGCGGCAGGTGCCGCGCAGGGTGTGCGCAAGGAAGCGGAAGCGGCGTTTCATGCGCAGGCGGATCGCTGGCTGAACAGTCTGGATGTCGTGCGCCGCGAGGAATTCGACGCGGTTCGCGAGATGGCCATTCAGGCCCGGGATGAAAATGACGCGCTGCGCGCCCGCATAGAGGCTCTCGAAGCAAGGCTCTCGGCCGCGAAAGACTGATTTTTTCCGCTTTTCCTCAGAAGCCCCGGATCGCAGGCGATTCCGGGGCTTTTCGTTTTTCAGGCCGCTCCCGGCAACGTGACCTTCGGTTGCCGAAAATTGCCTTTTGACGCGAATTTTTTGTGCCTGTGGACACTTCCAAAAAACGCAATCGGCAGAGTCGCTTAAGACTCTCGCCTGAGGTGATGGGCAAGAAGATATCCACTGTTCAAAAGGTAAAAATGGCGGGCGAGGGGTGGCAGCGGGACTCGGCCATTATACACTGATTTTAAATGATGATTCGAAAAGACCGGTAAGCTCCAGACAGGGTGAATGCGTAATTCTGGTGGTGTCGGGCAATCGTCTCAAATGTTTATCCCGGTTGGTATGTGCGTTTTGTGCCCGGCGTTCAAAACACGACATTCCGATCGGCTGAGAAGGTGCCGCATGAGTCTGATAGAATTTGAAATTGAGCGTCAGTCCAATCCCGTCGATATGATCGAGATTGTCGCTGCCTCGAATGACTGGTCGTTCGAGCGTTCGGGCGAGGACGAGATCGCCATGACTGTGGCGGGCCACTGGGCCGATTATCACGTTTCATTTGCATGGATGGAAGATTTCGAAGCGCTACATCTTGCCTGCGCCTTCGACATCAAGGTGCCGGACCACCGTGTCAACGAAGTCATTTGCCTGCTGTCGCAGGTCAACGGTCAGGTGCTGATGGGTCATTTCGACCTGTGGCGTCAGGAAGACGTCGTGATCTTCCGCCAGTCGCTGCTTCTCTCCGGTGGTGCCGAGCCGAACAACCAGCAGGTGGAAGTTCTGCTTTCGAGCGCGCTGGAAGCCTGCGAGCAATATTATCAGGCTTTCCAGTTCGTCGTCTGGTCGGGGCTGGATGCGAAAAGTGCAATCGAAGCGGTCATGTTCGAGACCGTTGGAGAAGCGTAACATGGTGTACAAGGCTTCCGGGCCACTCGTTCTGGTGGGCGCCGGCAATATGGGCGGCGCCATGCTGTCCGGCTGGCTGAAAAAGGGTGTGCCGGGATCAAAGGTCATCGTCATTGATCCGCGCCCTTCCGACGCCATGCGCACAACGATTGCGGAGGCCGGCGCGTCACACAGTGAAACCGTTCCCCATGGGGTGAAGGCCGGCGTTCTTTTCGTGGCGGTGAAGCCGCAGATGATGGATGCCGTGCTGCCATCGCTAAAGCCCCTGCTGGGGCCGGAAACCGTCCTCGTTTCCATTGCCGCCGGCACGACGATCGCGACTTTCGTTTCGCATTTCGGTGAGGTTGCCGCGGTCCGGGCGATGCCCAACACGCCGGCGATGGTCGGCCGCGGTGTCACCGGCGCTTATGCCAACGCTCTCGTCACTGGCGAGCTGAAAAGCGTCGTGGACGGGCTGCTGAAGGTGAGCGGCCCGGTCGAATGGGTCGACGCCGAAAGCGATATCGATGCGGTGACTGCGGTTTCGGGAAGCGGACCGGCTTATGTCTTCTATTTGGTGGAATGCATGGCGGAAGCCGGTCGCAAGGCGGGGCTTCCGGCCGACATTGCCATGCGTCTCGCGCGTGAAACCGTCGCCGGTGCCGGCGAACTCCTGCATCAATCCGCCGATGAGGCATCGCGCCTGCGCCAGAATGTGACCTCGCCCGGCGGCACCACGGCTGCCGCGCTTGCCGTGCTGATGGCGGATGATGGTATGCAGCCATTGTTCGACAGGGCCGTCGCTGCTGCTAAAACCCGCGCTGAAGAACTGGCGGGCTGAAGGGAAAGGCCATGAGCGAGCAGATTTCCTATGCTGATTTCGAGAGGGTCGATATCCGCGTCGGCACCATTGTCGAAGCTGAACCTTTTCCCGAAGCGCGCAAGCCGGCAATCAAGGTAAAGATCGATTTCGGACCCGACATCGGCATCAGGAAATCCTCGGCGCAGATCACGGTGCATTATACGCCGGAAAGTCTCGTAGGCCGCCAGGTGCTGGGCGTGGTGAATTTTCCGCCGCGCCAGATCGGCCCTTTCCGGTCCGAAGTTCTCACGCTTGGTTTTGCAGATGCGAACGGCGATATCGTGCTGGCCGCGGTTGAGCGCCCGGTGCCGAACGGCGAAAAAATGTGCTGACGCGAATACGCTGTTGAGGCGTCACGCCGGAATTTTGACGATAACTCTCAAGCCGCCCAACGGGCTGTCATCCAGCGTCACATCGCCGCCGTGGCTGCGGGCGATATCGCGCACGATGGAAAGGCCAAGGCCCGTTCCGGAAGCATTGAGGTTGCGCGCCTCGTCCAGCCGGAAGAACGGCTTGAACACATCTTCGCGTGAGATTTCAGGGATGCCGGGACCATCGTCGTCAAAGGTCATGATGATGGAACGTGGCGCCTTGCGGATATCGACGTGGAGATTGCTGGCGTAACGCCGCGCATTTTCAGCCAGATTCGCAACGAGACGCGACAGGGCGTTCGGACGGGCGATGATCCTCTCGATATTATAAAGCTCGTAGCTGAACTTCTTGCCGTGCAGTTCGAAATCATGGCCAATTTTTTCGAGAAGTGCCGGAAGTTCCAGCGTGCCGACATCCTCTTCGACATCGGTGCGGGCGAAGGTCAGATAGGCCTCCAGCATGGACTGCATGTCCTCGACATCCTTATCCAGCCCTTCGAGGTCGGGATTGTCGCCGGCGAGCGCCAGTTGCAGCTTGAAGCGGGTGAGGATGGTGCGCAGGTCGTGGCTGACGCCGTTCAGCATGGCGGTGCGCTGCTCCATCTGCCGCTCGATTCGCTCGCGCATGAGGATGAAGGCCAGGCCGGCGCGCCGCACCTCGTCTGCGCCGCGCGGGGAGTAGCCGCTCATCTTCTGGCCCTTACCGAAGTTTTCGGCCGCCTTTGCCAGCGCCTCGATGGGCTTGATCTGGCCGCGCAGGAAAAGGATGGAAATAGCGATCAACACCAGCGAAGCGCCGACCATCCAGACCAGAAAGATATGCGTGTTGGAGGCATAGGCCGAACTGCGGCTGGTAAAGACACGGAGTGTCTTGTTTTCCAACTGCACGCGGATTTCGACAAGCGAGCCGTTGCCATAGGTGTCGATCCAGAACGGCCGGCCGATCTGCTGTTGCAACTGATCTGCAAGGATCCTGTCGAGGATCGAAAACAACGGCTCTGGCTTTGGTGCGGGCAGCTCTGTCTTGGGCTCGATATAGACACTGAGATCGAGCTTCTCGCGGGCGATGCGGATGACGCGCTGATAATCGTCCTCCTCCGGGTCCGTCTGTAGCAAGGCGATGATTGCCGAGATATCGCGCGTGACCGCTGCCGAAAGGCGTTCCGTCACCAGCTGCCAGTGGCGCTCCATGAAAACGGCCGCGACAACGGCCTGAAGCAGGATCATCGGCAGGATGATGATGAGCAGCGAGCGGGTGTAAAGACCTGTCGGCAGCCAGTGGCGCAGCCATCTGCCGAAGGAGCGCCAGGCCTTTGCCACGGGACTCTTTTTGAACGTGTCGAGAAAATCGAGGCTCGCCATGGTCGTGCGTTCGCCCTTCCTTGGGTGCTCGTCAGTCCACGCTCAGGCGGTAACCGATGCCGCGCACCGTTTGCAGATAAACAGGATTGGCAGGGTCGTCCTCGATCTTGCGACGAAGACGGTTGATCTGCACGTCGATGGTTCTCTCGCCCACGTCCGATTCCGCTTCGACCAGTTCATGTCGGGGAATCGTGTCGCCGGCGCGCAGCGCAAACAGCAGCATGATCTCCTGTTCGCGGTCCGTCAGCCGGATTGTTTCCGGACCGCGTCGCAATTCCTTCTTCGGGATGGAGAAGCTGTAGGGGCCGAACATGATCTGTTCGATCTTCGGCGTATCGGGCGAGGTGTTGCGCCGCAGGATATTGTTGATACGCAGTACGAGTTCGCGCGGATCAAACGGCTTGGCGAGATAGTCATCAGCCCCCGCTTCAAGGCCGGCTATGCGCGAATCCGCTTCCGACCGGGCGGTCAGCAGAATGACCGGCACGGATTTGTTTTCGTTGAGCGAGCGAGTGAGCGACAACCCGTTCTCGCCGGGCATCATCACATCGAGGATAAGAAGATCGAAGCGGATGCCGACCATCTTGCGCCGCGCCTCGGCGGCATCGGCAGCGACAGAGATGCGATATCCCTTATCGCCAAGGAAGCGTTGCAGGAGATCGCGAATACGCGCGTCGTCGTCAACGATCAGGAGATGGGCCGCGTCGTCATCGGCCGGTAGACGTTTTGCCGGAGCCTGCGCCATGGTCACTCGTCCTCCGCGCTCGCCGTCGTCGCGGCGGGGCTGCGCATCTGTGCAAGGAACTGCCGCACGCAGGCCCGCGCGTCCGGTCCCAGACCTTCGAGCGCGCGGTCGATGCGGCGCGATTGTGGCTCGCTGAGCGCCAGCGCCAGTTCGCGGCCCGTGAGCGTGGGGTAAAGCCTGCGCTGGCGGCGATCTTCGGGACCTGCCATCTGCCTGATGTAGCCGTCGTCTATCAGCTGTTTGAGCACGCGGGCGAGGCTCTGCTTGGTGATGCCAAGCGTGTCCAGCAAATCCGCCACCGTCATGCCCGGCTGCCGGCTGACGAAATAGACAACACGGTGGTGGGCGCGTCCGTAATCCAGTTTCGACAGGATGACATCGGGATCGGAGACAAAGTCGCGATATGCGAAAAACAGCGACTCGATCGTGTCGAAATCGATCTTGCCGTCATCAACCTTCGGGAGTGCCGGTGTCTGCCTTGCGGCGGCGGATTTTAGCGATTGCGGTGGCACTGCGGTTCCTTCATATCCTGCGGCTGTCTGATCATAGCTGACAGGCGTCAATGCGCCAATATTCTGTAAACATAGCCGAAAATGCGTCCACTCGGGAGAATGCCGCCAATCATTTTCTGTTGCGGTGGATAATATGGCGCGGGTGCGGGTGCAACTGGAATCAGGAAAGCCGATGCCTGACATGAAAAAGAGCGCGGTCAGACCGCGCTCTTCATATCAACGAATGCTGATAAACCGGATTTACTGGTAGACGTAAACGATCCGGCGGGTCGAGGGTTCGACGAGAACCGGAACGTCGTTCACGCGGACGTAGCGGTACTGATAGTCCGGGACCTCAACCAGACGGGTATCGGCCGGCAGGACGCTCCCAACGGCGATGTCGCCATCATAGGTGACGGTGTCTGCGGGGTGCTCATCAATATAGGTGATGACCGACTGCGGCGGATCGACTTCGCCCACGCGGCCGAGATTCGGGTCGCCCGGGTTCGGCTCGGACTGTACGCTCGCGGTTTTCTCATAGGTCACAACGGGAACGCTGAGTTCCGTGCGGCGCTCCTTGAGGATCACAGGCGAGCCTTCGTACATCACGTTCAGGTAATCGGCATGGGCCCAACCGCGCAGGCCGTTCACCTCAATGCGGCACCAGCTGCTACCCTCCATGCAGCCATCCAGCACGGCGTTGCTGCCACGGGTGGCAAGGCCGAGCTCCGGATAGTCCTCGCCCGGGCCGGAACGGACCGAAATATCCGATGCGGTGGTTGCGACCATGGCGGCATTTGCATAGCCTGCCATCAAGGCAAAGGCGCCACCAGCGACCAGCATTTTAAGCTTCTTGTCCATGTGTCTCACTCCTTTCAAGACTGGTGCTACAACGTCGCAACCATCAGGGCGTTCCACATTTTTCAGGGATATCAGGCCCTCCTTCCTATTATGTGCCTGTAAAAAATAGCGATTTTCTTTGCGCCTGCGCGGCCTGAAAAAGCGGGGAACGGTCGTCGGCATTGTGCCTTCCTCCCCCGCGGGCTATAGGACACATCAGCTTTCAGACAGGAGAACAGGATATGGGTAAATTGCAGGCGGGCATTATTCCGGTAACGCCATTCGAGCAGAATTGCACCATCCTGTTCGATCAGGACACCAAGGAAGGTGTCGTTGTCGACCCCGGCGGGGATGTGGATGTCATTCTTCAGGTCGTTGCGGAAAACGGGATTACGCTCAAGGAAATCTGGCTGACGCACGGTCATCTCGACCACGCCGGCGGTGCCGATGAATTGAGGGGCAAGCTTTCGCTCCCTGTGATCGGGCCGCATGAGGACGATCGGCCCTTGCTGGAGAGGATCGAAGTGCAGGCGGAGAAATACGGCATCACCGGTCTCAAGAATGTGACGCCCGATACGTGGCTGAAGGATGGCGACACGGTTTCCTTCGGGGGGCACATTTTCGAAGTCTATCACTGCCCTGGCCACGCGCCCGGTCACGTGGTCTATTACAACCGAGACCAGAACTTCGCTCATGTGGGTGATGTGCTGTTTTCGGGGTCGGTGGGGCGCACGGATTTGCCGGGCGGAAACCACGAGCAGTTGATGGCGTCCATTCGCGACAAGCTCCTGCCGCTGGGAGACGACGTGGGCTTCATCTGCGGCCATGGCCCCGGTGGGCGGCTCGGCGAAGAGCGGCTCAACAATCCCTATCTGAAGGGGCTCTGACGGCCGGTGACGGCAGGCCCGCGGCTGTGCATAAAAAAACCCGGCATTCCTGCCGGGCTTCAACTAGAAGAGAAAGCCGTTTTAGGGTCAGCCAGCAATCTGCAGATTGACTGCCTTCGGCCCCTTGCCGCGACGATCCGGTTCCGTGTCGAAGCTCACTTTCTGATTTTCTGAAAGTCCGGACAGGCCGGAAGCCTGTACGGCAGAGATGTGAACAAAGATATCAGCGCCACCATTGTCTGGCTTGATGAAGCCGAAGCCTTTGTCGGTATTGAAGAATTTTACGGTGCCAGTTTCGGCCATGCATCAGGTCCTTTTCGCTCTGCCCGCGTTCAGCTACAGGCAGCATTACAGTTTTGCCCCGCGTGGGCGTTGGCAGGCAGTTCTTGACTAGTGAGAAAATGGACCTTCGCAGCGGGAAGTAATGGCGTTCTCATCCAACGTTTTTCGTCCCACCGCCCGAGGTTTATAGCGTCCCCGGTGCGCAAATTTATAGGCCTTCCCATGCTCGCAAATTGCCCGAACCGCAACAGATTGCTGCGTTTATCTAAAATTGGCAAGCAAAAGTTTTCACGGGCTTTTTGTCAGATAAAAAACCTGCAGTAGAACTGCATCGAGGAAACGCACATTTTTTCCGCATAAGGTATATCTGCCGAAATAATTGCCGTTTCCGTCAGCCTTTGGGGCAAAATTTTGGATGTAAAGCGGCGGATTCCTGCGAAAAGCAGAAAAATCAGTTTTGACGGCGTCAGGTCGGTTCGGTCAGGGGGTTGGGGCGTTTACGGGTCAATTCGGGCACCAGTTCAACCATGAGGATGGCGGCGAAAATGATGAGGCATCCGACGTAGCCTGCACCCGAAATGGTTTCTTTCAGGAAGACCGAGGCCAGCAACGCGCCGAAAAGCGCCTCCGAAGACAGGAAGATCGCGGCCTGCGGGGCAGTGGTGTAACGCTGGCCGATGACCTGCAGGACGAAAGCGAGCCCGGAGGACACGAGGCCGACATAGAGGATTTCTGCCAGCGACGCCTCGATCGCGGCAAAGCTCAGCGGTTCGAACACAGCGCCGATCATGCAACTCAGAAGGGAGCAAACGGCGAACTGTGTGCACGAAAGCGCGAGCGGCCTTCCGCTTTCGGAAACGAAGCGGCCAGCAAGCGTAATCTGGATCGCCCAGAAGAAGGCGCAGACGATACTGAGAAAATCGCCTTTCGTCAGCGTTTCGAAAGCGCCGCCGGAGAGCAGGAAGATGCCGCCGAGCATCATCAGCGCGCATGGCCAGACGATCCAGTGGGGATGCCGACGGTAAAGAATGACGGCGATGACGGGCACGAAGATGACGTAAAGCCCGGTCAGGAAACTGGAATTGGTGACGGTTGTTGTCAGCAGCCCGACCTGCTGCGTGGTTGCGCCGGCAAACAGGGCGAGACCGACGAACATGAAGTTGCCGATTTCGCGCCGGCGTGGCGGCGATTTCCGCGACCGCGTTTCCATGAGTGCAAAGGGCAGCACGGCAATGGCGGCGATCGCGAAGCGAAGGCCGACGAACCAGAACGGGCCGATCGACGCCATGGCGGAGGACTGTGCGACGAACCCGCCACCCCAGATCGCGGCGGCGAGCAGAAGCAGCATATTGGCCTGGAGACGAGTCATTCTTTGCACCGCACAGCAGGGCCGGGCGATCTTTCAGTCACGGCCGTGGAAACAGGAATTTTTTGAAATGCCGAACCGGCGATGCGGACGACTGGTTCCCGGGTGCTTTAGCAGCAACATGCCAATGCCGCAAGCAAAGGCAGGTGGCCCTACCTGAAGCGGCGCGCCTCGTCCTTCAGGCTTCGCCGGGTGAGCGTCAGGCCGCCAATCGCAAGGCCGATGAAGGCGACGGCGGAGAGACCGATGAGCAGGAGATGCGGGCCGGCCTTCGTCGTTGCCGCAACCTGGGGAATGGCCGCTGTGTGCAGCGTGTCCACGGCCTGTGTGGCAGCATTGGCCGAGGTTGCGATGCCCGCGGCCATGGTGACGATGACAAGAAAAGCGGCAACGGCCATCCAGAGGGAAAACAGGGTTCTCTGCGCCCTTAACCTTTCAACGGAACTCCGGTCGTTGGTAAACATGGCTGTCGCCTCTTGCCCCTGTTCTTGAAGGATAAAAGAGGCTTCGAAATGGACGGCTTGGAGACCGAATTCTGGCGTTCCGCGGCATTTA
The DNA here is from genome assembly GCF_017726655.1 of Agrobacterium tumefaciens. Lineage (NCBI taxonomy): Bacteria > Pseudomonadati > Pseudomonadota > Alphaproteobacteria > Hyphomicrobiales > Rhizobiaceae > Agrobacterium > Agrobacterium tumefaciens. The sequence continues at coordinate 2,835,849 of NZ_CP072308.1, forward strand.
TTGCGGCCATATTGTGGCAGAGGGGTTTGCGGTAGCTTTTTTGATGCGTTTGCCCTTAAAGCCCCCGTTTCCCGAATGTTCGGGTCTGGCGCGCGGGATGCGGCTCTTCTCTGAAAAATCCCAGTGGCGCACCGCTTTTTTCCGGCCGCGATGGTGAGAAATAGGTGCTGCCGAGTTCAGGGAAACGCGTGTCGAACGTCGTCGGCGCAAGTTCGGGCCGTGCCAGAATGTAACCCTGCATCAGGACGACGCCGAGGTCCTCGCACAAGCCCACCTGCCAGCTCGCCTCCAGACCTTCGAAGACCGGCTCGATGCCGTCTTCCCGGAACTGACGGACGATGACACGCAGAAGGGCGGCGCCCGCCGAATTCTGCATGAAATCCCGCACCCAGCCTGCTTCAAATTTCACGTAGTCAGGCTTGATGAGCTTGACCCTTTCAATATCGGAATCGCCGGCACCGTAATCGTCGAGCGCCACGCGAAAACCGATATCGTGCATGTGATAGGCGAAGTCGGCGACCATCTGCGTGTCGGAGGCCTTTTTCTCTGAAATTTCGCACACGATGCGATCGGCCGTCAGGCCCGCCTCGTGGGCCGCAAGGCGCATGCGTTCCACTTCCTGCCGCATCTTGGCCGGGGTCTGGAACAGGCCAGGGTGAAAGTTGACGAAAATGCGGGCGCGGGCGCGGTTTAGCCGGCCAGTGTTGAGGATGTGGACCGTGCGCAGGATGCTGTCGATGTTCTCGATGTCGCCGGGCGCGACCAGCGAGAAAAATTCGCCCGGCGTCACTGGCTCGCCATTGCGATGAGGCCGCACCAGACCCTCGAATGAATCGATGTCGAGCGCGCCATTTGCCGTTCTTCGGAAAATGGGCTGCAGCGCCGATTTGAGGTTGAACATGTGATAGGCCGTGGACCATGTGCCATCGACCTCTCGGACAAGACTGGAAAAGATGCTTTTGGGCGCCATTTTTCCACCAGCTACAGAGACACGACCCCTATTGCCGTCAATGTATCACGACAAGCGTTACTTCCGGGTTAAGAAAGGCTTAAATTGTCCCCCAACGCCAGATTGGCCGGCTTTTGGCCTTGAAACTGGTCCCGTCTTTCGACATAGAAATTGCCGCAGCAGACGAGATTTCCAAGCTCTGCGATGTCAACCCCAATAGGACCGATTAAAAATGGCCTTCCTTGCCGACATTCTCTCCCGCGTAAAGCCATCCGCCACCATCGCCGTTAGCCAGAAAGCCCGCGAGCTTAAAGCACAGGGCCGCGATGTGATTAGCCTTGGCGCCGGCGAGCCGGATTTCGATACGCCCGACAATATCAAGGAAGCGGCCATTGACGCGATTAAGCGCGGTGAAACGAAATACACGCCCGTTTCCGGCATTCCGGAACTGCGCAAGGCGATTGCCGACAAGTTCAAGCGTGAAAACGGCCTCGACTACAAGCCGGAGCAGACGATTGTCGGTACCGGCGGCAAGCAGATCCTGTTCAACGCTTTCATGGCGACGCTGAACCCGGGTGATGAAGTCGTGATCCCGGCGCCGTACTGGGTCAGCTATCCCGAGATGGTCTCGATCTGCGGCGGTACGCCCGTGTTCGTCGACGCGACGCTGGAAGACAATTTCAAGCTGAAGCCGGAAGCGCTGGAAAAGGCGATCACGCCGAAGACGAAGTGGTTCGTGTTCAACTCGCCGTCCAACCCGTCGGGCGCGGCCTATTCGCACGACGAGTTGAAGGCGCTGACCGATGTGCTCGTTAAGCACCCGCACGTGTGGATCCTCACGGATGACATGTATGAGCACCTGACCTATGGCGACTTTAAATTCGTCACGCCGGTGGAAGTGGAGCCTTCGCTTTATGACCGCACGCTGACGATGAATGGTGTCTCGAAGGCCTATGCCATGACCGGCTGGCGTATCGGTTACGCTGCCGGCCCGCTGCCGCTGATCAAGGCCATGGACATGATCCAGGGCCAGCAGACTTCGGGCGCAAGCTCGATTGCGCAATGGGCCGCTGTTGAAGCTCTGAACGGCACGCAGGATTTCATTCCGGCGAACAAGAAGATCTTCGAAGGCCGCCGCGACCTGGTCGTCTCCATGCTCAACCAGGCCAAGGGCATCAGCTGCCCGGCTCCGGAAGGCGCGTTTTACGTGTATCCGTCCTGCGCCGGTCTGATCGGCAAGACCGCGCCTTCGGGCAAGGTCATCGAGACCGATACGGATTTCGTTTCGGAGCTTCTGGAAGCCGAAGGCGTTGCCGTCGTTCAGGGTTCGGCCTTCGGCCTCGGCCCGAACTTCCGCATTTCCTACGCTACCTCGGAGGCGTTGCTGGAAGAGGCCTGCAAGCGTATCCAGCGCTTCTGCGCTGATTGCCGCTGATTGGCCAACGATCGTGAATGAAATTAGCCCGGCAGTGATGTCGGGCTTTTTGTTTTCAAGTCACAAGCCTTTCCATGCCGCGTTTTTCGTTTCGGTCAGAGCCCCAGAAACAGCAGCATGATGAAGGTGGCGAAGAGAATGAAATGCGTCATGCCCTCGATAGCATTCGTCTCGCCGTCATTCAGATTTATCGCAGCGGCGATGAGCGTAATGAAGACCATAACTGTCTGAACTGGTGTCATCGCCATGATGAAGGGCTGGCCGGTGTAAAGCGCGATACCCTCCATGACAGGCACGGTCAGGATGACCGTCGAGAGCGAAGCGCCCATGGCGATGTTGACCACCGCCTGCATGCGGTCGCGAAGGGCGGAGCGGAGCGCAGTCAGGATTTCAGGCGAGGCCGAGATCGTCGCAACCACGACCGCCATCAGGGCAGGCGGTGCGCTGGTTCCTTCAAGGCTTTCGCTGAGGAAGGCGGACATGAACTCCGCCAGCACGCCGATCAACACCACGCCGGCGATGATGAGGCCGATGGAAAGCGGCACGCTGCCTTCGTCGTCGTCTCCCGCATGGCTGCCTGACGCCTGCCCCGACTGGCCGGCCGGACGGGGCTTCTTTGGGTAGGTGTAGCTGAAGAAATAGCTGTGCGGACCGACCTGCATTTTGAGGAAGAGCGCATAAAGCGCAATCATCGCGAATATCGTGAAGACAGAGTAGATGTGCCAGCTCTGTTCAGGGATGAATTCCGGCACAATCATCGATATGCCCATGGCGGTCAGTATCATCACGCCATAGGTCTTGCCGGAATCGTCATTGTAAGGCTGCTCGCCGTGGCGAAGGCCGCCGAGGAGGGCCGCGAGGCCCAGAATGCCGTTAATGTCGATCATGACGGCGGAATAGATCGTGTCTCGCACCAGTGTCGGCGAACTGGACTCGCTCATGATGATCGCGAGGATCAGCACCTCGACGGCGACCGCCGACAGCGTCAGGATCATCGTCCCGTAGGGATCGCCGACCTTTGCAGCAAGAATTTCAGCGTGATGGGCAACCCGCATCGAAACCAGAACGATGAGGCCGATGAGGACGACGGCGGCAATCAGCGCTGCCGTCTTTCCCGCTTCGAATATCGTGTGCTCGGCTAAATAGGCGATGATTGCCGCCGGTATTGCCAGCAGCAGCATCCGCTCCTGCTTGATGATAGATCCCACCATGAATTTCCCTTCCCCATGTCGTCGCAGGCTGTAGCCTATCGTCCCTCAGATCAAGCAGCATTTGCGCTTGAATGCTTTTGGTAGGATAGTGATGTTGCAGGACATGCAGATCACGCCGCGCTGTCCCATCGGGTGCAATGCTTGAAGCGCGGTTGTGGTTGCCATGTTGCCGACTGAGACAGGAGGACCATGCATGACCAAAGTGGTGTACGAGATCGTCGAACACGACGGAGGCTTCGCTTATCGTATGAACGGCGCTTATTCCGAGACCTTTCCCACCTATGACGACGCCCGCGCCGCTGCGCGCATTGTAGCAGCCGAACAGCAGGTGGGCGGCGATGACGAAGAAATCAGCTATCAGGACGAGCGCGGCAAATGGCATGAGGAACATAGCCAGGGCGGCGACCGGCCGGAAGCAGAGGTTGTCGACAAGACCTCGCCACCGGCCTGATTGAGCCGGGCCGGGTCGTGCCGGTCCGTCGACTATTTCAATATGCCTTCGACGGGTCTGGCGCTCATGCGGCGTTGAGGAACTTAGGCTGCCGCCGCTGCCCTAGCGCTTCTTGGGCGGCGCTCCCGGATCGGTTTCCTTCAGATGACCTTTGAGACCGTCGACCAGCGCGCTGAAAACCGCGCGGCACCGCGGTGAGGTCTTGAGGTTTTCGTGCATCGCGACCCAGGTATGGAGCGGGATGTCAATATTCGGGAGAACCTGGACCAGCCGCGGGTCTTTCCGCGCCAGGCCGATTTGGCAGACGCCTATCCCGGCGCTCGCGCGGATCATGGCGAGTTGCGCCAGATTGCTGTCGGCGCGGATTTCGAAGGAGATTTCCTCGATATCGGGAAGATCGGGCTGAAGAGAGCGCATCCGATGAATGGCCGCGCGAATGAAGGGCGTTTTGCGGTCGAAACCGACCATGCGATGATGGTTGAGATCTTCGGTGCTTTTCGGCACGCCCGCTTTTGCCAGGTAGTCGCGCGTCGCATGAAAACCCAGGCGGAAATTGCCGATGTAGCGCATGACGATCGCATCCTGCATCGGTTCGGTCATGCGAATGGCAATGTCGGCTTCGCGCCTTAACAGGTCTTCCAGCGTGTCGGAAAGGGAGAGTTCGATTTCAAGCCTCGGGTGGGTCTCCTGCATGGCCGTGATGATCGGCGGCAGCATTTCGACGCCGATGATATCTGACGCGCTGATACGCACCGTGCCTTCGATCTTGCCGACCTCCCCGGAGGCCGCGCGCATCAGGGCTGCTGTCGTTGCCGCCAGATTTTCCGCGTATGGTCGAAGCGCCAGCGCCGCCTCCGTCGGCATCAGGCCATGAGGCGAGCGGATGAACAGCGGAAAACCGACGGCCTCCTCGAGAGCTCCGATGTGTCGCCCCGCCGTTGGCTGGGTGATCCCAAGTTCGCGGGCGGCGGCAGAGAGCGAACCGTCACTCAGCACGCTCAGGAAGGTGCGGTAGAAATCCCAGCTGATATCACGGTTTTTCGTCATAATATTTTGTATAGCCGCTCCACTCATTTCGACAATTTCGTATATCGTAGATCGCGCCGATACTCCAGACACACAAAGGAGTACGGCGATGTCTATTGGAAATAACGGGAGTGCGGCGAAGGACGAACGGCCCCTGGCGCTGGTGCTGGGTGTGAATGGGGGCGTTGGCGGCCAGGTTTCACGCATGTTGCTGCAAAGGGGCTGGCGATTGAGGGCGATGACACGCCGGAAGCCGGCAGCCGAGGCCGCTGGCGACATCGAATTCGTCACAGGCGACGCCATGAACCGGCAGGACGTTTTGAGGGCGGCGCAAGGTGCCCGGCTGATCGTGCACGCGGTCAATCCTCCCGGCTACAGCGATTGGGAGAAGCAGGTCGTGCCGATGCTGGACAACACGATCGCCGCCGCCGAAAGCTGCGGTGCAAGGATAGTCTTTCCCGGCACGGTCTATAATTTTGGTTCAGACGCCTTTCCGCTGCTGACCGAAGAGAGCCCGCAGCAGCCGTTTACGCGCAAGGGCGCGTTGCGTGCGGAGATGGAACGACGGCTGAAAATGGCTTCCATGCGTGGCGTGCCCGTGCTGATCGTTCGTGCCGGAGATTTCTTTGGGCCGGATGCGAAAAATAACTGGTTCTCGCAGATGCTGGTAAAGCCGGGACGACCCGTCCGCAGCGTCCGAAACCCCGCAGCGCCCCATGCGGGACATCAATGGGCCTATCTGCCGGACGTGGCGGAGACAATCGGACGGCTGTTGGATCGCGCCGCTGACCTGCCAGCTTTCGCCGTCTTCCATATGGAAGGTTTCTGGGACTTCGATGGGCTGCAACTGGTTGCCGCCATCGAACGGGTCGTGGGACATCCGGTCAAACAGCGCCGGCTCTCCTGGACCGGCATTCGATTGGCAGCGCCCTTCGTTCCCCTGTTCCGCGAAGTTCTGGAGATGCGCTATCTCTGGCAGATGTCGATCCGGATGAGCAATCGCAAGCTGACAGCGTTTCTGGGGGGCGAGCCCAGAACGCCCATCGATGTCGCGGTATCGACCACGCTGGCGAGCCTTGGATGCCTGGAGCAGAACCAACCGCCCGTAAGCCTCGCTCAGCCTGTCGACGCGAAGGGCGAAGTCTGATGGCGGGGGGCGTCACTGGGGTTCCGGCTCGGTATCGCCTGTTTGCCGTCATTTCGGCAAGCGTGCCATTGCTGATCTTCGCACAGGTACTGCTGGCAGGGCTGTCGATATATTTCGACGGATCGCTGATTTCGCTTCACAAGGGCCTTGGCATGCTGGTCGCCCTGCCGATCCTGTCGCTGGCGGTCCTCGCTTTGCGATATGATGAATTGCGGCCGAACCTTGCGCGCACATTAGGTTTGCTCAGCCTTTATTGCCTGCAGGTGGCGCTGATGAGCATCGGCCGTGAGACGGGCAATGGTTTGCTGCAGGCGCTGCACCTGCCCAATGCCTTCATCATCGGTGCGTTTTCAGATTATGCCGCACGTCAGGCGCGACGCCCTCTTTAAAAAAAAGGCCGCATCGCAGTCGTGCGATGCGGCCTTTCCATGTGTGGGTATATCAGGCAAGCGCCGGATAGTCGGTGTAGCCTTCGGCCCCGCCGCCATAGAAGGTCGGCTGGTTCGGTTCATTCAAGGGCGCGTTGTCCTTGAGGCGGCGCACTAGATCCGGGTTGGCAATGAAGGCCTTGCCGAAGGCAACGGCATCGACCTTGCCGCTCTCGACAGCTTCGATGGCGCTCTCACGGTCGTAGCCGTTATTGGCGATCCACAGGCCCTTGCCACCGGCATTGCGGTAAGCGGCCTTGAAGGCGGCATAATCGAACGGCTTGTCCCCCTGCTTGAAATCGCGCGGGCCACCCGTTGCGCCTTCGACGACATGGATGAAGGCGAGATTACGCTTGCCAAGCTGTTCCACGACGTAGTTGTACAGCGGCTGTGGGTCAGCCTCGAAGATATCGTTAGCAGGCGTGACGGGAGAGAGGCGAATGCCGGTGCGGCCTGCACCAATCTCACCTGCAACCGCATCAACGACTTCCAGCAGGAAGCGGGCGCGGTTTTCAATCGAGCCGCCATACTCATCCGTGCGTTCGTTGGTGCTGGATTTCAGGAACTGCTCGATCAGGTAGCCATTGGCCGCGTGGATTTCGACGCCGTCGAAACCGGCCTCCAGTGCCGCGCGTGCACCGCTGCGATAGTCCTCCAGGATGAGGCCGATATCGTCGATGGTAAGCGCACGCGGCTCCGACGTTTCGGCAAAGCCGCCGGTGCCGTCATCATTGATGATATAGGTCTTGGATTTGGCGGTGATGGCAGACGGGGCAACCGGCTGGCCACCATGGGGTTGCAACGAGGTATGGGAGATGCGGCCCACGTGCCAGATTTGGGCGACGATCTTGCCGCCGGCCGAATGCACACCCTGGGTGACCTGTTTCCAGCCCTCGATTGCTTCCCGCTTGTAAAGGCCGGGAACGTCGGCGTAACCCTGACCCTGCTGGGAGATCGGTGTGCCTTCGGTGACGATCAGGCCCGCACTGGCGCGCTGTTCGTAATAAGTGGCATTGAGATTGTTGGGAATGGCACCCGGGGAACGGTTGCGAGTGAGGGGTGCCATGACGATACGGTTGGCGAGTGCGATATCGCCGGCCTGTGCCGGTTCGAAAAGACTGGTCATGCGACTACACTTTCTGGTCGGTTGGCGTAATTGCGCGGCAGGCGCGCTATCCTGATGGGATGCCGGATCGAGTCCCCATTGTGGTTTCGGTCCGGCACCCCGAGGCTCAAAGCTTGGGAGGCTCAGAGATTTGTCTGCAGATAATTGCGAAAAGCGTCGATGGTTTCCTCGTTCCGTTCAAAAAATACCCATTGCCCCACCTTTTTCGAACGGATGAGGCCAGCTGACTGCAACACCGCGAGATGTGACGAGACGGTGGACTGCGACAGGCCGCTGATCTGGAACTGGTTGGCGCACACGCCCATGCTGAAAGGGTGGTCTTGACAAAAGTGGCTCTCCGGCCGCTTCAGCCATTCCAGAAACTTCAGCCTTGCAGGGTGCGAAAGGGCTTTGAGGATTTCCTCCGGGTTCATCTGGACGTTTTCAATATCTGACATGGTCGATATATATATCGATAATTTTCGATATACAAGTCACGTCTCTGTGAGAAGGATTGCCGACCATGTCCCTCCAAAAAAGAAGGCCGCTGGATATTTCCGCGGCCTGATAAGTTTGAAGGTCAAAACCTCCAGAGGGGAACAGCTGTCGCGTGCCTGAGCGAGCGTGACAGCCAACTAAGATATGGTGGGAGCGAGAATGCAAAACAAGGTTGCATCATCCGATATCTCGCCGATTTGGAGAAAATTCTTGCGGGTAAAAAAAGAGGGCCGCCGGATAGATCCAGGGCCCTTTAAGTGTGAAGGTCAAAAACCTCCAGAGGGGAACAGCTGATGCGGTGGAACTGGGAGGAAAAGCCACCGTGTGCATCAGCTGAGTGCGATATGGTGCTTTTTTGTGCATGGAGCAACTCTTTTTTGTGCAGGTCAGGCATGCGCACCGTGCAGCCCTCGATATTTCTGGTATAATTTATGTGCAAAGCTAAAGAAGGGCGCTCGCGCACCCCTCTCACTTTTGACGTCATAAGGCTATGAATCTTATAGACTATCCTCTAACGGCGATTATTTTTCCGTCAGAAGTTCCAGTTCCTGGCCTTGGCAACGATGAAATCACGGAAGGCCTTCAGCTTTGCAGCGTTTTTCATCTCGTCGGGATAGCAGAAATACGTATCGAATGACGGGATGTCGGCCGCGAGCGAAAGCTGGATGAGGCCGGGATCGCGGCCAACGATATAATCCGGCAGGCAGGCAATACCGATTCCCAGCAGGCAGGCCCGCTTGATCGAGGTCTGGCTGTTGATCTGCAGGTGCGGCGTGCGCGTATTGTCGGAGGAGCGTCCGGCATTTTCCAGCCAGTTGACATCAAGCAGGTAGTTTGGCGCCGGTTCACCGAAGGAAATGATGCGGTGATTATCGAGGTCTTCGATCGACTGTGGTTCGCCATATCTGTTGATATAGGACGGCGCGGCATAGACGTGCATGTGTACGGTGAACAGCTTGCGCTGAATGAGGTCCGACTGCTGTGGCTGGCGCAGGCGGATCGCGCAATCGGCGTGACGCATGTTCACGTCCAGCTCCTCATTGTCGAGGATGAGCTGGATCGACATTTCCGGATAGAGCTGAAGAAACTCCTGCACCTTGTCCGTCAGCCACCCCTGGCCGAGGCCGACGGTCGTCGTGACGCGCAGCTTGCCGCTCGGCTTCTCCGTCGTTTCGGTGAGCTGCATCTTGACGGTTTCAAGTTTCAGCAACACGTCGTGAGCGGTGCGGTAGAGCAACTCACCCTGTTCGGTGAGGATGAGGCCGCGGGCATGGCGATGGAACAGCTTGACGCCGACGTCCTGCTCCAGCGCGCTGACCTGACGGCTGATGGCCGACTGGGACAAGTGCAGCTTGTCAGCAGCATGGGTGAACGACCCTGCTTCGGCTGCGGCATGAAAAATGCGCAGTTTATCCCAGTCCAATGGCATTGCCATGCCTATCCTGCCTTTCGGTTATTCCGCTGCAACTGCAAGCGGTTGATGCGCGGTGAGGTAACGTTCCGCTTCCAGCGCCGCCATGCAGCCCATCCCGGCGGCAGTGATCGCCTGACGATAGATGTCGTCGGTGACGTCGCCGGCGGCAAAGATGCCTTCCACGTCGGTGGCGGTGGAATCGGGGGCCGTCCACATATAGCCATTGTCCTTCAGCTTCACCTTGCCCTTGAAGAGTTCGACCGCGGGGGCGTGGCCGATGGCGACGAAGACGCCATCAACAGGCATGTCGTTGATCGCGCCCGTCCTGGTGTCACGCAGCTTCACGCCGGAAACGGAAGGTGGCATTGGCGGCTTTGCCGGCGCACCGGTAATTTCAGCGACTTCCGTGTTCCAGAGGATGTTGACGTTTTCCTTGGCGAACAAGCGCTCCTGCAGGATTTTTTCCGAACGGAAGCTGTCGCGACGGTGCACGACCGTCACGGATTTGGCGATATGGGCGAGATAGAGCGCCTCTTCCACGGCGGAATTGCCGCCGCCGACCACGATCACATCCTTGTTGCGATAGAAGAAGCCATCGCAGGTGGCGCAGGCGGAAACGCCAAAACCCTGGAAATGCTGCTCGCTCTCAATGCCGAGCCACTTGGCCTTGGCGCCGGTGGCGATGATCAGCGTATCGGCGGTCCAGACCTGACCGGAATCGGTTTTGACCACGAACGGCCGCACGTTGGTTTCGACTTCGGTCACGAGGTCGCTGACGATTTCCGCGCCCACATGGGTTGCCTGCTTCAGCATCTGGTCCATCAGCCAGGGACCCTGGATGGGATCGGCAAAGCCCGGATAGTTCTCGACATCGGTGGTGATCATCAACTGACCGCCCTGTTCCATGCCGGCAATCAGCACGGGTTTCAGCATGGCGCGGGCGGCGTAGATCGCTGCCGTGTATCCGGCGGGACCGGAGCCAATGATCAATACCTTCGTGTGGCGGGCAGTCATGGAAACCTTCCTTCTCAATAACGGGCCTTTGCGCCATGCACTCCAGCCGCAGGACGGCGGACGGGCCGCAACCCCTTCGTTGCCCGGTATTTAAGGTTGTCTAGTGTCTTTATTCAAGGGCAGCCTTGCGTTACCAACAAGGCAGTTGTGGATGTCTGCGCAATTTTGTGACCGGACAGCGTCATAATGTTGCGAATCCCGCGCCGGATAGTACAAGGAAGTTCTCCACCTTAACGAGGTACTCTTTCGTGACCAGCGTCGAACTCGATGCCATCGATCTGAAAATCCTGCGCGAATTGCAGCGCGACGGGCGCATGACCAATGTGGAACTCGCCGAGCGGGTCGGCATCTCCGCTCCCCCGTGCCTGAGACGCGTTCGCAAGCTGGAAGAGGCGGGCGTGATCGAGGGATATCACGCCATGTTGAATGCCCCGAAGCTCGGTTTCGATCTTGTCGCCTTCTGCATGATCGGCCTCAAGCGACAGTCGGACAGCAATCTGAAGGCTTTCGCGGCGGCAACCGCCGGCTGGTCACTGGTGCGGCAGGCCTGGATGGTCTCAGGCGAAAGCGACTTCCTGCTGCATTGCGTGGCAAAAAACCTGACGGAGTTTCAGGATTTCGTCATCGAGGTCCTGACCGCGGATGAGAACGTCGACACGGTGCGCACGATGCTGACCATCCGTCAGGTCAAGCGCGTCGGCCTCGTGGAAATCTGATCCGAACCTGTCGCAGTTGACGCGCTGGCCGCGTCACGCACGCCGTAGGGCGTCGTAGACGTCGCCCAGGCTGGCCGCTTCTTTTTCAAGCGGAAAAGCCCTGCGGACATGGGCGAGCCCGGCGCTGCCATGAGCCTTTGCGCGATCGGGATCGGCGAGATAGGGCTTTATCGCATCGCGGAGTGCTGGGTAATCTCCCGCCGCGACAACGGCGCCGGTCTGGCCCTCAACAATCATTTCTTCATAGGCGCCGGCATTGCTCGCAACCACGGCTGTCTGCGAGGCCATGGCTTCGAGCGGCGTGAGACCGAAACCTTCGTTGCGCGATGGCGCCACGTAAAGGCTCAAGCGCCGGTACCACGGCTTGATGTCGTCAACCTCGCCCTGAAAGACGATACGCTCCGCCAGGCCGGCCGCTTCGACATCGGCGACGAGCTTGTCGCCAAAATCCGTGTGTTCCTTCGTCACCCGCCCGGAAACAACCGCCGTCCACTCAGGGTAATGCGGCAACAGTTCGATCATCGCACGCACGAACAGGTCCGTGCCCTTCTGATGGCGCACGCGTCCGAAGCAGCCGATGAGATAGTGTCCGGGCAGGCCCGCTGCTGCCATCGTGTCGTCCGGACCCGCTGGGGGATGGAAGAGATCGGTATCGACGCCGTGCATGACGACTCGATGCGGCACTTCCAGAAACGAGCCGGAACGGCCGTTGGTGGCAACAACGGCATCCATCTTCGAAATCAGGAAGCGCGTATAGGCGGAATGACGCCTCTGCGCCGCTGAGGTAAAGAGCAGCTTCACCTTCATGCGCAGCACATCCCGCATGATGATGCCGGGCAGCATTTCCAGGTTACGGCGTGCATGCCATACGCGCGGGCCGCCAAACGGGCCATTTCGCCATAGCTGCCAAAGGTCGCGAAAGCGAACATGCGGCAGATGCGGCGGCAGACCGGGGCCGATGACGGCGACCTTCTGCCCCAGCCGGTTCTGCACCGGTATCAGTTGAACGATGGTGGAGGTTACGCCGGAGAGCCTGCGCTTGAAATTTGGCGCAAGCACCTGCACATCTTTCAGACTGACGTTGGACAAGCTCGGCTTCCGTCTCTGCGGCTGATTTTAGAAATCTGTGGCGCTAAAAAACAATGCGCCCGGATGGGCGCATTGCATGGGGCTGATCAGCCCCACTGAACCGCGAGAATTTCGTAGCCCTTGGCGCCGCCAGGCGCGTTGACTTCGATGCTGTCGCCGACTTCCTTGCCGATCAGGGCGCGGGCGATGGGGGAAGAGATGGAGATGCGGCCGGCCTTCACGTCGGCCTCCTGATCGCCGACGATCTGGTAGGTCTTTTCCTCATCGCTGTCTTCGTCAACCAGCTTGACCGTGGCGCCGAACTTGATCTTCGAGCCCGACATTTTCGACAGGTCGATGACTTCGGCGCGCGCCGTCAGGTCCTCGAGTTCGGTGATGCGGCCTTCATTGTGGCTCTGGGCTTCCTTGGCAGCATGGTACTCGGCATTTTCCGAAAGGTCGCCGTGAGCGCGCGCTTCCGCAATCGCCTCGATGATACGGGGGCGTTCCTCCTGCTGACGCCAGCGAAGCTCCTCCTGAAGCTTGACGAATCCACCCTGAGTCATCGGTACTTTTTCTACCATTTTTTTATCCTTCGCATTCCGGTCGCTATACTTGCAGACACAAAAAGAAACAGGTTCCGGAGAGGAACTCCGGAACCATGCCAAAATCAAATCTGAGCCGACTATATCAGAAGACGACCGCGAAAGGCCAGCAAATTTCAGGCGTGATTATTCCATAATATTATCAATATCTTGTTCCCCAAGATTGACAATCTTCAATAGAACATATAGAGAACATACCCATGAAGAAGTCGATCAGGCAACGGCTGGCCATTCTCTCCGACGCGGCGAAGTACGACGCGTCCTGCGCATCGAGTGGCACGACCAAACGAAACTCTGCAGCATCAGGCGGTTTGGGTTCCACGGAAGGGTCGGGCATTTGCCATGCTTACGCTCCCGATGGACGCTGCATTTCGCTCCTGAAGATCTTGCTCACCAATTTCTGCATTTATGATTGTGCCTATTGCATCAACCGGTCGTCCAGCAATGTGGAGCGGGCGCGCTTCACGCCGGAAGAAGTGGTCTGGCTTACGCTCGAGTTCTACCGGCGCAACTACATTGAGGGGCTTTTCCTGTCGTCGGGCATCATCCGGTCGTCAGATCATACGATGGAAGAGATGGTTCGCGTTGCTCGCGAGTTGCGCGTGACGCATGGTTTTCGCGGTTACATCCATCTGAAATCCATTCCGGAAGCATCGCCCAAACTCATCGAGGAGGCTGGGCTTTATGCGGACCGCCTTTCGATCAATATCGAATTGCCAACCGACAGCGGTATTGGCCGGTTCGCACCGGAGAAGCAGCCGGCCAACATCCGCCGCTCGATGGCTGATATCCGGTTGAAGATAGAGGAGGCGGGGGAGCCAACTGTCAGGACGAGAAAGATCAAGCGTTTTGCCCCGGCCGGGCAGAGCACGCAGATGATCGTGGGTGCCGATGGGGCTGACGACAGCACCATTCTCTCCACTAGCGCCCGGCTCTATGGCAGCTACGGCTTGCGACGCGTCTATTATTCGGCCTTCAGCCCCATTCCGGACTCATCGAAAAACCTGCCGCTCATCAAGCCGCCGCTGATGCGGGAGCACAGGCTTTACCAGGCCGATTGGCTTTATCGTTTTTACGGTTTCGATATCGGCGAAATCACGGCGATCGGCGGAGACGGCATGCTGGATCTCGATATTGATCCGAAGCTTGCCTGGGCGTTGAAACATCGTGAGCGGTTTCCCGTGGATATCAACGTTGCAGATCGTGAAATCCTCCTGCGTGTCCCTGGTTTCGGCACGAAGACGGTCGCGTCCATCCTGTCTTCGCGGCGCTTCCGGCGGTTAAGGCTGGAGGATGTCGCCCGCTTTGGCGTTTCTCTCAAGAAGGTGAAGGCTTTTATCGTTGCGGAGGGCTGGACGCCGGGCAAGCTGACCGAGCGGCCGGATCTGCGCGCCATGTTTGCGCCGCAGCCTGAACAATTGTCGCTTCTGTGATGTATGGGCCGATCCTTGAAGGGCGGGGCGAGTTTGGCGAGTGGCGGGACGCTGCCCGGGCGGCACTTGCCGGGGATATCCCACCCGAGCGGATCGACTGGCGGTTACGCGGGGACATGGCCGGGTTGCTGGACTTTGCCGGCGATCCTCTCCCTCCGTTCAAGCCGGGCACTGCCGAGATTTCCGTGCCGGCTTCGTTTGTTGCGCTTGCGCAGGCGGTCATCTGCCACAGCGATCCCGGGCGGTTTGCTCTGCTTTACAGGCTGTTGTGGCGGCTGAGGCAGGATCGCGCCCTGTTGCAGTTCAAGTCGGACCCAGATGTCGCCGAGGCGCGGCTACTGGAGAAATCGGTGCGCCGCGACTGTCACAAGATGACGGCTTTCGTTCGTTTCAAGGAGTTGCCTCTGCCGCAAGGGCAGGGTGGGCGGCGGCGGTTTATAGCCTGGTTTGAGCCGGACCATTTCATCGTGGAGCGGACAGCGCCGTTTTTTCAGCGCCGATTTACCGACATGGACTGGCTGATCGCCACGCCGCACGGGTCTGCGCGTTGGGATGGGACCGCGCTTCAGACGTCGCGGCAGCCAGCCGAGAAGCCCGATCTCACCGATGAGACGGATGAACTATGGCGGACCTATTACGCCAATATATTCAATCCGGCGCGTCTCAAAATCAAAGCCATGACGGCGGAAATGCCGAAAAAATACTGGAAGAACCTGCCCGAGGCCGATCTCATTCCCGACCTTATTCTCGGCGCGGAGGCGCGGGTGCTGGAGATGGCTGCCAAGGCGGCAAGCCAGCCACAGCCGTTTCACCATAGGCTGCAGGCGGCAGCGGCTGCGCGTGAGATGCCGCAACCGATGCCTGATGGCACGCTCACCTCGCTGGCGCGGGAGGCAAGTCATTGCACGCGCTGCCCGTTGCATTGCAATGCCACTCAGACGGTATTCGGCGCCGGTCCTGAAAACGCAAAGATCATGATCGTTGGCGAGCAACCCGGTGATCACGAGGATCTTGCAGGCAAACCCTTTGTCGGTCCCGCTGGCCAGCTTTTTGATCGCACGCTTGCCGAGGTCGGCATCGAGCGCAACAGCCTTTACGTCACCAATGCCGTCAAACACTTCAAATATGAATCCCGCGGCAAACGGCGCATTCACCAGCGGCCGAATGCCGGTGAAGTTGAGCAGTGCCGTTGGTGGCTCAATCAGGAAATCGCGCTCGTGCGGCCGAAGCTCATCGTCGCCATGGGTGCGACGGCGCATTACGCACTGACCGGCAGCAAGGAGAAAGTCACGGAGTTGCGCGGTCGTCCGCTGCCGATGGACGAGGGCAGGACGCTTTTTATCACCGTGCACCCTTCCTATCTTCTTCGCATCCCCGATGCACAGCGAAAAGATATGGAAATGACGAAATTCAAGAATGATATGCGTTATGTAAGTAAATTCGAATAAATTTACGTTCTGGATTGCCTTTATTCATGACAGAACCCGCGGCGCGTGTTTTTACGTGTCGTTAAGTTTTCGTTTTAATTGAAACTTATGCGATTCATTTTATATGTCCCGTCAAAATATTTACAGATGGACATATTATGCTTGGCGAACTTGACCTTGCAACAGTCATTTTGATGCAGAAATGCTCCTATATCGTGGGCCTGTTGAGTTTCATCTATTTGATGCTGACCAACAGGGGGCTGCGTGGCCCCATTACGCTGGCGGCGGGTTTTGCGGCAATGACGGTGGGCTCCACGCTTGCCGGCTATGGCGAGTGGAAAATCGTGCCGCCCGCCGTGTGGCAGCTCGGCAGCGTCATCTTCGGCATCGCGGGTTACATGCTGATCTGGCTCGGCCTGAAGACACTGAGCGATGGGCGAAGGGTGACGCGCAAGACCTTGATGATGACCTGTCTCGTCGCCGTGATCGGCATCATCATTGCCTTCCAGGTGGCGGAGAACAATGCGTTGCGCGCGATGCTCTTCAACGCATGCGCGGCGCTGGCCTATCTTAGTGCAGCATGGGTGCTGCTTATCGGTTGGCAGAAGGAGCCGCTGCTTTCGCGTGTTGCTCTTGGTGTCATCACCGGTCTTTCCGGGCTGATTTCGCTTTCAGTGGTCAAAGGCCTGCTTTCGCCCTCCCTCGCCTCCATCAACATCGTCAATGCGTTTTTCCTCATCATCATGCTGAATTTTGCGATCGCTCTCTTCGTGATGATGCTGGTTGCGGAACGCTCCGAACGAAAACTCCTGGTGCTTGCCAATACCGATCCGCTCACGGGCGTGAAGAACAGGCGCTATTTCTTCCAGACGATGCCGGCAAAGCCTGAACCGACAGACGCGGCGATGCTGCTGGATATCGATCACTTCAAGTCCATCAACGATCGTTTCGGCCATGCGGTCGGAGATAGCGTGCTGCAGGAAGTGGCGAAGCGCATTGGCGGCAGTATCAGGGGAGGGGACGTGCTCGCCCGATATGGCGGCGAAGAGTTTATCATTTTTCTTCCCAGCGCAGGCAGCGAACGGGCCACGATGATCGGAGAGCGCATTCGCAACGCGGTCGCTTTAAACGAAGTGGATTGTGGCGGGTTGCGGATCGCCGTGACCATCAGCATCGGCGTCGCCACGGGCGGCGAGACGGATTGCGATCTCCAGGCACTGGCCGAGATGGCTGACCGCGCGCTCTATCGGGCCAAGAGCGAAGGCCGAAACTGTGTGCGCGAAGCGCTGGCCGCCTGAAGAACTCCAGTGCAGACATGGTCATGCATCAGTATGTTCTCGTCGCGGCGGCTACGACCCGTCGTCGCTCTTGCCCAGCACGCCCCGCCGGGAGAGCGCTTCGCGCAGCAGGATTTCGATCTGAGCGTTGACGCTCCGCAAGTCTGAACTTGCAGAGCGTTTGACCGCTTCGAGAATTTTAGGTTCGATCCGGAGCGGAAATGCTGTTCGCTCGGGACCGGGCGGGCGCCCTGCCATCATTTTTATCCGTACAATGTTCCGGCGTTGATAACCGGCGTTGCGTCCTTTTCGCCGACGAGGACGACAAGCATGTTGGAGACCATGGCGGCCTGACGTTCGTGGTCGATTTCGATGTTCTTCTCTTTCAAGCCCATAAGCGCTTCCTTTACAAGCTCAACGGCACCCTTGACGATCGTGCGTCGCGCCGCGATGACCGCCGCCGCCTGCTGGCGTCGCAGCATGGAGCTTGCGATTTCCGGTGCGTAGGCAAGGTGCGTGATGCGCGCGTCGGTGACCTCGATGCCCGCGGCGGCGACCCGATTGCGCAGTTCAGCAACGAGGTTGACGGTTATATCTTCCCCGCCATCGCGCAGCGAAACGATAGCCTGAGCGCCAGATCCCTCGTCACCTCCTGACCAGTTGTCATAAGGGTGCTGGCTGGCGATTTTGCGAAGGGCGGTTTCTGCCTGCATGGCGACGAAATTCTTGAAATCGTCGACTTCCAGAAGCGCCTTTGCGCAATCTCCGACATGCCAAACAAGCGCGGCTCCGATCTCGATGGGATTGCCCGCCGCATCATTGACCTTGATCGATTCAATGTGGTGGGTCTGGAGACGACGGGAGATACGCTGAATGCTGAAGAAGGGATTCATCCAGCGAAGCCCGGCCGACTGATCGGTGCCCTGATATTTGCCGAAGAGGGTAAAGACCGCGCTTTCGTTCGGCTGGATCATGAAGACGCCGAAGCCGATGAAGACCGCGACGCCAATCAGCAGGGCCGAGACCAGCAGTGGCAGGAAGGAAAACGCGCCGAACGACTGCCAGATATGGATCTGATAAGCGAGCATGCCGATGGCAATGGCGATCGCCGCAATGATGAGACTGACGGCAACATAGCCGTGGTGGGTGGAAACCGGTTTATCTGTAATAGAAGACGACATGAAAACCTCATAAAAAATGATGTATTTATGATATCATAAATTGGTGTCGTATCAAGACGGTTGTTGAGGCTGATTGCTTTTGAAGGGCCTAGCGCGTCAACATTGCCGCTGACGCATGGTCGGTTCATTTAAAGGAACCGCGTTATCCGGTCTTGCAGACCTCACTGCCGGCGATGCGCGGGGATCGCGGTCTTGATACCGCTGCCGGATGACCGCTGGATTACGCAATGGAAAACGCCGCGAGCCCGGTGGCTCGCGGCGTTTTATAGAGGGCTGAACTCTGACTACTTAGTTGAAGTAGCTCTGCAGCGGCTTCACTTCGAGATTGCCGGCCTTTAGCGCCTGGATGGCGAGGGCTGCGGCTTCTGCGCCGGCCATCGTCGTGTAATAAGGCACCTTCTGCATCAGCGTGGCGCGGCGCAGCGATTTGCTGTCCGAAATCGCCTTGTTGCTGTCAGTGGTGTTGATGACCAGCTGGACCTGACGGTTGCGGATGGCGTCTTCGATATGCGGACGGCCTTCCTGCACCTTGTTGATCTTCTCGGCGTTGATGCCCTTTTCGGCAAGGAAACGCTGGGTGCCGCCGGTCGCCAACACTCTGAAGCCGCTTTCCACGAGAATGCGGATGGCGGGCAGAACGCCTTCCTTGTCCTCGTCACGCACCGAGACGAAGACCGCGCCGGAGCGCGGCAGGTCGACACCGGCGCCGAGCTGGCTCTTGGCGAAGGCGAGCGCGAAATCCGTGTCGAGGCCGATGACTTCACCGGTCGAGCGCATTTCCGGCCCGAGCAGGATGTCGACGCCCGGGAAGCGCGCGAAGGGGAAGACAGCTTCCTTGACGGCAATGTGCTTGAGGTTACGCGGATCGGGCTTTTCGCCATAAGCGGCAATTGCCGGGCCAAGCTTTTCGCCGGCCATGACGCGGGCGGCAATCTTGGCGATCGGCGCGCCGATGGTTTTTGCGACAAATGGCACGGTACGCGAGGCGCGCGGGTTGACTTCGAGAACGTAGATCGTCCCGTCCTTGATGGCGTATTGAACGTTCATCAGGCCGCCGACCTTGAGCGCCTTGGCAAGAGCGGTCGTCTGGCGTTCCAGTTCGTCGAGCGTTTCCTTAGACAGCGAACGCGAAGGCAGCGAGCAGGCCGAGTCGCCCGAGTGGATGCCGGCCTCTTCGATGTGTTCCATGATGCCGGATACGAAGACGTTTTGGCCATCGCACAGCGCGTCGACGTCCACTTCGACGGCGTTGGTCAGGTAGCTGTCGAACAGAAGTGGGTTCTTGCCGAGCAGGGTGTTGATCTGGCCGGTCTTGTCGTTCGGGTAACGCTGCTTGATGTCTTCGGGAACGAGCCCCGGAACCGTGTCGAGCAGGTAGGTCTGGAGCTGACCTTCCGAATGGATGATCTGCATGGCGCGGCCACCCAGAACGTAGGACGGGCGAACGACCAGCGGGAAGCCGATTTCCGAGGCGACGAGGCGGGCCTGCTCGACCGAATAGGCGATGCCGTTGTTCGGCTGGGCGAGATCGAGCTTCATCAGCAGCTTCTGGAAACGATCGCGGTCTTCTGCGAGGTCGATCATGTCAGGCGCGGTGCCGAGGATCGGAATACCGTTCTTTTCAAGCGCCTCTGCGAGCTTCAGCGGGGTCTGGCCGCCGAACTGCACGATGACTCCGACGAGCTCACCCTTTTCCTGTTCGGCGCGCATGATCTCGATCACGTCTTCGGCCGTCAGCGGCTCGAAATAAAGGCGGTCGGAGGTGTCGTAGTCGGTAGACACCGTTTCCGGGTTGCAGTTGATCATGATCGCTTCGAAGCCGGCGTCCTTCAGCGCGAAGGCGGCATGGCAGCAGCAATAATCGAACTCGATGCCCTGACCGATACGGTTCGGACCGCCGCCGAGGATGACGACCTTTCGGCGGTCGGAGACCTGCGCTTCAGAGCGGGCGGCGCCGACGAAGGGAATTTCATAGGTCGAATACATGTAAGCAGTCGGCGAGGCGAATTCAGCCGCACAGGTGTCGATGCGCTTGAAGACCGGGCGGACGTTCAGGCTGTTGCGCAGCTCGGCCACTTCCTTCGGGCGCTTGGACGTCAGGCTGGCGAGGCGGGCGTCGGAGAAGCCCATGGCTTTCAGCATCCGCAGATTTTCGGCATCCTGCGGCAGCCCATGCTCGCGGATGCGGGCTTCCGTATCCACGATGGCCTTGAACTGGGCGATGAACCACGGGTCGATCTTCGAGTTTTCGTGGACTTCCTCTTCGCTCATGCCCATGCGCAGCGCCTGGACGACCATGCGCAGGCGATCCGGCGTCGGTGTGCCGATGGCGGCGCGGATCGCGTTCTTGGAGCCTTCGCCTTCTTCGAAGCCGGGAATTTCGATTTCATCGAGACCGGTGAGACCGGTTTCGAGGCCCCGCAGCGCCTTCTGCAGCGATTCCGCGAAGGTGCGGCCGATGGCCATGACTTCACCGACCGACTTCATGGCGGTGGTGAGGATTGGCGACGCGCCCGGGAATTTCTCGAAGGCGAAACGCGGGATCTTGGTGACGACGTAGTCGATGGAGGGTTCGAAAGATGCCGGGGTCGCACCGCCGGTGATGTCGTTTTCCAGCTCGTCCAGCGTGTAACCGATAGCGAGCTTGGCGGCGATCTTGGCGATCGGGAAACCGGTTGCCTTGGAAGCCAGCGCAGAAGAGCGCGACACGCGCGGGTTCATTTCGATGACGACGAGGCGGCCGTCCTTCGGATTGACGGCGAACTGCACGTTGGAGCCGCCCGTCTCGACGCCGATCTCACGCAGCACCGCAATCGAGGCGTTGCGCATGATCTGGTATTCCTTGTCCGTCAGCGTCAGCGCCGGCGCGACGGTGATCGAGTCGCCGGTATGGACGCCCATCGGATCGATGTTTTCGATGGAGCAGATGATGATGCAATTGTCCGCCTTGTCGCGGACGACTTCCATCTCATATTCCTTCCAGCCGAGAACCGATTCTTCGACCAGAACTTCCGTGGTCGGCGAGGCGTCGAGACCACCAGAGACGATGTCGAAGAATTCCGAACGGTTATAGGCGATGCCGCCGCCGGTGCCGCCGAGCGTGAAGGATGGGCGGATGATGGCGGGCAGGCCGACATGATCGATGGCCTGGGCGGCAATGGCCATGGCGTGAGCCATGTAACGCTGCTTGCGGTCGGTTTCGCCGAGGTTCCACTGGTTTTCCAGCTCGTCCAGCGCCTTGTCGAGGTCCGGGCCGGAGAGCTTGCCCTTCAGTTCCGCCCGCGCAGCTTCATGCTTCTTGCGGTCGGCATCCTTGATTTCGGTGGCGTTGGCGAGCATCGAGCGCGGGGTTTCAAGGCCGATGCGGGCCATGGCTTCGCGGAAGAGCGCGCGGTCTTCGGCCATGTCGATGGCTTCGGGCTTCGCGCCGATCATTTCGACATTGTAGCGGTCGAGAACGCCCATGCGCTTGAGAGAAAGCGCGGTGTTGAGCGCGGTCTGGCCGCCCATGGTCGGTAGCAGCGCGTCCGGGCGCTCCTTGGCGATGATCTTGGCCACGACCTCAGGGGTAATCGGCTCGACGTAAGTGGCGTCGGCAAGACCCGGATCGGTCATGATGGTGGCCGGGTTGGAGTTGACCAGGATGACCCGGTAACCTTCCTCCTTCAGCGCCTTGCAGGCCTGCGTGCCGGAGTAATCGAATTCACATGCCTGACCGATAACGATCGGTCCCGCGCCGATGATGAGGATGGACTTGATATCTTGGCGCTTCGGCATGGGCTCTCTCGTTCCGCTTTTCGGTTGCGCAAAACACCGGCCAGGGTGGAAGATCACCGGCCGGGGAGCGCAATTCAAATGTTTTCAGGCTAGAAGCGGCTTATAGGCAAATGTTTTTGAGAACGGAACCCCATAAATTCCGGAATCGACAGAAACTCTTAACGGGCAGGGGCAAGCGCGGCAAAACGGGCCTGTACCGCCGAGGTGTAAGGGCGACTGACGATGACACTTCTCGTGTTCCTGGTGTTGCCCAGCCAAAGAAAACGACGGCCGGGCCTTTAACCAATCCGCTTCCGCATCGACCATGTTCTTCCGGAACAAACTTGATTAGACTGCTGTTATACGGTGTCTTTTGAGGCAATTTTCGGGGAGACTATCATGGAATGGAGAGGGCGCCGCCAGTCGGACAATATCGAGGATCGTCGTGGAATGTCCGCGGGTCCCGGTGGGGATCCGTTTTCGCGTGGCGGCATGCGTATACCCATCGGCCGTCGTGGCGGCGGCATCGGCATCGGCGGCCTTCTGGTCATCCTTCTGATCAGCTGGGTTCTCGGCATCAACCCGCTGACACTGCTGACCGGCGGTGATCTTTCCATGGATGGTGGTGGTACCACGCAGCAGTCCGGCACCCGTCCGCAGGGCCAATCGTCAGATGAGACGACAGCTTTCGTACGCACGGTGCTCGCTGAGACGGAAGACACCTGGAGCGGCATCTTCCAGTCTGCTGGCGAGACCTACCAGAAACCCACGCTCGTGCTCTTTTCAGGCCGGGTCGCTTCGGCTTGCGGCTCTGCGTCGGCGGCGAGCGGCCCGTTCTATTGCCCGAACGACCGCAAGGTCTATCTCGACACCAGCTTCTTTAATGAACTGGACAAGCGTTTCGGCGCCTCAGGCGATTTTGCGCAGGCCTACGTCATCGCCCATGAGGTTGGCCACCATGTCCAGAACCTGACGGGCGTCCTGCCGGAGTTCAACCGCCGCCGCCAGTCGATGAGCGAGACGGATGCGAACAAGATGTCGGTGCGCGTGGAGCTTCAGGCAGATTGCTACGCCGGCATCTGGGGCAAGTTCACCGAGCAAAAAGGCATTCTTGAAACCGGCGATCTCGAAGAGGCCCTGAACGCCGCTCACCAGATCGGCGACGACACGTTGCAGAAGCAGACGCAGGGTTACGTGGTGCCGGACAGTTTCAACCACGGCACCTCGGCGCAGCGCGTTGAATGGTTCAAGCGCGGTTTCCAGAGCGGTCGTGTCGAGGACTGCGATACGTTCTCGGCTAATATCTGAGAATAGCACTGAAAAAGGGGGGCGATGAGCCCCCTTTTTTCATCAACGCATCAGGAGTGCGACGGCATACATGCCGAGCGCAAAAACCGTGTGGGCGACAAGGTTCATGATGCGAACCTTTGTGGGGTTCGGCGTCTTCGCTGCCGCCCAGCCGATACCCAGCCCCGGTTGCAGCAGAAACCAGCCCGCGCCGACGGTAACGATGCCGACGATCCACGGCTCGATGAAGGACGGATTGGCAAACCATGCGGTTGGGACGACCAGCGCGAGAACGATGCCGTAAAGGATGCCGACCGCGTAGTGCGAGATCCAGCCGAGCGCCAGTTCGTGCTCATAAGGTTCCGCCGTGGCGATGCTGTCGTGAAATATCCGGCCCTTCGGCACATGCCAGAACCAGCGGCCAACCGGTGCCCAGTTGGGCGCGGACTGGCCAAAGAACCGGTGCAATACGATTGCCCATATATCCATAAATACGGTGCCGCCAATACCCATGGCAATGCCGCGCCACATCAGTTCCAGCATAGATTCCTCCCCATGATGATGATCGATCAAGCTCTAGCGGATCGGGTCGATGGCGGAAATGGTCTATTGCCGGAGGTGGCGAAGAAAAATGGCCGGATTGTCCCGGCCATGAGATTCGTGAGAAGCAGGCTGGAACCTCTCCTCCGTCATGCTCGGGCTTGTCCCGAGCATCTGCAACCTATTTTTTATACGAGATGTGGTTGGATCCTCGGGACAAGCCCGAGGATGACGTCGAGAGTGGGTGACGGTTGGCCATGATCCGGTGCTATAATGACCGGGCCAATATCGTTTTCCCTCTAGGCAGCACGCCCATATTCCGCCTGCCGCCGCGAGGCCGTGGCGAGCTGGAACTGCGCAAGCAGCTCGTTGAGCGCCGCCGCTTCCGAAGCGAGGCCATGGCTTGCTGCCGTCTGCTCCTCGACCATGGCGGCGTTCTGCTGCGTGCCCTGATCGATGGTGTTGATGGCGGTGTTGATTTCCTGAAGGCCGGTCGACTGTTCGCGCGATGCGGTGACGATCGCATCGATGTGGCGGTTGATCTCCTGCACTTCGCGGACGATGGTTTCCAGCGCCTTGCCGGCATTGCCGACAAGTTCGACGCCGGACTGCACCTGCGAGGTGGAGGCATTGATCAGCGTCTTGATCTCCTTTGCAGCATTGGCGGAGCGCTGAGCAAGCTCGCGGACTTCCTGCGCAACAACGGCAAATCCTTTGCCGGCTTCACCGGCGCGGGCGGCTTCGACACCGGCGTTGAGCGCGAGCAGGTTCGTCTGGAACGCGATTTCATCGATGACGCCGATGATGTTGCTGATCTCGGACGATGATTTCTCGATGCCTTCCATGGCGCGGACGGCATCTTCCACGATGACGCCCGACTGCTCGGCATTGCTGCGCGCGCGATCAACCAGACGGCCGACTTCTTCGGCGCGGCGCGCGGAATCCTTGACCGTGGTCGTGATCTCCTCAAGAGCCGCCGCTGTTTCCTCAACTGAAGCCGCCTGCTGTTCGGTGCGGCGGGCCAGATCGTCGGCCGACTGGCGGATTTCACCGGCGCCGGCATCGATCGCAAGCGCATTCTGCCCGACGGTGCTGAGCGCAGCGTTCAGCTTGGCGACGGAATTGTTGAAATCGTCGCGCAGGCGGTCGATGCGGGACACGAACGGCGTATCGATACGGTAATTGAGATCGCCGTTAGAGAGATGAGCAAGGCCCTTCGCCAGCGAATCGACGGCGAACTGAATATCGGCCGCGTCCTTGGCTGCCAGTCGTTCCCGCTCATTGCGCTCCTGTTCTGAAAGCGTGCGGTTTTCTTCGGCATCTCCTTCAAGCCGCAGGCGCTCCATGGCGTTCGAGCGGAACACGGCAACGGCCGCAGCCATGGAGCCGATCTGGTCGGTGCGTTCCTGGCCGGGAATGGCGACAGCGAGGTTGCCGGCAGCCAGGCCTTCCATGGCAGATGTCATCTGCGTCACCGGGCGAACGATGAAGCGAGACAGAACTGTGGCGAGAAGGCCGATCATGATAGCTGCCGCGAGAATAGTGGCGATGGTCGCGGCCATGCGGAACTGTCCGATGGCGCCATAGGCAACATCCGAATCGACGACGAAGCCGAGATACCAGTCGACCGAAGGCAGGCCCGCAACCGGAATGAAGCTCGTGATCTTGCCCTTGCCGTCGATTTCGGTCTGCGAAATGGCGGAGGAAATTGCCGGCGTATTAACCTTGAAGAGATCGGTCAGCGGCTTGTCGACGAATTTTGCATCGGGGTGGATGAGGATCTTGCCGTCCTTGCTGACGAGGAAGGCATATCCGTCCTTGCCGGCATCCACGGACGTGATCATCTTGACCAGGGAGTCGAGCGAGAAATCGCTGCCTGTCACCCCGGCGAGCTTGCCGTTGACGGAGACCGGAATAGCGGCCGTGATGATGAGCCCGCCGGTCGAGGCGTCATTATAGGGCTCGGTGAGAACAGTTTTGCCAGCCTTCACAGCATCCAGATACCATGGGCGTTTGCGCGGATCGTAACCCTCCGGCAGCGGTGTCTTGGGGAAGGTGGTGAAGGTGCCGGTCTCGGCATTGCCGAAATAGGTCGACATGAACTGCGCTGTCAGCACGTCGTTTTCCAGGAACGCCAGCTTGGCACCGTCTTCCGGAAGCTTGGCAAGGGTCTTTGCCACTGTCTCCGTCAGCATGATGCGGCCGTTCAACCAGTTGGCGATGCTTTGCGCTGCCTGCTTGCCGGAGGAATCAATATTGTCCGCCACGGCTTCGGTTGTTACCCGATGCTGCAGACTGTCGATATAATATGAGAAGCCCGCAAAGGCAGCGACGACGAGAGATGACGCGGCAACAAGAATGCGCGTCATGAGATTTGTTTTCTTCGGCAAGCTACAGATCCTTGAAGCCGGATGTACCGATAAGGTCATCATGAACAGTGGTTGGGAAAACATGCCTCAAAGGCGGGAATATTCTGCGTCATGCAGCTTATGATTTTAAAAGCACTCTCAGATGTTCTCACGAATAATGATGAATGGTAAAATTCGACTAAACTTATGTTTAGATGGTGCGTCTTTTCCGACCTTGCGGTAACGCGTCGTTGCTGCTTAATTTTTAACCATCCACTGCTGCCGGTTGCGTGGAGGCAGCGATTATTTTATTCATCTCGAGCTGCCGTTGCGCAAATCGCGGGCAACGGCCAATGTTCGGGTGAAATACAATGTCTTCGTCGGTTGTTGCTGGAACCGTTCCGTCCGGATCGGGGTCGTGGTTTTCGCATTTCAAGGCTACGCTTGTTCTCGGAATTCCTCTTATTGGCGCGCAGCTCGCGCAACTTGGCATCCATACCACCGATATGGTGATCGTCGGTCAGCTGGGGGCTGAGAAGCTCGCGGCGATGGTGCTGGCCGGGCAGTTCTTTTTTGTCGTCTTTATTTTTGGTACGGGCTTCTCTGTCGCCGTTGTGCCCATGGTGGCGCAGGCTTACGGACAAGGCGATGCAACATCTGCGCGCCGCTCGCTGCGCATGGGCATGTGGGTGGCGATCGCATACTGGCTTCTGACGCTGCCGATCTTCATGAATGCCGAGCGGATTCTGGTTGCGCTCGGGCAGAACCCGGCTGTGGCGTCGCTGACGGGCCATTATCTTGCCATCGCCAAGTTCGGCCTGCTGCCGGGACTGCTGTTTTATGTGCTGCGCGGCCTTGTCAGCGCCATCGGCCGGGCAGGCATTATTCTTTATGCCACCATCATTATGCTGGTGATGAATGGTATACTGGCTTATGCGCTGGTTTTTGGCCATTTCGGCCTACCCGCCATGGGCATGAATGGCGCGGCCGTCGTTGCTGTCATCGTCAACGCCTTCAGCTTCATCTTCATCGTCGCTTATGTGCAGACGCGGGAGGAAACGAAGAAATACGAGCTCTTCGTGCGCTTCTGGCGGCCGGACTGGCATGCGCTGTTTGAAGTGCTCCGTCTCGGCCTGCCGATCAGCATCACCATTCTTGCGGAGGTGACCCTGTTTGCGGCTGCCTCGATCCTGATGGGGCAGATCGGCACGGTGCAGCTTGCGGCCCACGGTATTGCCCTGCAGCTCGCCTCCATCGCCTTCATGATTCCGCTCGGTCTGTCTCAGGCGGCAACGGTTCGTGTGGGCGTAGCGCGGGGGCAGGGGGATTTCAGGAATCTCATCCGTGCCTCGATCATGATCTACGCCATTGCCTGCGGCATCGCCATCTGCGGCGGCATCCTGTTTGCGGCGGTGCCGGAATTCCTGGCGAAGTGGTTCCTCGATCCGAAATTGCCGGAAGCCGCGGAAGTTCTCGCTTATGCCAGCAGCCTCGTGGTGATTGCCGGCATCTTCCAGCTCGTCGATGGCATTCAGGCGGTCACGGCAGGCTTGCTGCGCGGGTTGAAGGATGCGCGCATACCAGCAATGCTGGCGCTCATTTCCTATTGGCCGATCGGGCTGGCGCTTGCCTGGACCATGGCCTTTCCGCTCGGCTTTGGCGGACGCGGCGTATGGTTCGGCTTCGTGATCGGTCTTTCGACAGCCGCGGTTCTTCTCACCATCCGCTTTGTGCTCTTGGTGAAGCGTGAAATGAAAACGGCCCGCTGAGAAGCGGGCCGCATGTAATGTCTGGATTGGAAAAGTATCAGCGTTCGGCGAGCGCTGCCTCACCCTTCTTTTCACGCAGCAGGTTGACGAAGCGGCGGAAGAGATAGTGGCTGTCCTGCGGACCCGGCGATGCTTCCGGGTGATGCTGGACGGAGAAGACCGGCTTGCCGGTGATGCGCAGCCCGCAATTGGTGCCGTCGAACAGCGAGATATGGGTCTCTTCGACGCCTTCGGGCAACGACTTGGTGTCGACCGCAAAGCCGTGGTTCATCGAGACGATTTCAACCTTGCCGGTCGTGAAGTCTTTGACCGGATGGTTCGCGCCGTGATGGCCCTGATGCATCTTTTCGGTCTTGGCGCCGACCGCAAGGCCGAGCATCTGGTGTCCGAGGCAGATGCCGAAGATCGGCAGGTCGGTCTTGATGAGGTTCTGGATGACGGGAACGGCATACTCGCCCGTTGCGGCCGGGTCTCCGGGGCCGTTGGACAGGAACACGCCATCCGGCTTCAGCGCCATGATGTCTTCAGCCGAGGTCTGTGCCGGAACGACCGTGACCTTGCAATCGAGACCGGTAAACAGGCGCAGGATGTTGCGCTTGACGCCGAAATCGACGCAGACAACATGATATTTCGCATCGGCTTCGCCGAGCGTGCCATAGCCCTTGTTCCAGACCCACGGCGTTTCGGCCCAGGTGGAGGACTGGCCGGAGGTGGCTTCGATGGCGAGATCAAGGCCCACAAGGCCGCTCCACGCCTTGGCTTCCGCTTTCAGCGCTTCGACATCGAAGACACCGTTCGGATCATGGGCGATAACGGCGTTCGGCGCACCGTTTTCGCGGATCCATGCCGTCAGGGCGCGGGTGTCGATGCCGCAGAGGCCGATGACGCCGCGGGCCTTCAGCCAGGCATCCAGATGCTTGACGGCACGGAAGTTCGAGGGGTCGGTGATGTCAGCCTTGAAGATGACGCCGACAGCACCACGGCGGGCGGCGGGCGTCAGGTCTTCAATGTCTTCCTCATTGGTGCCGACATTTCCGATATGCGGAAAGGTGAAGGTGACGATCTGGCCGAGATAGGAGGGGTCGGTCAGGATTTCCTCGTAACCTGTCAGCGCCGTGTTGAAGCAGACCTCGGCCTGAACCTTGCCGGTTGCGCCGATGCCCGTTCCTTCAATCACCGTGCCATCGGCAAGAACAAGCATTGCAGTCGGTTTGCGGGTAGTCCAGGGCGCTGTCTCGGTCATCTCGTTCCGTTTCTGCCGCTTCGCACCCCGCCTCTTGAAAGGCAGGGGGTAAGGGGCCATTTTTGTCGCAGGCTTCGTGACATAAAGGGGCGCGCGATAAAGCTCGCGTTCCGACCCTTCGTTAAAATCTCGTGCAGGTGCCGGAAAATAACGAAAGCAGCCCAAGCGGTCAACCGCAGGGCCAAGATTTACGCGGATTTAAGCTGCCGTAGATTCAAGGGCTTATGCAATTGATTTGCTTGAGCGTGTTTGCTCGTTTATGTCGTTGCGAAAAATAAGGCGGAAAGTTTCCGTATCAGGAAGCTTGATAGCGGGCTTTCCCAAGGAGAAGAAAAATGCTGCGCGACGTGTTCGCTAATAGTTTGAAGGATGCGCTGAAGGCTCGTGACGCCAGACGCACATCGACCGTGCGTCTCATCCAGACGGCCATCAAGGATCGCGATATCGCCAATCGCGGCGTGGGCAAGGACCCCGTCAGCGACGAGGACATCATGCAGATCCTGACAAAGATGGTCAAACAGCGCGAGGAATCCGCTGCCATCTACGAGGGCGCCGGCCGTCCCGAGCTTGCCGCTCAGGAGCGCGAGGAAATCGTCATCATCAAGGAATTCATGCCGGAAGAAATCCCGGCCGAAAAGGTGCGCGAACTCTGCCAGGCAGTCATTACTGAGACCGGTGCTTCCGGCCTGCGTGACATGGGCAAGTGCATGAACACGCTGAAAGAGCGCTATCCCGGCCAGATCGACTTTGCGAAAGCCTCGGGCGTCGTGAAGGAACTGCTGAAGTAAGTTCGGCATTGGCGGAAAATGTAAAGGCAGGGCAGATGTGGGCTGCCCTGCCTTTTTTCTGTCGACGAAAATGCACTCCGGCGGATCAGAATGCTGACAAGCGCAGGCTTTTTCGGGGGGGGGGACGTGCCTGCGGTGCGTCGGCAGATTTCTGTGAAATCGTTGCTTCGACTGTGATTATGGTTGTACACCGCCCAGACGCACCGCTCAAATTACAAAAACATAATTTTTAGTGATGCTGCAGCGCCACAAATTTGCCAGAAGCGGGCGCAAAGGCGTTGCCATCTTTCGTGCCGCCCTGTGAATAACGGGTATAGTGGCTGTTAGCCTGTTCCAAGGGTTGGTACTGGCGCCATTCCGCGCTTATATGGAAGACTGGCCTCGAACAGGTAACCCATGCGCTTTTCCAATTCTTTCCTCGATGAGATACGCGACCGCGTGCACATCTCCGATGTGATCGGTCGACGTGTGTCATGGGATAAGAAGAAGACCAACACGTCGCGTGGAGATTATTGGGCCTGCTGCCCGTTCCACGGCGAGAAAAGCCCGAGTTTTCACTGCGAGGACCGCAAGGGCCGCTATCATTGCTTCGGCTGTGGCGTATCGGGCGATCATTTCCGCTTTCTGACGGAGCTCGAGGGTTTGAGTTTCCCCGAGGCCGTGCAGCAGGTTGCCGACATGGCAGGCATCCCCATGCCGCAGCCTGATCCCCAGGCGGAAAAGCGGGAGCGCGAGCGTACCTCGCTCCAGGACGTCATGGAAATGGCGACGCTGTTCTTTCAGGATCAGCTGCAAACGGCGCTTGGCGCGCGAGCGCGGGCCTATCTGCGTGATCGCGGGCTGACGGGGCGCACCATCGAGACCTTTCGGCTGGGTTATGCGCCCGACAGTCGCAACGCACTGAAGGAACATCTGGCAAGCAAGGGCGTCCCGAAGGAGCAGATGGAAGCCTGCGGGCTGGTGGTGCATGAAAACGTGCCGGTCTCTTACGACCGGTTTCGTGACCGCATCATGTTTCCGATCCTGTCATCGCGGGAAAAGGTGATCGCCTTTGGCGGTCGCGCGATGGCCGCGGATGCGGTGGCAAAGTATCTCAATTCCAATGAGACCGAGCTGTTTCACAAGGGCAATGTTCTCTACAATTTTTCGCGGGCGCGCCGTGCATCGCAGGCGGCCGGCGGTACGGTCATCGCCGTCGAAGGGTATATGGATGTCATCGCGCTTTACCAGGCCGGTGTCGAAAATGCCGTTGCCCCGCTCGGCACTGCGCTGACCGAAAGCCAGCTCGACCTGCTCTGGAAGATGTCGCCGCAGCCAATCCTCTGCTTCGATGGCGATGGTGCGGGCATTCGCGCCGCCAACCGTGCGGCCGACCTCGCCTTGCCGCATATCAAGCCGGATCGCTCCGTCAGCTTCGCGCTGCTGCCTGACGGCAAGGACCCGGACGATCTCGTGCGGCTGGAAGGGCGTGCGCCGTTTGACCGGGTGCTGTCGGAAGCAAAGCCGCTCGCCGCGATGATCTGGAGCCGCGAGACGTCGGGCGTCACTTTCGATACGCCGGAAAAGCGTGCCCAGCTTGAAAGCCGGCTGCGGCAGATCGTTGCCGTCATCGGCGATGAAACGGTGCGCCGGTTCTATCAGCAGGACATGCGCGA
Organism: Agrobacterium tumefaciens; assembly: GCF_017726655.1. Lineage (NCBI taxonomy): Bacteria > Pseudomonadati > Pseudomonadota > Alphaproteobacteria > Hyphomicrobiales > Rhizobiaceae > Agrobacterium > Agrobacterium tumefaciens. The sequence goes on from NZ_CP072308.1 coordinate 2,867,620, forward strand.
CAGGCTGAACGGCTTCTTCCAGCCACGTTTTCAGCAGGGCGGAGCCCAGACCGGCAATTTCCGTCGGAACGGCGCACAACCGGCGGGCCGCGGTTTCCAGCGCAATGCGCCGGGAAGGGGCGGGGCGATGGCCGCGCCGGCCAGCAGCATTTCGGACCGGCTGGCGCAGTCCGGCCTCGTCAAGGGATACCAGACCAAGCCGTCCCTGCGGGAAAGCGTTCTCGCCATTACCATTGTCAACCATCCCGAACTGCTGCTCGAGGAATATGACGAGATCGCCGCCATCGACTACGAGAACCGCGATCTTCAACGGCTGTGGTCATCGGTGCTTACCTATGCAGCCGAAAACGCAGCGGAAATTTCCCGTGCATCGCTCATCGAGCGGCTGTCCCAGCAGGGTTTTGAGCCGCTTCTGAAAGCGATGGACCAGCAGGTGCGCAACGCCCGTCTGTGGACGGCAACCGAGCAGGCCGCAATGGAAGATGCGCGCGAGGGATATGTGCAGGCACTTTCGTTGCACAAGCGGACGAAGTCGCTGCTGTGGCAGAAGCGTGAACTGGAGCGGGAAATCGCCGAAGCGACGGACGACGAACGTGGCACGCTTTTGGTGCGGGCGTTGGCTGAGGTGCAACTGGAGATCGGTCGCATGGAAAATCAGGAGGCTATCATCGACGGTTTCGGCGTCATGTCCGGCCGGGTGAAGGGACCGGCTTTTGGCCACGGCTGACCTGCGCCGAGAATTGAACGGCCAATGGGGTTGCCTTTTGCGGCCAGCATCCTAAATAGGGGATAGTCTGGTGATAACCCGCAAAATGCGGCTCTTTTTAATAATTCCGCGGCTGTCTCGCCTTCAAAGGCTTGACGGGGCGGGAAATAGCGGGAATCACCAATTCAGGAAAAGTAAGGTGGAATGAGCCTTGGCGGATAGAAGTTGCATGAGCAAGCATTTCCGGGTGCACCGTCTTTGCATTCTGCCTGAGGCTGCCGTGGTTAATCGGCAATTAAAGATCACTCCGTTAGGTGTCTGACAGTGATTCGCGGCAAAACGCTGTATGCTCATCGGGCGGACGGCGATGCGGCGGAACAGGTGTTAGCGTCAGGGAAAGCGACGAGATAGATGGCAACCAAAGTCAAAGAAAACGAAGAAGCAGAAAACGAACGCGACGGTGCGACGGATGGCCCGCTTCTCGACCTTTCGGATGACGCAGTCAAAAAAATGATCAAGGCCGCCAAGAAGCGCGGCTATGTGACCATGGACGAATTGAATGAAGTTCTTCCGTCCGATCAGGTTGATCCTGACCGGATTGAAGACATCATGGCCATGCTGTCGGAAATGGGCATCAACGTCATCGAAGACGAGGACGCAGAAGAAGCCGCCGCCAGCGACGATGACAGCGATTCCGAAAGTGACGATTCCGAGGGTGGCGAACTTGCGCCCTCCGGCGGCACCGCACTTGCGACCGCCAAGAAGAAAGAACCGACCGACCGTACCGATGACCCGGTGCGCATGTATCTGCGCGAAATGGGTTCCGTGGAGCTTCTGTCGCGCGAAGGCGAAATCGCCATCGCCAAGCGCATCGAGGCCGGCCGCGAAACGATGATTTCGGGCCTGTGCGAAAGCCCGCTGACGTTCCAGGCGCTGATCATCTGGCGCGACGAACTCAACGAAGGCACGACGCTGCTGCGCGAGATCATCGATCTCGAAACGACCTATTCCGGCCCGGAAGCCAAGGCTGCGCCGCAGTTCCAGAGCCCGGAAAAAATCGAGGCTGACCGCAAGGCTGCCGAAGAGAAGGAAAAGACCCGCAAGCTGCGCGCGCCGACCGGCGACGAGGATGTGACGGACGTGGGTGGCGACGGCCTGCCGCCGGAAGAGGAAGAAGAGGACGACGACGAGTCCAACCTTTCGCTTGCTGCGATGGAAGCCGAACTGCGCCCGCAGGTCATGGAAACGCTCGATACCATCGCCGATACCTACAAGAAGCTGCGCAAGCTTCAGGATCAGCAGGTGGAGGCACGTCTTGCCTGCACGGGCACGCTCTCTTCCGGTCAGGAGCGCCGTTACAAGGAACTGAAGGATCAGCTGATCACGGCCGTGAAGTCGCTGTCGCTGAACCAGAACCGCATCGACAGCCTTGTCGAGCAGCTCTATGACATTTCCAAGCGCCTGATGCAGAACGAAGGCCGTCTGCTGCGCCTTGCCGAATCCTACGGCGTCAAGCGCGACAGCTTCCTCGAGCAGTATCACGGTGCGGAACTCGATCCGAACTGGATGAAGTCGATCGCCAATCTGGCCGCTCGTGGCTGGAAAGAATTCGCGCGCGAAGAAAGCAACACAATCCGGGAAATCCGCCAGGAAATCCAGAACCTCTCCACGGAAACCGGCATCTCCATCGCCGAATTCCGCCGCATCGTTTCGATGGTGCAGAAGGGCGAACGCGAAGCGCGCATCGCCAAGAAGGAGATGGTCGAGGCCAACCTGCGTCTCGTGATCTCGATTGCGAAGAAGTACACCAACCGCGGCCTGCAGTTCCTCGATCTCATTCAGGAAGGCAATATCGGCCTGATGAAGGCGGTGGACAAGTTTGAATACCGTCGTGGTTACAAGTTCTCGACCTATGCGACGTGGTGGATCAGGCAGGCAATCACCCGCTCGATTGCCGACCAGGCCCGCACGATCCGTATTCCGGTGCACATGATCGAAACGATCAACAAGATCGTTCGTACCTCGCGCCAGATGCTGCACGAGATCGGCCGCGAGCCGACCCCGGAAGAGCTGGCCGAGAAGCTGGCCATGCCGCTGGAAAAGGTTCGCAAGGTTCTGAAGATCGCCAAGGAGCCGATCTCGCTCGAAACCCCGGTGGGTGACGAAGAGGATTCGCATCTCGGCGACTTCATCGAAGACAAGAATGCGCTGCTGCCGATCGACGCCGCCATTCAGGCGAACCTGCGCGAGACGACGACCCGCGTTCTGGCGTCGCTGACGCCGCGTGAAGAACGCGTTCTGCGCATGCGCTTCGGCATTGGCATGAACACGGACCACACGCTTGAAGAGGTTGGCCAGCAGTTCTCGGTTACCCGCGAGCGTATCCGTCAGATCGAGGCGAAGGCGCTGCGCAAGCTGAAGCATCCGAGCCGCTCGAGAAAGCTCCGCAGCTTCCTCGACAGCTAAGCTTTTGGCTATGTAAAAAAATGGAACCCGGTCAGTCGGCTCTGGCCGGGTTTTTTATTTCCCGCGCTGGCGAAGTCTGCGACAAGCCTTATGTGTGAACGTGAGCACGTCGTTCTGATGGACGTGCTCAGCCTCGATTTGGTTCGATGAGATGCAACAGGTTTCGGCAGGCAGGTGGCGACGCGGAGGATGGGCTGTGCCCGTCTCGGTATTGCTGCATCTTGCGATTGTCGCGCTGTTCTTTTTTCAATTGCCGGAGCGGATAGCCGAACCGCAGGAGCCTGAGAGCGTCAGCGTCGAACTGGTGCCGCCGCCGGAGGAAAAAAAGCAGGAGGAACCCCCGCCGCCTGTTGCGCCTGCCGAAGAAGAAAAACCAAAACCGCTGCCACCCCCACCGCCAAAGGAGGAGGCGAAGCCGACACCGCAACCGCAAGCGACGCTACCGTCGATCGCAATGAGGCCGGAAGAGGCTCAGGCCGATCCCGAGGATAAGCCCGGCAAGACGGAGGAAACGGAAAAGCCGCAGCCATCATCGGACCCGGCGAGCCAGCCCGAGAAAAGTGCCGAGGAAAAGCCCGCGCCCCCCGCTGCCAACAGCGACCTCAAGGCTTCCGCCGAACAGGGGGAGATTGCGGTTTCTCCTGTGAAGGAGGAAACTCCACCGAAGGAGCCGCCTGTGCCGCAGGCAAAACCGGCAGAGGAAAAACCTTCCGAGGTCAAGGAAGACAAGCCGGCGAAACTTCCGGCCGCCAAGAACCTGCTGTCATCGGCTCTGCTAACACCGGCGCAGAGACGGCAGATGTTCGGCGATCTGCCGCCACGCCGCCGCATCGTGCAGCTTTGCAGCACGGAAGCGCTCGCGCAAATTCAGGGCGCTGGTTTTGCCGCTAGGGGCATGATTCCATATTCCGATACGGGCGGCAGGATTTCCGGCAATTCTCTCGACGCTTCTGGCGGTGCGTTCAACACAGGCAGCGGCTGGCACGACGTGTCGTTTCAGTGCGAGGTCGATTTGGAAAATTATGCGGTGACGGAGTTTCGATTCAAGATCGGCGAGGAAATAAGCCGTGAAGACGTGAAGAAGCGAGGCTTTGCGCAGTTTCAGTGAAGGCGCATTTTCTCAGCTTTGACCATCGCAGCCTGGTCCTGCGGCTTTCGTGTTGTCTCTTGGCTTCTCCCCAACGCCCTTGACAGAATAAGACATTCGAAAGGTCGCAAATCCTCGCCGCGAGCTCGGAGAGGACTCCGTTTTTATACCCGCTCAATATCTCCGACCAGAACCGCAATACCCGCCATCAGCGCATCCTCGTCATAGGGCTTCCTGATCACTGGCACGGTCCCAAATTCATCCGGCACCATGCTGCCATCGGCGTAACCGGTGGCGAACATGAACGGGATGCCTCGGTGGTAAAGTTCGCGGGCAACGGGGATCGAGGTGTCGCTACCGAGATTGATGTCGAGAATGGCGACATCAGGAACATAGGTTTTCAGCTTCTCGATCGCCATCGCTGACGAGGTCGCCGTTTCGATCGTCTTGATGCCGTTATCCTCCAGCATGTTCTCGACGTCCATGGCGATCAGCATCTGATCTTCGACAAGTAAGACTTTCAACGGCTCCTCCCGATTATAGCGCCTGGGCTGCGATGCGGGTTCATTCTCCGCTGGCGTGTCGGCTGTTGTCGTGGCCGACGAGACGTGACGGAAAGGCAGGAGAATTTCCGCCTCAAGCCCATCCTGCAGGTAACGCAAGGTGCTGCGCCCGCCGAGATCGTAGGGAATGCTGCGGCTGATGAGCGCCGTGCCGAAACCGGCGCGGGATGGCGTCGGCAGTTTTCTTGGCAGGATTTCCCGCCACTCAATCTCGCAGTCGCGGTTCTCTGTGATCTGCCAGCGCACATGCAATTGCCCACCGTTTTGCGACAGCGCGCCATATTTGGCGGCATTCGTCGCCAGTTCGTGCAAGACCAGCGCCATGACGGAGAAAGCGCGGGAATCGAGCGTGACCTGGGGGCCTTCCAGATTGACCGTGGTTTCGGGAGACCGATGCGGCGAGAGCTCCGCCTCGAGAAGGTCGCGCAGGGCACCGCCACCTTCGCCGCGAATGATCTGATCGTGTGCAAAGGACAGCGCCTGAATGCGCCCCTTGAGCGCCGTCACATATTCCTGAAGCGTCTTTCCTTCCTGGGAGGGATTGCCGACCAGCGATTTGATGATGGCGAGGACGTTCTTGACGCGGTGATTGAGCTCTTCATTCAGCATGCGCTGGCGAACTTCCGCGCGTTCTCTTTCGCCGGCCATGAGTTCGCTGTGATGAAAGGCAACTTCGACCAGCGCTATTCTGGCTGCCTCGGCGATTTCCCGGTCGTCCTCCGACCAAGGCTGCGCCTGCAAACGCACCGTCTCTTTCCAGATCGCAAAGCTTTTGCGAGGCGTGAGACGGTCGCCCATCGGGCCGCTTTCATATTGCTTTTCCGGATTGCCTGCCCAGTTCAGGTTCTGCACGATCTCCTTGCGGAAGAACAGCAGGTAGTCATCCTTGACCTGTGAGAGGGGAATGGCAAGCATGCCTGCAGCCGTGCCAGCATAGAGCTCCGCTTCCGGTATGGCATGCGACAGCGCATGGGTGGCCCACACCCTGCCTTCGGATGCGGAGGCGGCGAAACGCACCAATCTCGGAATGACGTCCTGGGGTGGCGTAGCCCCATGGCCGTGCCAGTTGTTTCCCACCCAGAGGCCGACGCCGTCGCATGGCATCAGATCGGCAAAATCCTGGAAACTGTCGATCAGCAGTTCTTCGATATTGGCGTGATGGGCAGCAAGGCGCAGAAACCGATCGAGCGCTGCATGGGCGCGGTTGATGGTATCGAGCCGGCGCTTCTGCTTCAGGACCTGCAGATGCATGGAGAAAAATTCCCCGAACATCTCCGCTGCGATCCTGACCGGCATGGAGAGCACGCGCGGCGAATAATGGTGGCACGCGATCAGGCCCCACAGGGCACCGTCGACGATCACCGAAATGGACATGGAAGCGCCAACGCCCATATTGCGCAGATATTCGCAATGAATGGGAGAGACGCTGCGCAGATGCGCGTAAGAGAGATCGAGCGGCTCACCGGAGGCATCGATGGCAGGCAGAACCGCGACGCGGGCACCGCTTGCATCGGAAATGATGCGCAGTGTGTTTTTCAGATAAAGCGCGCGTGCCTGTTGGGGTATGTCGCCGGCGGGGAAATATTGCCCGAGGAAGCTTTCCAGCTCCGGCTGCTTTGCCTCCGATACGACTTTGCCGGCGCCATCCTCTTCAAAACGATAGATCATCACCCGGTCATAACCGAGCGTTGCCTTGATGAGTCGGGTCGTTCGGGAGATCAGGCTTTCGACGCTATCGGCCTCGCGAATGCGGTCTACCATCTTGCGCGCGGTGCCAAGCGGCTGCGTCTCACCTCTGGACGGTTCAAACTCAACGATTGTCGTGGATTTATAGCGATGCAGCGTGATGTCGAAACTGCGGCCATTCTCCAGTTCCGTGGCTGGCAACATGGCGGGGCGTGTTGTCCTGCCGGTGACGGTGAGGGCGTTGCGAAGATCGTGGACGAGTTTCTTGCCAAGCACCTCTTCGGCGGTTTTGCCGTTTATATCACCCGCGATTCCAAGCACGTCGCGACAGTTCTCGGAGTGTCGCACGACGACGCGCATGCCATTATCGCAGGCAATGAGACAGCCGTGCGGTTGGATATAGCCTGGTATGTGGATCGGTTCGCGATCGCAGTTTGTCAGATCTAATCGATAATCACCGGACGCCATCTATCAGTCTTTCGCGGCCAGTGCATGTGAGCGGCCAGGGCGTGGCTTTTGCTCGAGGTAAGGGGAGCCGAAGTCATTCATTCTAGTCCGTCTGCCCTTCCTCATTTGCAACTATTACCGGTCTTCTTTGTTCTCGAATTGGGACGCCGAAGCCGCGTTACTTATGTACCCCTAGCGATACCGGGTACAATTTGACATAGCAGAACGTCGGAAATGCCAATTTTGTTCCGACTATAAGAAAGAAAAAATGTGCCGCAGAAGAAAATAACCATCGCGACGCGCGGACAGGGTCTTTACGAGTTCACGCGCCAGGCAAACGAGCTGGTGAGGGACGCAGGGCTCGACGAGGGGCTGCTGACGATTTTCCTCAGGCACACTTCCTGCTCGCTGCTCATTCAGGAAAATGCCGACCCGGACGTTCAGCGTGATCTCCTTTCGTATTTTTCCCGGCTTGTACCGCCTTCCGATGACCCCTCCATGCGTTGGATCATCCACACGCTCGAAGGCCCGGATGACATGCCCGCCCATATCAAGTCGGCCCTGACCACTGTCTCGATCGGTGTGCCGATCAGCGACGGCAGGCTGGTGCTCGGCACCTGGCAGGGGATTTATCTGTTCGAACATCGTGACCAACCGCATCGGCGGGAGATTGTGTTGCATATCTCTGCGTGATCTCTGGATCGGATTGAGGCTTTCGGCGTTAAGCACCCTGAACGCCTGCTGAACATTCGGTTCTGCTGATATTCAGATGGGCGATCCTAATGTCGCATCAATCGCCGGGGAGGTTCTCCTGTCGGCGTAGAAACAAATGGAGTGAATTCATGTTCAGCACCTTTGCAAAAACCGGCCTGGCTGCTCTGATCGCCCTTGGCGGTATCTCTTTTACCGCTCCGGCTGCTTCTGCCGCCTCGGATGTCCAGCTGCGCGTTCAGGTTCGTGATGGTTATGGCCATGGTCAGGGCTGGGGTCGCCCGGGTCGCCCGAACCGCGGCTGTGCGCCGTGGCTCGCTGAAGAAAAGGCAAGCCGCATGGGCATTCGCCGCGCACGTGTTGTCGATGTGTCGCCGCGCCGTGTCGTGGTTGCTGGCTTCGACCGTCATGGTCGTGACCGCGTCGTCTTTGCGAACGAGCGCGGCTGCCCCGTCATTCGCCGCTAACAGCCCTCAGTTTTATCGACCTGCTGATATCCCCGTCGAGCAGAAAGATTAAAAATGCCCCCCGCTTGTCCTGAAGGACAGGCGGGGGGCAATTCATTTTCAGGAAGACGTTGCGCCGACGCGGAGGCAACGACGGGCGACACGATAGCGTGCCGCCCGCTCGTGCACTTACTGATCGAGAGCGAAGGTCACGTTCACGACGACGCTGTAGTTGTTCTCGCCGGAAGCAACGGGAACGCTATCGGCTTCCTTCATCATCGAAGCGCGCATCGCGCCTGCGGGCACCGGCATCGGGCGCTGCATGTTTTCGCTGATCTGGATGACACGGCCGAGTTTGACGCCTGCGGCTTCCGTCAGGGTTTTCGCCTTCGCCATGGCATCGGCAACCGCCAGTTTGCGGGCTTCCGTCACCGTTGCGTCCGGCTTGTCGTTGGTGAAGGTAATGTCGCCGCCCTGGTTGATGCCAAGTTTGACTGAGGTGTCAAGGATCGTCCCGAGTTTCTTCAGGTCCCGCACGCGAACCGTGAGCCCATTGGACACCTGATAGCCTGTGATTTCAGGCGCGACGTAAACGCCGTCCTTCGGTTCATAATGTTTGTAGAGCGGCTGCACCGAGAAGTTGCTGGTCTGCAGGTCGCGGTCTTCAATGGCGGCGTCCTTGAGCGCTTTCAGAACGTCCGCCAGCGCCTTGGAGTTCTCGGTGAGTGCCGCAGCGGCGGTCTCTGCCTGCTTGACGACGCTGAATGACAGGATCGCCATATCGGGAGCAATGGCCGCCTGACCTTCGCCGGAAACACTGATCGTGGCTTCGCGCGGGTTGGCCTCCTGCGCAGATACCTGGGCGGCAAGCGGCATGATGGCTGCTGCTGTCATTGCGGTGAGCGCGAAAAGGCGGGCCGTTTTGGTCTTCATGGTGTTTCCTCTATGATTGAGTCCCTGCGACGGGTATTGCCTCAGATTGTGTAGCGAATGCGGCGGGATCGCTCTTGGCAGGCATGATTGGCTTGTCGGGCTCAAAAAATTGCGTTAGAGCGTGACCCACCGGATTCGAACCATTGCGGACCGGTGGTTTCGGACGAGTTTTTCCGGAGAGGGCCTGTAGCTCAATGGTTAGAGCCGGCGGCTCATAACCGCTTGGTTGGGGGTTCGAGTCCCTCCGGGCCCACCATTTCCCTTTGAACACAATCGCTTATGAAGAATGGTCTGACGATTGCGGCTTTGCGACGCGTCGTGTCTCGCCTGGAGTTCGTCTGGCTTGCGCCGAGGGCAAGCCAGACTGACAGGTGTTTGGGATCAGTCGCAGACCCGCATGCTTTCCGTGTGCCAGCCGCCATCATAGGAATTGGGCACACGCCGGTCTTCGAACCAGCAGCGCGGCGGGGGCGGCGGTGGCGGTTCATAGTAGCGGGGGCCGCCGTTGCCGTTGGCGATTGCGCCGCCGATCAGGCCGCCGATGACGCCTGCAGCGAGGCCGCCGGCAATGGCGGCGCCGTCATTGTGGCGGCGATGTTCGCGGTAGGGCGGTGGGGGCGGGCCGCCGCGGTCATAACCACGGTCGTAGCGCGGACGATAGGGATAATCCTGCGCGGCAGCGGTGCCGTAGGACGCAAAAACACTGCCAGTCGCGATAAGCGCGGCAATGGTAGAAAGAATGATCTTTTTCATCGGGGCTACTCCATAAGCCTGCTTGCGGAGATAGAGGCCTATTATGCCCGGATGATGGCACAGTATGGGTGAACGGCCTGTGAATGGCGGATTGCCGAATGTTCATGTTGCGTGGGCGAGCAAGCCGAACGGGTGGGGAGGAATTTAGCCCCGATACGCAAAAAGCCCGGCTTGGCCGGGCTTTTCCTGGTAAATTTGGTCGGTGATCAGAATTTCACACCGAGACCCACTTTGACCGTGTGCTGATCGAAATCGGTATTGATGCCGAAGATGTCCTTGTCGCCATAATCGTTGTAACGATATTCCAGGCGGCCGAACACGTTGTCGGTAAACGCATAGTCCAGGCCTGCGCCAACGGTATAACCGTTGAAGGTCGTGGTGTCCTTACCGCCGGGCGTTTCGATGAAGCCGCGGGTCGCGGTCCAGCCGGCAGTACCATAGATCAATGCGCGGTCGAAAGCATATCCAACGCGTCCGCGAACGGATCCCTGCCAGTCGGTGCCGACGTTGACACCCGCATAGTCGTTGTCGTTCCAGTTGTAATCGACATCACCTTCGATACCGAGGACGAAGTTGTTATCGAACTGGTAGTTATAGCCTGCGAAGGCACCGAGAACGCCACCATCGAAACTATCCGATACGACGGGTCCGCCGGCTGAAAAATCGCCGTTCGCCCAGCCTGCACCGCCCTGAATACCGAGGTAAGGTCCAGACCAGGTAAAGACGGGCAGCGTTTCCTGTGCGACTGGCGGTGCCGGGTTTTCATACACTGCATCCGCGGCCATCGCCGTGCTGGCCGACAGGGCCAGGAGTGACGTTACGATCAGCGTTTTCATCGTTTTCTCCCTGAGCTGACTGACATCCATAGCATAAATTAGCTACTTTAAATATGGGGCTGGATTTCGCGGTTCCAAGAGGCTGTGCGTCCTCTTGGCATTGCTTGGCCAACGACCCCGGATCGCGGCTTTTTATCGCCCCGCATCATTCTACTGTTGCTGCGAACGCCTTTGGCTGCATTTGGTTCCGCGTGTTGTTCCATCGAAGGTGCCAGGGTTGAGATGCAAGGTGTCACGCTTGGTTGTCTTGACAGGGGGGAAGGCGACCATAAAGTTGTGGCTGTCTGCCGCAGCCCTTGCTTCGACGTCATGGCGCATACGGTCGGTCGGACGGCATTGGCCCCTAAAGACAGGCCGAGGGTGATAAGGCATGGGAGGATGAGATTGAATGGAGATTGATTTTAGTGGAGGAGGGGCGACGTGATTGTCGGAGCCGTTCTCAGTGCCATCCTTCTCATTTCTCTCATTGCATTTCCACGGCATCTGAAATCCGTCGTCATCGGCCTTCTGCTGATCTGGACCACAACGGCGGCATTCGTGATTTATGATTGGCAGCGCGGTAGCCAGCGCCTGGAACATATCATTGCCACCGCCAGCTTCGACGCGGCTTGCCCGGACCCGGCACTGCCGATCCGCGTCAGCTTTCGTAACGACAATGCGGTCGCGGTGCAGCGGCTGACCTATACGCTCGAAGGGTTCGAACCTGCCTTCCGCGCCTCGGTTGCCTTTGATCCCTATCAGGTAAGTGAAAGGCGAATAGAGGCGGGCCAGACTTTTTCCGCCTGCCGCTCTTTCCGGCTGCGCAACAATGAGCGGGTAGAGCCGCAACGGCTGGAATGGCGCGTCACCGTTATCTCAGCGGAATTTGGCTGAAGACGTCAGGGCCTGCAGCCATCACGGCATTTTGAAAAATCTCGAGCCGGTCAGTGGGTGTCGTAAAGGCCTTATATCCCAGCGGCTTCAAGTGGCAGTTCGGTGCCCTAACTGCGGCGGGCGGCGGTGTCGTCAGCACCTGCTGACTTGTTTTCGTCCATTTGCAATGCCACTTCCCCTGCATTCGATCGGCTTCGTGGGTTAATGTTTTGCGCCTTGTTCTGAGATTCCTGAAAATCACCGCTGTCTGCGTCGTTGGGCTTCCGGTTCTGGCCGGCGCGCATATGGGCATCGGTCAGCTGACCGGAAATTTTCATGAGGTCATACCGGGGGAACTGTACCGTTCGGCTCAGCCGAGCGGCAAGGACATCGCGGCCTATGCCAAAGCTTACGGGATCAAGACCATCATCAATCTTCGCGATGAAAAGCGCGAGGGATGGTATGAGGCTGAGAGCCGCGCGGCGAAAAACAACGGCATCCGCCTTATCGATTATCCAATGAGTTCGAGCGAAAAGCTTTCGGTCGACGATTCGGAAACGCTTGCAGCCGTGCTGCGAAATGCCGAAAAGCCTGTCCTGATCCATTGCGAACATGGGGCGAACCGAACAGGTCTTGCCTCCGCGATCTATGTGTCTGCCGTGGCCGGCAAGAGCGAGGCCGCCGCCGAATTCCAACTCTCGCCCTATTACGGACACGTGCCTATACCCGGCATCGGGCGCTATGAAATGTATCAGTCCTGGGATGATTTCGAGGAAACGATCGGGTTCTGATGCGCAGCCTCACGCCTCGTGGCGTTATGCCGGCCCTGGGCCGGCATAACCAACGGTTTTGCAGCGCGCCTTAGAAGTCTCCACCGCTGTCGCGGATGACCTTTGTCAGGCTTCCCGCTGCCGGAAAGAGCGGGATGAGGCAGGCCTGGAGCGCGTGGTAGATATCGCCCTTGCCGGGGAATAGCGTGTGAGCGGGCACCAGATTCTCCGTCAGCTCCTCATGCCAGCCACCGTTTTCATGATCGATGAAGCTGTTGGCAATCGTGCTCCAGATGCGGCGGTAACTATCCTCGTAGAAGGGGTCGGCCGGCAGGTTTTCGTTGAGGAAGTGGGCCGCACCCGCCGCCTCGCACATGGGCCACCAGAGTTTCGCCCGCTTGTCGGGAGTATCATTCCAGTCGAGCGTATAAAAGAAGCCGCCCTTGTCCCGGTCCCAGCCAAGCGCCATGGATTGCACGAACAGGGATTTGGCGGCGACAGGCATCCAGTCGTGCCGGCGTTCGCCCAGCACCCAGAGCTGGAGAATAAGGCGGGCCCATTCCAGCCAATGGCCGGGTGTGGAGCCGGAGGGGCGGAACATTTCGTTGCCGCGATAATCCTTGTCGAGGGTCCAGTTTTCGTCGAAATGCTCCGGCACGCGGAAATCCAGTTCGCCGGCGCGGCGGCGGATGACGAGATCGGCGATGCGTTCGGCCTTGTCGAGGTAATTATTGTCGCCGGTCACCTCATAGGCCGCCATCAACGCTTCGGTCAGATGCATGTTGGAGTTCTGGCCACGGTAATTGTCGATGGGCGACCAGTCGCGGTTGAATTCCTCGGCGATAGCGCCGTGCTTCTCCTCCCAGAAACGGGTTTCCAGCACATCGGTGATATCGGCCAGCATCCGGTCGGCGAGCGGGTGGCCGACGGTTTTGGCGGAAGAGGCGGCCAGAAGCACGAAGGCGTGGCCATAACCCTGCTTGGTGGCGTCCACTGGGCCGGCATCGTTCACCTGCCAGAAATAACCGCCATGGTCGCTGTCGCGATGTCTGTTCCAGAGATAGGTCATGCCGTGGTCGACGATATCGCCGCAGCCCGGACGGCCAAGCAGGTAGCCGATGGAGAAGCAGTGGACCATGCGGGCGGAGGCGTGGATGCCGCGCACCGGGTCGTTCGGCTGCAGCGGCGCGCCCTTGGCGTCCAGATCAAAAAAGCCGCCGGCAGGATTGAGGGCCCGGTACTGGAAGAAGTCGAAAAGCCCCTCGGCCTGTTTTACCAGCCACTGGCGGTGCCAGGGCAGTGTATTCCAGTTGCGGCTGTTGTGGTCGTCCTCGGCCATGTCTTCCTCCATGCGATTTGCTGCTTCGGCTTATATCCTTGCCATAGAGGCCTGTCATCTGGCAGCGATATTTCGTAACGTGCCCCATGGGCGCAAAGACATTCCTTTGCCTTGAAGATATATTGACATAAACATATCTTTATGTGACTTGACGATTTGTGGTTTTGCGAAGCGGAAATGGGGAGTGTGCCGGTGTTAGACGATCTTTTCGGCCCTGTAGGGGCAAAGCGCGACGGCGCGGAAATCTTCCAGGCGCTGCGCAAAGCTGCAAGCGAACGCATCCTCATTCTCGACGGCGCCATGGGTACGCAAATCCAGGGGCTCGGTTTTGACGAAGATCATTTTCGCGGTGATCGCTTCATCGGCTGCGCCTGCCACCAGCAGGGCAATAACGATCTTCTGATCCTCACCCAGCCGGACGCCATCGAAGACATCCATTACCGCTACGCCATGGCGGGTGCTGATATTCTGGAAACCAACACGTTTTCGTCCACACGCATTGCGCAGGCCGATTACGAGATGGAAAATGCTGTCTACGATCTCAATCGCGAAGGCGCACAGATCGTGCGCCGCGCCGCCCAGCGCGCGGAGCGGGAAGACGGTCGCCGCCGTTTCGTGGCGGGCGCGATCGGCCCCACCAACCGCACGGCCTCGATTTCCCCTGACGTCAACAATCCCGGTTACCGTGCCGTCAGTTTCGACGACCTGCGCATTGCCTATGGCGAGCAGATCGATGGCCTGATCGACGGTGGTGCCGACATCATCCTCATCGAGACGATTTTCGATACGCTGAACGCCAAGGCGGCGATCTTTGCCTGCGAGGAGCGTTTCGAGGCAAAAGGCATCCGCCTGCCGGTCATGATCTCAGGCACGATCACCGATCTCTCCGGCCGCACGCTGTCCGGCCAGACGCCGTCTGCCTTCTGGAATTCGGTGCGCCACGCCAACCCCTTCACCATCGGCCTGAACTGCGCGCTGGGTGCCGACGCCATGCGTCCGCATCTGCAGGAATTGTCCGATGTCGCCGATACCTTCGTCTGCGCCTATCCCAATGCCGGCCTGCCGAACGAGTTCGGCCAATATGACGAAACGCCTGAGATGATGGCGCGTCAGGTGCAGGGTTTTGCCCGCGACGGCCTCGTCAACATCGTTGGCGGTTGCTGTGGCTCGACGCCAGAGCACATCCGGGCGATCGCCGAAGCTGTCAAGGATTACAAGCCGCGCCCGATCCCCGAGCACAAGCCCTTCATGTCGCTTTCGGGCCTTGAGCCCTTCGTGCTGACCAAGGACATTCCATTCGTCAATGTCGGCGAGCGTACCAACGTCACCGGCTCGGCCAAGTTCCGCAAGCTCATCACCGCCGGTGACTATACGGCGGCGCTGGCCGTTGCCCGCGATCAGGTGGAAAACGGCGCGCAGATCATCGACATCAACATGGATGAAGGCCTGATCGATTCCGAAAAGGCGATGGTTGAGTTCCTGAACCTCATCGCCGCCGAGCCTGATATCGCCCGCGTGCCTGTGATGATCGACTCGTCCAAGTTCGAGATCATCGAGGCCGGTCTGAAATGCGTTCAGGGCAAGTCAATCGTAAACTCGATTTCGCTGAAGGAAGGCGAGGAAAAGTTTCTCCAGCAGGCGCGGCTCGTCCACAATTACGGTGCGGCGGTTGTCGTCATGGCGTTTGACGAGGTCGGGCAGGCGGACACCTATCAGCGGAAGGTGGAAATCTGCGCGCGTGCCTACAAGCTGCTGACCGAAAAAGCCGGCCTGGCGCCCGAGGACATTATCTTCGATCCGAACGTCTTTGCTGTCGCGACCGGTATTGAGGAGCACAATAATTACGGCGTTGATTTCATCGAGGCCACCAAGACCATCCGCGAAACCATGCCGCTTACGCATATTTCCGGTGGCGTTTCCAATCTGTCCTTCTCCTTCCGCGGCAACGAACCGGTGCGTGAGGCGATGCATGCCGTGTTCCTCTACCACGCCATCCAGGTTGGCATGGATATGGGCATCGTCAATGCCGGTCAGCTTGCGGTTTACGACAATATCGATCCGGAGCTGCGCGAGGCCTGCGAGGACGTGGTGCTGAACCGCCGCGATGACGCGACCGAACGCCTGCTGGAGGTCGCGGAGCGTTTCCGTGGCACAGGCGCCAAGGATACCAAAGTTCAAGACCTGTCCTGGCGTGAACTTCCCGTCGAGAAAAGGCTGGAGCACGCGCTGGTCAACGGCATCACCGACTATATCGAGGCCGATACGGAAGAGGCGCGCCAGAAAGCGGAGCGTCCGCTGCACGTCATTGAAGGGCCGCTGATGGCCGGCATGAACGTGGTGGGTGACCTCTTCGGTTCGGGCAAGATGTTCCTGCCGCAGGTGGTGAAATCCGCTCGTGTGATGAAACAGGCGGTCGCCGTTCTGCTTCCCTACATGGAAGAGGAAAAGCGCCTGAATGGTGGCGAAGAGAAGAAGGCCGCCGGCAAGGTGCTGATGGCGACCGTCAAGGGAGACGTGCACGATATCGGCAAGAACATTGTCGGCGTCGTTCTCGCCTGCAACAATTACGAGATCATCGACCTCGGCGTGATGGTGCCCGCGACCAAGATCCTCGAGACCGCCATTGCGGAAAAGGTCGATGTGATCGGCCTCTCCGGCCTCATCACCCCGTCGCTGGACGAGATGGTGCATGTGGCCGCCGAAATGGAACGGCAGGGTTTCGACATTCCGCTGCTGATCGGCGGCGCAACCACCAGCCGTGTGCATACAGCGGTGAAAATCCATCCGCGCTACGAGGCAGGGCAAGCGATCTACGTCACCGATGCCTCGCGCGCCGTGGGTGTCGTTTCCGCGCTTCTCTCCGATGAGCAGAAGCCTGCCTATATCGATGGCATCCGCGCCGAATACGCCAAGGTGGCGGAGGCTCATGCCCGTAACGAGCGTGAGAAGGAGCGCCTGCCGCTTTCCCGCGCCCGGGAGAATGCGCATAAGATCGATTGGTCTAGCTATGAGCCCGTCAAGCCGCAGTTCTTCGGCACCAAGGTGTTCGAGACCTATGACCTCGAGGAGCTTTCGCGTTACATCGACTGGACGCCTTTCTTCCAGACATGGGAGTTAAAGGGCCGTTTCCCGGCGATCCTCGATGACGAGAAGCAGGGCGAGGCGGCGCGGCAGCTTTATGCCGATGCGCAGGCGATGCTTGCGAAGATTATCGAGGAGAAGTGGTTCCGGCCGCGCGCGGTGATCGGCTTCTGGCCGGCCAATGCCGTGGGCGACGATATCAGGCTGTTTACGGACGAAAGCCGTAAAGAAGAACTGGCGACCTTCTTCACGTTGCGCCAGCAGCTTTCCAAGCGGGACGGCCGTCCGAATGTAGCGCTTTCCGATTTCGTCGCCCCTGCCGATAGCGGCGTTGCCGATTATGTCGGCGGCTTCGTGGTGACGGCGGGTATCGAGGAAGTGGCGATTGCCGAGCGTTTCGAGCGCGCGAATGACGACTACTCGTCCATCCTCGTCAAGGCGCTGGCAGACCGTTTCGCCGAGGCTTTTGCCGAGCGCATGCATGAACGGGTGCGCACGGAGTTCTGGGGCTACGCGCCGCAGGAAAACTTCAATGGCGACGAACTGATCTCGGAAGCCTATGCGGGCATTCGCCCCGCGCCCGGCTATCCGGCCCAGCCCGACCACACCGAAAAGAAGACGCTGTTCGCCCTGCTCGACGCCACCAATGCAGCGGGTGTGGAATTGACGGAGAGCTATGCCATGTGGCCGGGTTCTTCCGTGTCGGGCATCTATGTCGGCCATCCCGAAAGCTATTACTTCGGCGTTGCCAAGGTGGAGCGCGACCAGGTTCTGGATTATGCGCGCCGCAAGGATATGCCGGTGGAAGAGGTGGAGCGTTGGCTTGGCCCGGTGCTAAACTATGTGCCGACGAATGCGGCAGAAGAGATCGACAGCGCGGCGTGAGGCTCGACGCATTGCCTCCTCAATAAAAATGCGCGGGGCCTGCCCGCGCTTTTTTTTACGTCAACCTACGAACGCAACGCCGCCAATTCTTCAATGCCGACATGACTTTCGATCTCGCTGCCGCGCAGATAGAGATATACGCCGAGCGCGAAGGCGAGGATGGCGATGAACACCAGATACCAGGCATGCGCCATCGGGTTGATCGCAAGCGCCGTTGTTACACCAATCGGCGTCAGCCCGCCGAAGACCGCGTAGGAGACATTGTAGGCGAAGGAGAGGCCGGAGAAGCGGACCGAGGCCGGGAAGGCGCGGACCATGACATAGGGCACCGCACCCGCCATGCCGACCGAAAGGCCCATGACGCCGTAGAGCAGGAACATGGTCTGAAGCGAGGTTCCGGCATAGCTATAGAAGGTGAAAGTGGCGACGCCGAAGAAGATGCTGGCGCCCATGAAGAAGATGCCCGAGCCGACGCGGTCGATCAGGGCGCCGGCGATGATGACGCCGAAGATCAGGAAGAGCGTGCCGAAACTGGTACCGGCGAGTGCCTGCGTTGGCGTATAGCCGTAGAGCTTTTGCAGGAAGGTGGCGGTCATCAGCGTGGTGACGACGATGGCTGCCGACAGAACCCATGTCAGCAGGGCGGAGATGATCACGCCGCGCATATGATGCTTCAGCACCAGGCCAAGCGGCAGCTTGTCGGTGAGCGACTTGGACTTTTTCATTTCCATGAAGATTGGCGTTTCCTCAAGCCAGCGGCGCAGATAGACCGCGATGAGGCCGAAGACGCCGCCGAGCAGGAAAGGGATGCGCCAGGCGTAACCGGCCACATCTTCCGGTGTGAAGAGCGAGTTGATGGCAAAGGCGATCAGTGAGCCCAGCATGATGCCGAACGAAAGACCGGACGTGAGGAAACCGCAGGCAAGGCCGACGCGGCGGAAAGGCACATGTTCGGCAACGAAGGTCCAGGCGCCCGGTACTTCACCGCCGATGGCCGCACCCTGCAGCATGCGCAGGATGATGAGCAGGATGGGAGCGGCCACGCCGATGGTGGCATAGGTCGGCATCAGCGCCATGCCGAGAGTCGACAGCGCCATCAGGAGGATCGAGAAGGCGAACACGCGCTTTCGGCCATACCGGTCACCATAATGCGCCAGCACAATGCCGCCGAGCGGACGGACCAGATAACCGGCGGCAAAGATGCCGAAAGTCTGGATCATCACCAGCCAGTCCGGCATTTCAGGCGGAAAGAACAGATGTCCGATAACGGTCGCGAAGAATACGAAAATGATGAAGTCGTAAAATTCGAGCGCACCGCCCAGTGCCGAAAGGCCTAGCGTTTTGTAATCCTGGCTGTTGAGTTGCCGGGCTGCTGCCGGGGTGGTGGTGGGAGACATGACGCCGCTTCTCTTCTAAATTATGTATTACTTATGGGAATGCGACATGCGCGCTGCGATTTCAAGCCTTATCGATGCTCAATCGCTCAGGTATTTTGACGGACGGTCGAGGAAACGCCGCAGAAAGCTGATGTTGTCCAGTTCATCGTACAGACGCTCGCTAATTCCATCGTCATCGAAGGAGTAGATCGTCGCTTCGGGAATGGCCAGCAGCACAGGTGAGTGGGTGGCGATGATCAGCTGCGCGCCATGGTCGGCCGCGCTGCGGATCAGTTCGGCCAGTTCAAGTTGCTTCTGCATGGAAAGCGGACTCTCGGGTTCGTCGAGAAAATAGATGCCTGCGCCATGGACCCGGCGGTGGAGGATGTCGAGAAATCCCTCACCGTGCGATCTCGAATCCAGAATATTGTGGCGGACAATCCTGCGAAAAGTTTCCGGGGTTTCTTCGGGGAAGTCTTCGCCTTTTTTCAGAGCTTTCTCGCGTTCCCACCGAAAATCGTCCAGCGCCTCCTCATTCTGGCGGCGAATGTAGCCCAGCACGTCCTCAGCGCGCAGGAACATGCGGATTTTCGGGTATTTCTTGCGGGCGAAATAAAACGCCTTTGCGACCGTTTCGGCGTGCTGGAGGTAAAGATCGCCCGCCACCTGGCCGTGATTACCGATCGCATAGGACGTCATGCCTGCCGCCAACCCCTCCAGCAAGGTGGACTTGCCTGAGCCGTTATTGCCAGCGAACAAGGTGATCGGCGTCTTGAAGTCCAGACGCTCCAGATGCCGCAGCGCCGGAACGGAGAAGGGATAGTCGTTCCTGTCAGTCTGCATTTCCTTCATCGTAACGCTGTCGAGAAACAGCATGTCGCGGTCCTTCATCCAGTTTTCCGATCGCCACACACCGATGCACGATCAAGGAGATGGTGCAAATCGATTGCGCTTCATTGCAGTCTATCGTCGCGCGCCGGCTGCGCCAATGGCTGCTGCGCCAACCGGGGTCGGTTATGACGCTCTGGAATTTTTGATTTTATTTAAATTACTAAAATATAAAATCCTATATTTCATGTATTGTTCGTCGATTTTCTCTAATATAAATAAAATGTAGACTTATATAAACAGTATAAACTCCAAATTAATGGAAAATGTTTAATTGTTATCCATATTTTATATTCGAGAGATGTGAATGATGCATCTTGCACTCTTTTCGGTCGCATTTCTGTTTTTTGCGATATTTGCAAGTGAATCCGAGGCGGGTCGGTTCCGGTTTTCTGTCTTGCCCTCATTTGGCGGCGGCGAGACGATCGATCTTGTTTACGACCTGCCGGACACAGAGCCGTTTCTCCGCAACGGGGAGGCCTATGATCTCGGTTATCTCAATAGCGAAAAGAACAGCGGCTACGTTCTATATCGTGGCGAGTGGTACAGCAAACTCACCGATGCGGATATCGCCAGGTTGAAAGCGAAGCTTGGATTCGATCCGACGACGAAGGACCGCATGGAGCGGGCGGCAAGGGGCAACAACGCATCCTGGACGCTTGCGATCGTGCTCGCCGTCGTCGTCGTCGGCATCTTCGTGCTGGTTCACAAGACGATGCAGATCGTGCGTTGGCTTGGCCGCTTGTCCACAACGTCTTTTGTCAAGGCCAGCAAGGCGCAGGATGAGGAGGAGCCGCTCGCGCCGCTTGAGGCTCGCAGGGCGCGGCTGGCGAAACGAAACCAGAGCGACGCGCCTGCCGAGCCGGTATCGCGCGGTCTGAAGGATCGTGGTCCGGCACCGGAAGAGCCGTTACCGGCCCGGACCGGCACCCCCGCCAGAGCTTTCGGTCGGCGGAACGCGTGAGGCTGGCTTGAGCGCTATTCGAAGCGGTCTATGATACTGATGCCGCTTTCCTGAAACCTGTCCATGGCGGGCAGGGCCGTTGCGGCCTCGCTCAAGGAGATATGGCGGCCGATCAGCTTTTCAGGCGCGAGCCTGCCGCTTTCGATCATGGCCAGCATGTCCTCGTAACGCCATGCCTGCATGCCATGGCTGCCGTAGATTTCGAGCTCATGGGCGATAACGCGCGCCATGGGAATGGCTGGCATGGCATGGTCGGCAAGCATCAGGCCCACCTGCACATGGCGTCCACGCCGGCGCAGGTTGCTGATGGAATTGCAGCAAGTCTGCGGATGGCCAAGCGCGTCGACCGAGACATGCGCGCCGCCACCGGTGATGTCGCGCACGGCCTCGGCGACATCGGCAACGGTGCGGCTATTGATCGTTGCGGTCGCGCCGAGCTGGCGGGCCATGTCGAGCTTGTCGTCGGCGATGTCGATGGCGACGACCTGTGCGCCGAGACCCGCGCCGATCATGATGGCGGAGAGGCCGACGCCGCCGCAGCCGTGAACCGCCAGCCACTCGCCACCCTTCAACCGGCCCTGATCCGTCACCGCCCGGAAAGAGGTGGCAAAACGGCAGCCGAGGCCGGCGGCGGTGGCGTAACTCATTGTCTCCGGGAGGTGAACGAGGTTCTGATCGGCGAAGTCGATGGCGACATATTCAGCGAAAGAACCCCAATGGGTAAATCCAGGCTGGAACTGCGCCTCGCAAACCTGCTGGTTTCCCGACCGGCACTCATGGCAATGCCCGCAGCCCGAAACGAAGGGAACGGTGACTCGGTCGCCGGTCTTGAAGCGGCTGACGTTTTTGCCGACGGCGGCGATGACACCGGCGAACTCGTGTCCGGGCACGTGCGGCAGGCGGATATCGGGGTCGTGGCCCATCCAGCCATGCCAGTCGCTGCGGCAAAGACCGGTTGCCTTGACGGCGATGACAACGCCGTTTTCTGTCGGCTCCGGATCGGGAAGAGAGGCAACGACAGGGGTTTCGCCAAAATGTTCATAGAATAACGCGCGCATAGCAGCCTCATATCTTCATTCGCGATCGATATGAGGCCTGCTTTAACGATTTCCCTCGACAGAGGAAAGCGATTTAATCTTTGATCACCATCAGATCGTTGGCGGCAAATTTCAGCGTTACTTGCTCGCCAACGGCCGGGGGCGCCGTGCCGGGATCGTTGAACATGTCGAAAGACAGGGTCGACCCGCCGAGATCAAGACGGGTACGGATGACGGAGCCAAGGAACTGACTGGAGGTGACGATGCCTGATATCGCGACATCACCCTTGGCGTCCGCGCCAAGCGCGCCGGCTTCCGGCCGCAAGGCCAGCGTGATTTTTTCGCCATTGGCCGCTTCCACCGGTCGCGGCAGGGTGATCTGCTGATCGCCGACGCGTATGACGTTCGCCGCGGCATCCACGACGATCGCGTCGATAAGGTTGAGCGTACCGACGAAGGAGGCGACGAAACGGGTGGCAGGCTTGTTGTAAATATCGAAAGGCGAGCCGATCTGGTCGGCGCGGCCGCCGTTCATGACAACGATGCGGTCGGAAATCGACAGCGCCTCTTCCTGATCGTGGGTCACAAAAATGGTGGTGATGCCGAGCTTCTGCTGGATCTGGCGGATTTCTTCGCGCAGCGACACGCGGATCTTGGCGTCGAGGGCAGAAAGCGGTTCGTCCAGCAGAAGCACTTCCGGTTTCGGTGCGAGCGCGCGGGCAAGCGCCACGCGCTGCTGCTGGCCGCCCGACATCTGGTAGGGGTAACGGTCCGCCAGATGCTCCAGATGGATGAGCTGGAGCATTTCCTTCACGCGGGCTTCGATCTCGGCTTTCGGCCTGCCGGCGACTTTCAGGCCAAAGGCGACGTTTTCAAAGACGTTCATGTTCGGAAACAGGGCGTAGGCCTGGAAAACCATGCCGATGTTGCGCTGGTTCGGTCTGAGCGCCGTCTGGTCCTTGCCATTGATGACGATGGAGCCGCCGGTCGGCGTTTCAAAACCGGCGATCATGCGCAGCACGGTTGTCTTGCCGCAGCCCGATGGTCCAAGGAAAGAGACGAACTCACCCTTCTCGATGGCCATGTTGAAATCATGCACGACCTGCACGGAGCCGAAGGATTTCTTGATGTTGCTAAGTGTCAAAAATCTCATGAAAATCTTGTCCTCAGGCCTTGGGAGGCGCGCCCTTCTGATAACGGGAAACGAGTTGGATGAGACCGAGGCAACCCCAGGTGATGCCAAACGAAATCACGGCAAGTGCTGCCGGTTCATAAGCGCGGTTGGCGCCGAGCAGCTGCATGTAGGGGCCGAAGGCCGGGCGGTTCAAAAGGGCCGCCATGGTGAATTCACCGATGACGATGGCGAAGGTCAGAAATGCGCCCGACAGCACGGCGACCAGGACATTGGGCAGGATGATGCGCGACAGGATGGTGGTCCATCCCGCGCCGAGGCTCTGCGCCGCTTCGGTTAGTGTGGCCACGTCGATGGTTCGAAGACCGGTATCGACGGCGCGGTACATATAGGGCAGGGCAAGCGTGGCGTAACCGAACATCAACAGCAGGTTGGTGCCGAAGCTTGTTCCCGTCAGCGGCAGCCAGCTCGAGGTATTGTAAAGCCTGATATAACCGAAGACGATGACGATGGCGGGGATGACCAACGGCAGAAGCGTGATGAATTCGATATAGGGGCGCAGGCCCGGCAGTTTCAGGCGCACCCAATAGGCGGTTGGCACAACAAGCAGAACACCGAAAACGATGGTGAAAAGCGCCATCACGACGGAATAGCTGAAGGTTTCCTGAAAGCGTGGATCGGTCAGCACCCTTGCATAGGCGTCGAAGGAATATTCGCCGCGCCGCATCTTCAGGGAGAAATTGGTCATGCCGATCAGCGGCAGGGCGAAATAGAGCAGGCCGAAAATCAGCGCGCCCCAGGCGAAGAAACGCTTCATTTCAGCCACCTTTCGCTGCGGGCGCGCAGCCAGATATAAAGTGCGTTGGCGATGCCGGTCACGACGATCATGCCGAAGGCGAGCGCGTAACCGAGATGCGGATTGCCAAGAACGTCGCCGCGGATCTGCGCAAAAAGCAGGATCGGCACGATATTGAGAGAGGAGCCGGTCAGCGCGATAGCGGTCGCGACGGCGCCGAAGGCGTTGGCGAAAAGCAGCGACATGGTTCCGAGCAGCGAGGGCAGCAGGATCGGGAAGGCCACCATGCGCCAATATTGAAAACCGGTCGCGCCGAGAATTTCCGCAGCCTCGCGCCATTCGCGTTTCAGGCCGTCAAGCGCCGGGGTGATGATGAGGATCATCAGCGGAATCTGGAAGAACAGATAGGTGACCGTCAGGCCCCAGAAAGACAGGATGTTGAAGCCAAGGAGCCTCAGGTCAATGCCGACCTGCGTCTTCAGAAAGACTGTCAGCAGACCGACCGGGCCGAGCGTTGCGATGAACGCAAAGGCAAGCGGCACGCCGGCAAATTGCGAGGCGACGCCGGAAAAAGTGAGAAGTGGGCCGCGAATGCGCTGCGGCAGACCGCCGAGCACCACGGCTGCGGCCACGGCAAAGCCGATCAGACAACCGAGTGCGGCAGAGGCGAGACTGATCTTTATCGAGATCCAGTAGGCCGAAAGGATGGAGGCGGTAAAAAGTCCCTGGATGTTTTCCAGCGTGAAAGTGCCGTCTGTCCGCTGAAATGCGCCAATGACGATCTTCATCGTCGGCATGATCAGAAACAGCAGCACAAAAACGGCAAAAGGTACGACGCCTATCCAATGCAGCGGCAGCTTTCTGCCCGCGTCGGATGGTCCGGCGGTGTTGGTTGATGGCATCCTTGTCCCCAAACGCCGTTTTAAAACGGTCTGTCTATGAAGGTCTAGATCATAAAAGAAGCACCCCGGACTTCGAGGGTCCGGGGTGCGTTTTCAACAGTTACTTCACGTTTGCGCCAACGACGCTGTCCCAGCCGCCGGTCACGGCAGCCTTGTTGGCATCAACTTCCTCGAGTGTCGGGAAGATTGCCTTTTCGTAGGCAGCTGCCGGCGGCAGGCTGTCGATGAGTTCCTGCGGAACCTTGCCGGCCTTGACCATCGCGTTGAAGCGGATCGGGTGGCAATAACCCTTCAGCCAGCCAAGCTGGCCGTCGTCCGAATAGAGGTGTTCCATCCACAGCTTTGCAGCGTTCGGATGCGGTGCGTAAGCGGAGATGCCCTGAACGTAGACACCAGCGAGAACGCCCTTCTCGGGAACAACGACTTCTGTCGGCGGGTTGTCGTTCAGCGTCTTCCTCCAGGAAAGCGCGTTATAGTCCCAGGCAACGATGATCGGCGTTGCGCCCTGTGCGAGCGTGCCGGCCTTGCCGATGGTCGGCAGGAAGTTGCCCGCCTTGTTGAGATCGGCGAAGTATTTCAGGCCCGCTTCACCGGCTTCCTTACCGGATTTCGCACCGGTTGCGAGACCGGCGGCGAGAACACCGAGAATCGCCTGGTTGGAGGCGCGCGGGTCACCCGCAAGTGCGACCTGGCCGGAATAGTCAGCCTTCAGAAGGTCTGCCCAGTCCTTCGGCGTTTCCTTGACCAGATCCTTGTTCACGAAGAAGGACATGACGCCGTAATAGTCGCCGTACCAGTAACCTTCGGGATCCTTGACGTTGTCAGGAATTTCGTCCCAGGTGGAAACCTTGTAAGGCTGCAGCAGGCCTTCGGCCTTCATCTGCGGGCCGAAAGCGAGACCCACGTCGATGACGTCAGGCGCCTGCGGACCCTTATTGTCCTTGTTCGCCTTCACTGCTTCCACTTCGTCGGCAGAGCCGGCGTCCGGGTTCAGTTCGTTGACGGTGATCTCCGGGTACTTTGCCTTGAAGGAAGCGATGACGTCGCCATAACCGCACCAGTCGTGCGGCAGCGCGATCGTTGTGAGCATGCCTTCCTTCTTGGCAGCGGCGATCAGTTCGGCGCTCGGTTCAGCGGCAGCAATGGCGGTGGATGCAATGACCAGCGCGGTGGTTGTAGCAAGCAGTCGGCGGCAGTGAGAGATCACTTTTTTCTCCTCTTCGTGTTCTCATATTGCGGACGCTGATACGGAGTCTCGATGAAGCTAATGTGACGGCTGGATTGCAACTTATTTATCCGGATTCCGCCACTTTAAGCCTGTTTTCCGCCATTATCAGGCTTTCTAGCCTGCAATTGCGGGAGTTGTCCGTTCTCGTCCGTTAGACCAGATGTGTTCCCCAGCTTGGTTTTTCCCCTGCTTTATCGTGCTGGTAGCGATAGCAGGTATCCAATCAGCGAGCAGCATCGGCGTCAAGTCGTATGCCGGCTACGCATATTCACGTTCTGTCCGGACGCCGGAAAAGGCGTGTCTGTTCAAACAGGCCCTCCAGTGCGTTCATGCGTTCCTTGGTTTCATCCCATGTCCCGCTCTGCACCGCTTCGATCAGCGCCTCGACGACGAACAGGGTTACGACAGACGAATCCCACGCGGACGGGGCCTCGATCTTCACCCGGAAAATATGCAGTGCATGGCGCGCCACCGGCGATGTCCACTGGTCTGTAAAGAGGATGATCTGCACCCCATTTGCCTTCGCCACCTCGGCAAGCGTGGTCATATCGTGCTCGTAGCGGCGAATGTCGAAGATGACGAGCACGTCACCAGCGCTCATGTTCAGCATATATTGCGGCCAGGCGCTGGAATTGGACGACATCAGAGCCGTCTTCGGCCGGATCACCTGCATGTGGGTGAAGAAATATTCGGCAATCGCACCGGTAATACGACCGCCGACGAAATAGATGCTGCGCTTGCGGTCTGACAAAAGTGCTGCGGCATTGTCGAAGACGGCGGTGTCGAGATCACCAAGCGTATCGCGCAGATTGCCGGTAATGGCGTCGGCGAAGCGGTTGAGAATGTGCAGGCCGGGCGCATTGGTTGCCCAGCGGTCATGTTTGGCGACGGGGCCGGAGATCGTCGCTTCCAGTTCCTGATGTAAGTGCGCCTGAAACTCGGGGTAGCCCCTGTAGCCCAGCTTTTGAACCATGCGCGCCACTGTCGGCGTGGAAACGCCTGCATTTTCAGCGATGGTGGTGATGCTGCCGAGACCGGACATGGGATAGTTGCCGAGCAGGCTCTCCGCCAACCGTTTTTCCGAACGGGTCAACGCGTCGTAATGGGCATGAATGACATCCGAGACGGTCGCCGTCGTGCTGCGCAAACTTTTCCCCTTCCGGTCTTCTGCCGGTGTGATTGCTAAAATAAACATCTGTGCGCGCTGCCGAGTCAATGGGAAAAATGAAGAGAAAATTTCAAAATTCCATTTGACACTGGCTGCAATGTGAAGAATTCTTTTCGGCGTTAACGGAACGCGGGGGTTCCGGGTGGGGTGCGTGCATGTCGCTGCGGTCACGGTTTTTCACAGAAGCGGAAGGGCAGGCCGTCGGCGTCGAGAACGCTGAGGGCAAAGGTGATATCCTTCTCGTCTGCGAGCATGCCTCTGCCGCCATTCCACAGAAATACGGCACGTTAGGTCTTTCGCCCGATGTGCTTTCCAGCCATGCCGCATGGGATCCCGGTGCTCTTGCCGTTGCCCGGCTGCTATCGCAGAAATTCGATGCGACGCTGGTTTATCAACGCTTTTCGCGTCTCGTCTATGATTGCAACCGCCCGCCCGAATCGCCTTCCGCCATGCCGGTGAAGAGCGAGATTTACGATATTCCCGGCAATTTCGATCTCGATGAAGCGGAGCGTTTTGCCCGCACCTCGGCGCTTTACGTGCCGTTTCATGATCAGGTGAGCGAGATCATCGCCTCGCGGCAGGCTGCCGGCCGCAAGGTGGTGGTGGTGACGATCCATAGTTTCACGCCGGTTTATCATGGTCAGTTCCGCGAGGTGGAGATCGGCATCCTGCACGATAGCGACAGCCGGCTTGCGGACGCGATGCTGGCCGGTTCCGAGGGGGCATCGCTCACCGTCAATCGCAACGATCCATACGGACCGGAAGACGGTGTGACCCACACGCTGCGGCTGCATGCGCTGCCTAACGGGCTTTTGAACGTCATGATCGAAATCCGCAACGATCTTATCACTGATGGGGGAGAGCAGGCGGAGATCGCCGCTTTTCTTTACGAGCTTATGGGGAAAGCACTCGCATCGATAGACGAGTGAGGGAGCAGGGGCGGCCGACGGTGAACACATCGGGGCCTGCCATCAAAAGGAGACTGCCGCCATCCGATCAATCCGGTCAAAGAAGCCGGGAAAAGAAGCGGCACGGGAACAGCAGATGCGTGCGGCGCGATCCGGGAATTCCCTGACGGCGTCGAAGACTGGGGCACAATCGGCCAATCCTGGCTGACTGGCTTGTTTTTTTCTTATCAGGAGAGAAGGGCATGGACAGTTCATCATCAGGCGTCAGCTACAAGAAGGCTGATGCATCCTATTTCGAAAAACGCGGACTATCCCGTTATGCGGGCGTTTGGTCGCTCTGGGCGCTTGGCGTCGGAGCGGTCATCTCAGGGCATTTTTCTGGATGGAATTTTGGCTTTTCCACCGGCGGCTGGGGCGGCATGCTGGTGGCGGGCATCATCATCGCCGTCATGTATATCGGGCTGACATTTTCGATCGCTGAAATGAGCCCGGCGCTGCCGCATACGGGTGCAGCCTATTCCTTCGCCCGCACGGCCATGGGGCCATGGGGCGGCTTCATTACCGGACTTTGCGAGAATGTCGAATATGTGCTGACGCCGGCGGTCATCGTCACGTTCATCACGGCTTATATGAACTCCATTCTGGGGCTCGATCCTGCCTATTCACCCTTTGTGTGGATAGGTTTCTATGTGATCTTCCTTGCTCTCAACGTTTTCGGGCTGGAGCTTTCCTTCAAGGTGACGCTGGTCATCACGCTGATTTCGCTCGGCGTTCTGGTGTTCTTCTGGATCAGCGCCATTCCGAACATGGATTTCTCCCGATATGCGCTGAACATCGGCGTCGGCCCGGATGGCAAGGCGGTGGAGTTGCCGGAGGGCGGCGGATCCTTCTTCCCCTTCGGTTTTTCGGGCGTTCTCGCCACGCTGCCCTTTGCGGTCTGGCTGTTCCTCGCCATCGAACAATTGCCGCTGGCGGCCGAGGAATCCGTCGATCCGAAGCGCGATATGCCGAAGGGCATCATCCTCGGCGTGATTACTCTGATGGTTTCGGCCTTCATGATCGTGCTGCTCAATCCGTCCCTGCCGGGCGTCGGCGCCTTCCATCTCAGCTCCTCGCTTGAGCCGCTGCTGGATGGCTTCAAGGCGATTTACGGCGATGGCGGCGTGGTGCTGCTTGGCATCGTCGCGCTCACCGGCCTGATCGCGAGCTTCCATACGATCCTTTATGCGCAGGGCCGGCAGATCTATTCGCTATCGCGGGCCGGGTACTTCCCGACCGTGCTTTCCATCACCCACTCGAAATACCGCACTCCCTTCGTGGCCAATATCGCCGGCGCTCTCGTTGGTCTTGCAGTCATGCTGGTCATCTGGTTCGCACTGGGCGCGGAACAGGGCGGCAGCATCATCGGCAGCGTGCTTCTGAACATGGCCGTGTTTGGCGCGATGTTCTCCTATATCCTGCAGGCGATTTCCTTCATCCTGCTCCGGAAAAACCTGCCGCATATAGAGCGGCCGTTCCGCTCGCCCTTCGGCATTCCGGGTGCGGTGCTGACTGTTATCATCGCCATCGTTACACTGCTTTACCAGATCCAGGATCCGAACTTCAGCAAGGGCGTGCTGTGGGTAGCGGTCTGGTTTGCCGTGGCGATCGCCTATTTCGCCTTCATCGGGCGCCATCGCCTCATCCTGTCGCCGGAAGAGGAATTCGCGCTGGAGCATAAGCAGGCGGCTATGGCCGCGGCAGCTGCAAAAGCCTGATGCTCACAAACACGGGCGGCCGGATCCCGGCCGCCCGGTCACGACAATAAAGGGAACGGACAATATGACGAGCTACACATTCGACGCGCTTAAGATGGATGTCGCCGAGGGCCGCATCGACACGGTTCTGGCCTGCCTTGTGGACATGCAGGGGCGTCTGATGGGCAAGCGGTTCCAGGCCGAATTCTTCGTCGAAAGTGCCTATGAGGAAACCCATAGCTGCAACTACGTGCTTGCCACCGACATGGAGATGGAAACCGTTCCTGGGTACAAGTCCTCCAGCTGGGAAAAGGGTTACGGCGATTATGTGCTGAAGCCGGACCTTTCGACGCTGCGGCGTGTGCCGTGGCTGGAAGGCACGGCGCTGGTGCTCTGCGACGTGCTCGATCATCACACACACGAGGAGGTGCCGCATTCCCCGCGCGCGATGCTCAAGAAGCAGGTGGCGCGGCTGGAGGCCATGGGACTGAAAGCTTTTATGGCGACCGAGCTGGAGTTCTTCCTGTTCGACCAGACCTTCGATGCGGCGCGCGCCAATGGTTACAAGGGTCTGAACCTTGCTAGCGGCTATAATGAGGACTACCATATCTTCCAGACGACCAAGGAAGAGGACGTCATGCGCACGCTGCGCAAGGGCTTGCAGGGCGCCGGCATTCCCGTTGAAAATTCCAAGGGCGAGGCGTCTCCCGGTCAGGCGGAAATCAACGTGCGTTATGCCGAGGCGCTGACCATGGCCGACCGGCACGCCATCATCAAGAATGCCACCAAAGAGATCGCCTGGTCGAAGGGTAAGGCGGTGACGTTCCTCGCCAAGTGGAACTACAATGCCGCCGGCAGTTCTTCCCACATCCACCAGTCGCTGTGGAGCCTCGACGGCAAGACCCCGGCGTTTCTGGACAAGAACGCCGAGCATGGCATGTCGCAGCTGATGCGGCATTATGTTGCCGGGCTTCTGGCCCATGCCAGCGAGATCACCTATTTTCTGGCACCCTACATCAATTCCTACAAGCGGTTCATGGCCGGCACGTTTGCGCCGACCAAGGCGATCTGGAGCCTCGACAACCGCACGGCGGGATATCGTCTGTGCGGGGAGGGCACAAAGGGCATCCGCATCGAGTGCCGTGTCGGTGGCTCCGATCTCAATCCCTATCTCGCCATGGCCGCCCTTCTTGCGGCGGGCATTGACGGCATCGAAAATAAACTCGAACTTGAGCCCGCTTTTGTCGGTGACGCCTATGGCGGCAAGGACGTGCGCGAGATACCCAAGACATTGCGTGACGCCACCGCCTTTTTGGACGGATCGACAATGTTGCGCGACGCATTCGGCGACGATGTGATCGATCATTACGTCCATGCCGGACGGTGGGAACAGGAAGAATACGACCGCCGCGTGACCGACTGGGAAGTGGCGCGCGGTTTCGAACGAGCGTGAGATCATGGCGTTGTTGAAATCTCAATTTTAGAGGATATTGTTGCTATTACCTCAATGGAGGCGCGACAATGATTAATGATCGGATTGATAAGGCGTGGTTTTCGCAACAGTTAAAGAAAAGGGGCGGGAGTCAAGCTGACTTGGCTCGCTTCCTGAGGCTGGACCGAAGCGCGGTGACACGCATGTTAAATGGGGAACGGAATATGAGCGTGGAGGAGCAAGACCGGATTGCCGAATATCTCGACGTTCCCGTCGGCGACGTCGCTCTTCATCGTCGGGGTGGTGCCGCCGGTTTTTCCGAAAACAGCCAGGCGACCTATGCCGGGCCTGCTTCGTCCCGAGGACAAGGTCGCGACGTGCGTAACGTCGGTGCGGCGGAACGTCGACATCCGATTTTCGGTTGTATGAAAGGCACTATTACTGTCATGCCAGATGTGGACCTCACCGAACCCGTAGATTTTGAATGGGGAGAAAAGCTCTACAATGAGTGACGGCATCCTTCTCGATACATGTGCGGTGATCTGGATGTCACAGGGTGAGCCTGTTTCGGACGAGGCGGTCAATGTCTTGAACCAGTCCTATCAGGCGGGCAATCCTGTTTGCGTCTCTGCCGTCACCGCATGGGAGATGGGTATGCTGGTTGCGAAGGGACGCCTCAGTGAGACCAAAAGTCCCCAGCGTTGGTACGACGATTTTAAAAGGGAGGCCGAAGTCATCGAGCAGCCGGTGACTGCGGATATTTTTATCGCATCCTGTTTTCTTCCTCAGCTTGCTCATAAAGACCCGATCGATCGTATTTTGATTACGACGGCGCGAGAACACGACCTCACCATCATCACACGCGACCGCGTCATCCTGGCCTATGGCGAAGCCGGCCACGTGAAGACTTTAGCCTGTTAGAACCGGAGTTACTTGGCATGACCATGATCCAGAATATCTCGCCCATCGACGGCTCGGTTTATGCCGAGCGGGAGGCGATGTCGCTGGAGGCGGCGCGGGCCGCCGTTTCGAAGGCGCGCAAGGCGCAGAAGGACTGGGCGCGTCGTCCGCTCGAGGACCGCGTTCAGCTGGTTCTGAAGGGCGTCGCACGCCTCAATGAAATGGTGGATGAGGTCGTGCCGGAACTCGCCCACATGATGGGCCGTCCGGTGCGTTATGGCGGTGAGTTCAAGGGTTTCAACGAGCGCTCCAACTATGTCGCCTCCATTGCCGCCGATGCGCTGGCGCCGCTCGTCATCGAGGAAAGCGGCAATTTCGAACGTCGCATCGAGCGTGAGGCGCATGGCGTCGTCTTCGTTATCGCGCCGTGGAACTATCCTTACATGACGGCGATCAACACCGTCGCGCCCGCCTTGATGGCCGGCAACACAGTCGTCATCAAGCATGCGGCGCAGACGCTGCTGGTGGGTGAGCGCATGGTGCGGGCTTTCGTCGAAGCCGGTGTGCCTGACGATGTCTTTATCAATGTCTTCCTCGACCACGGCACGACGTCGGCACTGATTTCCGAGGGCCTTTTCAACTTCGTCAACTTCACCGGTTCGGTGGAAGGCGGACGTGCCATCGAGCGCGCCGCGGCCGGCACCTTCACTGGCCTCGGGCTCGAACTCGGCGGCAAGGACCCCGGCTACGTGATGGAGGATGCCGATCTGGACGCCGCCGTCGATACGCTGATGGATGGTGCGACCTATAATTCGGGGCAATGCTGCTGCGGCATCGAGCGTATTTACGTCAACGAAAACCTCTATGACGCCTTCGTCGAGAAGTCCGTGGCGTGGGTTTCCAATTACAAGCTCGGCAATCCGCTGGAACAGGAGACCACGCTTGGGCCGATGGCCAACAAGCGTTTCGCAAAAGTCGTTCGCGCGCAGATTGCCGATGCCGTCGCGAAGGGGGCCAAAGCACTGGTCGATCCAAAGCTGTTTCCCGCCGATGATGGCGAGAGCGCCTATGTCGCGCCGCAAGTCCTCGTCAATGTCGATCATTCCATGGAATTCATGACCGAGGAGACCTTCGGCCCGGCTGTCGGCATCATGAAGGTGAAGAACGATGACGAAGCCATCGCGCTGATGAACGACAGCAAATACGGCCTGACCGCTTCGCTGTGGACGCAGGATGCCGCCCGCGCCGGGCGCATCGGCCGCGAGATCGAAACCGGTACCGTGTTCATGAACCGCGCTGATTATCTCGACCCGGCGCTTTGCTGGACCGGTGTGAAGGAAACGGGCCGTGGCGGTTCGCTCTCTGTCCTCGGTTTCCAGAACCTGACCCGCCCGAAATCCTACCATCTGAAGAAAGTCACGAAATGAATATCGTCGCCAACTGGAGTTATCCCACCGCCGTCAAGCTTGGCCGTGGCCGGATCAAGGAACTGGCGGAAGCCTGCAAGACGCTCGGCATCAAAAAGCCGCTTCTCGTTACGGATCGCGGCCTTGCCAATATGGCGATTACCGCGCATGCGCTCGATGTGCTGGAGGAGGCGGGTCTCGGCCGGGCGATCTTCGCCGAGGTCGATCCGAACCCCAACGAAATCAACATGGAAGCGGGTGTGAAGGTCTATCGCGATGGCGGCCATGATGGCGTCGTGGCATTCGGCGGCGGCTCGGGGCTCGATCTCGGCAAGACCATTGCCTTCATGGCCGGGCAAACGCGCCCGGTCTGGGATTTCGAAGATATCGGCGACTGGTGGACCCGCGCGGACGCTTCCAAGATCGCGCCTATCGTTGCCGTTCCGACGACGGCCGGCACCGGTTCGGAAGTTGGCCGCGCCAGCGTCATCACCAATTCGCAGACGCATGTGAAGAAGATCATCTTCCATCCGAAGCTTCTGCCAGGCGTCGTCATCTGCGATCCCGAACTGACGGTGGGCATGCCGAAGGTCATCACGGCCGGCACGGGCATGGACGCCTTTGCACATTGCCTCGAAGCCTATTCGTCGCCGTTCTTCCACCCGATGAGCGCCGGCGTGGCGCTGGAGGGTTTGCGGCTCGTCAAGGAATTCCTGCCGCGGGCCTATAAGGACGGCACGGATATCGAGGCGCGCACCAACATGATGGCTGCGGCGGCCATGGGGGCGGTTGCCTTCCAGAAGGGGCTTGGCGCCATCCACTCGCTCTCGCATCCGATCGGCGCTGTCTACAACACCCATCACGGCATGACAAATGCCGTCGTCATGCCGGCAGTGCTGCGCTTCAACCGTCCGGCAATCGAGGACAAGATTGCCCGCGCCGCTGCCTATCTTGGCATTTCCGGCGGTTTCGACGGCTTTTATGACTATGTGCTGAAGCTTCGCAAGGAACTCGGCGTGCCGGAGAATCTCACCGCCATGGGCATCAAGCCGGATCGCATCGACGAACTGGCGGCGGAAGCGATCAAAGACCCCAGCTGCGGTGGCAATCCGGTGCCGATGACGCTGGAAAATACCAAGGCGCTTTTTGAGGCTTGCTTTTAAAGGGCATCTTTTATTCGTCAGGCTTGTTTGAGATCGAGGGCGTGCTGCTGGTTTCTTCTCCCGACGGGGAGAAGAAACCAGCGGCAACGTCGCGCCGGAACGAGCTAGGATACGATCTCCAGCCCATGAAGCCCACGATGAGCCCATCGCCGGCGTTTCTCATAGCGCTTCGTCCCGGCGTTAGCGTTTTATTAACCCTGTTCGTTAAGATTGTAGAAAGCACCATGAAGTGCGTCGGTGCGAGAATGAGCATGAAACGGCTCTGACGAACAGGGGGTATCATGTCAGTCATCACTTTCGCCAATACCAAGGGCGGCGCGGGGAAAACCACGGCCGTGCTGCTTCTGGCAACCGAATTGGCCCGTAGCGGCCATCGCGTGACGGTCCTCGATGCCGATCCGCAATTGTGGATTTCCCGCTGGCACGAACTCTCGGGCGAGATCGAAAATCTCTCGGTGATTTCGCATGTGACGATGGCCTCGCTTGAGGGACACATTCGCGAGAACCGGGCCAACACTGACTGCTTCATCATCGATCTTCCGGGCGCAAAGACGCCCCTTCTGACCATGGCGCTCGGAATTTCCGATCATGTTCTGATCCCGGTTCAGGGCTCAGCCATGGATGCGCGCGGTGCTGCCGAAGTTCTTGATCACATCGAATTCCTGAACCGCAAGATGGGCAAGGAGATCGCCCATTCCATCGTGCTAACGCGGGTCAATGCCATGGTCGCGACGCGTTCGCTGTTGCTCGTGAAGATGCTGCTTTCGGAAAAGAACGTGTCGATGCTGAACACGGCGATTGTCGAGCGGGCGGCTTATCGCGATATTTTCGACCATGGCGGAACGCTTCTCTGTCTGGATGGCAAGAAGGTCAGCAATATCGACAAGGCGGTCGAAAACGCGGCGGCTTTCGCCGAGGAAATCATCAACCTCCTGCCGAAAAGACTTCCGAGGCGCGTTGCTCATCTGGCGCGTTTGGTGACACGCAGGGCTGCCTGATCCATCATTTCTATCCCAGCTGGTTGCAGGCAAATTGCGACTTAGGATGAAATTGGCTTCCCACAAAATGCGTAGCAGGGCGCCGTTACGAGGCGCTTCCTAATGGCTCTTCGTGGGGCGAAAATTTTCGCTTGATTTGGAAACGATCGTTTCCTATATTCCGTTCATGAGCAATTTGAGCCACTCCAATTCTCCGGAACAACGCCATCGCGGCCGCCCGCGCGAGTTCGATCTCGATCGCGCGCTGGACGGTGCGGTCAAGGTGTTCTCGCGGCGCGGTTTCCACGCTACTTCGGTCGGTGATCTCACCGATGCGATGGAACTGGCGCAGGGCAGTCTCTACAAGGCTTTCAAGGATAAGAAAGCCATATTCATCGCGACGATGGAGCGCTACAGGATCATACAGACCGAGCGCTTCGAGGCGGCGGTGGCCGGTTTCGATACCGGCTATGAGCGCCTTAAGGCGGGCCTGATGTTTTATGCCGAACGTTCTCACGGCGGGGTCGGCTCGGATGGATGTCTCGTGGTTGGTGCCGCCGCCGACTTGGCTGCGCTGGATGAAGACATTGCCGTCGTGGTCGAGCGGGCAGTGAAGATGAGGGAGCGGATTGTTGCCCGGATTATCGCGGAAGGGCAGAAGGATGGTTCCGTGGCCTCGAAAGCCGATCCCGATGATCTTGCTCGGGCGATGCTGTGCATGATGTACGGCATGCGCGTGGTTGGAAAAACCGGGCGTAGCCTCAAAGACATGGTGGCAGTGGTGGATCTCGCCATGAAGCTTTCCGATTAATTTAGTGACTATTTAGGAAACGATTGTTTCCATATTGGAGAAAATGATGACAACGCGTGTGATTGATGGGGATGATGTCGAGACGACATCGATTTCCCCGGCCTTGACCTTCCTGCTTGCAACAGCCTGCGGATTGATCGCGGCCAATCTCTATTATGGCCAGCCGCTTGCCGGCATTATCGGCGCGGAGCTTGGCCTGTCTGCCGGCGCGACCGGGCTGATCGTCACCCTGACGCAGATCGGCTACGGTGTCGGCCTCCTGTTCGTCGTGCCGCTCGGTGACCTCATCGAAAACCGCAAGCTTGTGGTCAGTTCCGTCTCGATGGCCGTGCTATCGCTCGTTGCTGCAGCGTTTGCCCCGCACGCCGCGCCGTTTTTGATTGCCGCCTTTCTTGTCGGTGTCAGTTCGGTGGCGGTACAGGTCATCGTCCCCTATGCCGCACACATGGCGCCGCACGCCGTTCGCGGGCGCGTCGTCGGTAACGTCATGAGCGGCCTGATGGCCGGCATCATGCTGGCGCGGCCGGTTTCCAGCCTCTTGTCGGAAGTCGTTTCCTGGCGTGGGGTCTTCCTCACCTCTGCCGCCGTCATGGCCCTTCTCGCTGTCGTCCTCTTCCGGCTGCTGCCGGTTCGTGTGCCCGAAGCGAGACTGGGATATGGCGCCCTGATGGCATCCATGGGCCGGCTGGCGCTCCACACGCCGCTCCTGCGCCGGCGGGCGATCTACCATGCCTTCATGTTTGCGGCCTTCAGCCTGTTCTGGACGACCACGCCCCTTTATCTGAGCGGTCCGCATTTCAATCTGAGTCAGGGTGAGATCGCGCTGTTTGCCTTGGCGGGTGCTGCGGGCACCGTGGCCGCTCCGATCGCCGGGCGGATGGCGGATCGTGGCTGGACGCGGGCAGCCACGCTGTTTGCACTGCTGGCAGTCGCACTTTCTTTCGCCATCACGCATCTGGCTCCGGAAGGTTCACATCTGGCGCTTGGCATTCTGGTCGTCGCAGCCATCGTTCTGGACTTCGGCGTCACCACCAACCTAGTCCTCGGCCAGCGGGCGATCTTCACGCTCGGAGCGGAATTCCGCAGCCGCCTGAACGGCATCTATATGGCGACGTTCTTCATGGGTGGGGCGATTGGCTCGGCAGTGGGAGGATGGGCCTATGCCGCTGGTGGATGGCAAGCCGCGTCATGGCTGGGGTTTGCGCTCCCGGTTGCAGCGCTGCTCTATTTCCTGACGGAAAAGCAAGACTGAGATGCCACACATACAAGAAAGCCCGGCGGACCAAACCGCCGGGCTTTTTTCGGTTTCGTGTCGTCAGTCCTATTCCGCGAATTCAACGACCACGCCGGGGCGGACCATCTTTGCCAATTCGGTCGCATCCCAGTTCGTCAGGCGGATACAGCCGTGGCTGTTGGTCTTGCCGATCTTGGAAGGTTCCGGCGTGCCGTGAATGCCGTATGTGGGTTTCGACAGGGCAATCCACACCGTACCGACCGGGCCGTTTGGACCTGGCGGAATCTGCAGGATCTTGTCGTTCTGGCCCTGCTTGAAGTTGATCTTCGGATTGTAGGTATAGCCGGGATTGAGCGCGATGCGCTCCACCGTATGCGTGCCGCTGGGTGAGGGCGTATCCGTAGAACCGATCGTAGCGGGATATGCGGCGATAAGATTGCCATCCTGGCCATAGGCGAAGACCTGCTTGATACCCTTATGGGCGACGATGCGGGCGACCTGGCCCTTCTTCGGCTCGCCGGGGTTCACGACCTTGATGATCGTGCTGGGCACGGAGAAATCGATCCCGGGGTTCAATTCCTTCAGGTAGTTCTCATCCATGTGGAACCGTTCCGCCAGGGCTTCCGTCGTTGACGTGAAGGAGAGCGCAGGCAGTTGCGATTTTTCGGCATAGTCGTCCGGAATTGAAGCGACGTAGGGACCGGCCGCATCGGCCGCCGTGATCGTGTAGTCCACGATCGGCATGCCGCCGGAAGCACGCAGCCGCTCGAGAATGTCGTCGGAATTGTTCGGGTCCAGCTTTTCGCCGGTCATGTCCTGCCAGGCGGCAATTGCCTTGTTGACGTTGTCGCCCATTTTGCCGTCGATCACACCGGGGGAAATACCCTCGCGGTCGAGGAAGGTTTGGAGTGCAACGATTTCCTGGCGCGACCGGTTGACGGGCGTCGTAACCGGCGTGTGTCGCTCGATCAGATGCTCCGGCTGTGGAACGGCGGCCGTTGTACTTTCGCCCGGCACAGGCTGACCCAGGGGGCCGCTCTCGACGGCGCCCGGCGCGGGAACGGAGCCGGTGTAGAAATTTTCGTCGAAGCCGTCGCCGCGATATTCGCGGTAGTCGCGTACGCTGCCATTGTCCTGATAGCCGTAGTCACGCTGTGGCTCGCGATACTGGCCGCCTGGGGCAGGGGGATAATAGGTTGTGTCGCGCTGCTGCCGTGCCTGCTGGCGCTGCTGCGGGTAACCGGATGGCATTTCCGTGGCGAGCAGGTTGCCATACTGGTCGTAAAACACGGTGCGGCCCATCGCATCCCGGCTGATGACGATATCGCTGCGTTCAGGCATGAAATCGAGAACCCGGCCATCCGGCGTCACAAGCATGGATTGCTCGCCATAACGCTGCTGCGCGCCAGCCTGTAGCGGGGCGAAAACTGACGCCAGTGCGACCGTCAGACCCAGAGCGGCGTTAAGAAAATGTTTCACGATTCTGCTATCCCTTGCTTCGTCACCGATAAACACACGCTAATCTTGACCCTATTGTGAAAAAGGTGAATTCGCGGTTAATGCAATCTTAATTTTCCTTACAGTTAGTAGCGTTTCCGTGATTTCTGCGTTTTTACTGCCACAGGGAGGCTGTCTTGCATTCTTTTCAGGCGGGCAAATCGCCGCGCATTTTCCTTGATGAAACCTCCGTCTTCGATATCGGGCCGTGCATCGTCGATGGCATCGACATCGCTCCCGGTCGCGCCATTCCCGATGATGGCGATCCGCGGATCGACCATTCGCTGGAAGGCTTCCTCTTTACCTGCGGTCCTGATCATATCCGCCATCCCGTGGTGATCGATGACGGTGGCGATGGGCGCCGATATCCGCTGCATGGCTCCTTTTCCTCGCATCCGGCAAAGATCATCACCTTCAACACTCACGAAACCAATGCGCTGGCGCGTGTAGAGGTTCCCGTAAAGCTGGCGGATGGTGGGACTGCGCTTCTTAATCGCACCTGGCGCATCGATGGTGAAAGCGGTGAAATCAGCCTCGACGACCGCATCGTCAACACATCGGAGCGGCCGATGCCGGTCTTCCTGATGTATCATATGAATGTCGGTGCGCGGCTGTTCGACGACGCCGTGCGGCTTGAAGGCGCGATGTTCGAGAATGGCGGCCATGGCTGGCGGTTTGGCGAAGAGCCGGGCAGCGTTTTCTGCGTTTCTGCCGGTAATGATGAATGGGCGGAACTGAAGCTCGGGCCGATTGCGGCCATCGGCGGCAAGACGTTGAGCGTCCGGTTCCGGACGGAGACACTGCCCTACCTCCAGATGTGGCGCAATCAGAAGGCACCCGCCAATGTGCTGGGTATCGAGCCCGTATCCCACCGTTGGGTGGAGCGCAGGGAGCTTGAGGCGGCCGGCGAGTTCAACATCCTCCAGCCGGGCGAAAGCCGCTCCTTCGGCCTGCGCTTTTCCATTCTTTGAGCCGTACCGAATGGAGATCGCCCGTCATTGACGCCGCGGTTTTGACCGCTTACATCGGATGCGGATTTCAAGGGTGACGGCCAGCGGAGGCACGAAGATGGATATCAGGCGCATAGACGACGAGTATTCGGTAACCGGACAGATCAGCGTCGCCGATCTCGACCAGATCAAGGCACTCGGCTTCAGGTCGATCGTGTGCCACCGCCCTGACGGCGAGGAAGAGGGGCAGCCGCTTTTCGCCGATATCGCAGAGCGCGCCGAGCAGCTTGGGCTGACGATCATGCATGTCCCGGTCGGTCGCTACGGTGTCGACGCCGATGCCGTTGCCGGCATGGTGGATGCGCTGGATGAATTGCAGCGCCCGATGCTCGGTTA
Organism: Agrobacterium tumefaciens; assembly: GCF_017726655.1. Lineage (NCBI taxonomy): Bacteria > Pseudomonadati > Pseudomonadota > Alphaproteobacteria > Hyphomicrobiales > Rhizobiaceae > Agrobacterium > Agrobacterium tumefaciens. The sequence continues at coordinate 2,908,082 of NZ_CP072308.1, forward strand.
TTGCCGGTCTGGCGCGCGCTCCACCGCGATCTATGAAAAGACCCACCATCTGCGCGGCTGATCTTTCGAGCAGCTTCATTTCCAATGCCAATCAACAGGAGTTTTTCATGACCATCAAGCGTATCGAGCCGGGCAAGCGCATGAGCGGCGCCGTCGTTCACGGCAACACCGTTTATCTGGCCGGCCAGGTTGGCGAAGGCACGAGCGTGACGGAACAGAGCAAGTCGGCTCTTGCTGAAGTCGACCGTCTGCTGGCGGCTGCCGGTTCCGACAAGTCGAAGATCCTGCAGACCATCATCTACCTGTCCGACATGTCCACCTTCGGGGAGATGAACGCTGTGTGGGAAGGCTGGATCGACCCGGCAAACCCGCCGGCCCGCGCCACCAGCGAAGCAGCGCTTGCTACGCCGGACTACAAGGTTGAGTTCATCGTGACGGCGGCTCTCTGAGCCACGGTTTGATTGATGGGAAAGGCCGGGTCGCTGAAGGCGGCCCGGCCTTTTTTTATGGGATGGGGTCAAGAACTCTCCCCGCCATGCCGGGCTTGACCCGGCATCCAGCCACGGCGCGTTTGCGCCGTGAAAAGAGTCTTTTGCGATCAAGGACTTGATCGCGCTGGCCCCCGGATCCAGCCCGGGGTGACGGCGCGGCGTGGCGACATGGCCACAAAATGCCAAGTAGAAGCATTTTTCATGTTTTTTGAATCGCTTACGTCCGTCACCTCACCGGCGAAGCAAGCGCCTTCTCAAACTGTTTCAACGTCTCAACCCGCTCCGCAAACCATAGTCGCGCCAGATCATTTGCCGAAGCGAGATCGATGCCATCAGGGTCGATTGAGGTGATCGTCCAGCGCCCGGCCTTGGCGCCTGCGAGAACGGCAAGCCGGCCCGCTTCGCCCTTGATGGCGTTGAGGCGGGCCGCTTCGTTTTCCGCCGTCGCCATCAGTTCTTCTGCGCCTGACAGATCGGTGCGCAGATCGGTCGGGGTGATGTTGCTGGCGTTGCGGGCCGGTCCGCCATTAATCTGCACGCCTTGCGTCCGCAGCCGGTAAAGCCTGGTGTCGGGAAGGGAGAGATAGAGTTTGGCCTTGGGGTATCGGGCAATGTAGCGCGCGATGGCGAGCGGCACGTCATCCGGGCCGATCTGTTCCGCCCTGCCAACAAGTGTCAGTCGCGGCAGCGTCAGCGCATCGCCCTTGCCGAAGGGGGCGAGCGTGAGCGAGATACGCGGATCGCTTTCCATGTTGCGAGCATGCAGCGTCAGCCCGGCCGCAAAGAAGAACGGCGTGCCGTCAGGCTCAATGCCGATATTGGTAGCGGTCGTATAGGGATAGCCGCTGACGGGATCGAGCGTGGCGAGTGCTGCCGTGCGGGAGGTGTGCAGTACATCGCGGGCAACGCGCACGGCCTCAAAAGGCGCGCCGGCCGAGGGCTCGATCTTTGCGCCGCGTGGGGTGATGACGGGAGGGGCAACATCCGGCATGTTGTTTCCTAAGCTGTGAGTTTTACTCAGGATTTACACCATGCCGGGGCCATGTCCATCATCAATATCGGTGGGCAATATCAGGCCCGGGTTCTGATCTGTGTCAGCGTGCGCGTCGGCGTGATCGCTTCCGCATCCAGCTTCACCTCAATGATGGCAGGTTTTCCGCTGGCTCGCGCGCGCTTGAAGGCGGCGGCGAAGTCTTCGGTCTTTTCCACCGTTTCGCCGTGCCCGCCATAGGCTTTGGCGAAGGCTGCGAAATCGGGATTGACGAGATCGGTGCCGCTGACACGGCCGGGATATTCCCGCTCCTGATGCATGCGGATCGTGCCATAGGTGCCGTTATTGACCAGCACGGTGATGATCGGCAGGCCGTAGCGTACGGCAGTGATGAATTCCTGACCGTGCATCATGAAGCAGCCGTCGCCGGCAAAGCAGATGACCTCGCGCTCCGGGAACAGGTGCTTGGCGGCAACCGCCGCCGGCAGGCCATAACCCATCGAGCCTGATGTCGGTGCGGACTGTGTGCTGAAACGGCGGAAACGATGGAAGCGGTGCACCCAGGTGGCGTAGTTTCCAGCGCCATTGGTGAAGATGGCATCTTCAGGCACATTCGTCTCGATCCAGTCCATGATCGGACCCATCTGCACGGCGCCGGGTCCCGTCTGGGGCGGCGTCGACCAGTTGAGATAGGCCTCATGCATCGTTGCCGTGCGCGACGCCCACGCGTCGTTATGCGGCAGATCGACGGAGGCCAGCGCGGCAACGAAGTCATCCGGCGAAGCGCAGATGGCGAGATCGGGCCGGTAGACGCGCCCGAGTTCTTCGGCTTCCGGATAGATGTGGACCAGTTTCTGCGACGGGTAAGGGATGTTGAGCAGCGTATATCCTGACGACGGCATCTCGGAGAGGCGGCCGCCAAGGAGGACCACCAGATCGGCGCCCTTGATCTCCTTCGAAAGCGCAGGGTTGATGCCGATGCCGACGTCACCGGCATAGGAGGGGCTTAGATGATCGAACAGCATCTGGCGGCGGAACGAGCAGCCGACGGGCAGCTTGTATTTTTCGGCAAATGCCTTGAAGTCTGCGACGCTTTCCTCGGACCAGCGTGTGCCGCCGATGATGAAGACCGGGCGTTTCGCCTCAGCAAGCATTTTAGTAAAGGTCGCGATCTGGGACGGGCCAGGATGGGCCTCGACCGGAGTATAGGGCTTTGCCTCTGGCGCTTCGACCTCTTCAACCAGCATGTCTTCAGGCAGGGTCAGCACAACAGGGCCGGGCCGGCCGGAGGTGGCGACGGCAAAGGCCCGGGTGACGAATTCGGGAATGCGGCGGGCGTCATCGATTTCGCCCACCCATTTGGCAAATTCGGTGAAGGCGCGGCGATATTCCACTTCCTGAAAGGCCTCGCGCTCGCGAGCCTCGCGCTGCACCTGGCCGATGAAGAGGATCATCGGAATGGAATCCTGTCGGGCAATGTGCAGACCCGCAGAGGCGTTCGTCGCGCCCGGCCCGCGGGTGACCATGCAGATGCCGGGTTCGCCCGTCAGCCGGCCCCAGGTATCGGCCATCATGGCAGCGCCGCCTTCCTGACGGCAGACCAGTGTTTCAATGCCGCTCTCATAGAGGGCGTCGAGGACCGCGAGATAGCTCTCGCCCGGCACGCAGGAGACGCGGCTGACGCCATTGGCCTTCAACGCTTCGACAATCAATTGTCCGCCGGTTCTCTTCATGGCGCGGTGTTCCTTTCAATCGTTTCCAGTTCGGCCAGCACCTGCGCCTGATGTTCCCCGAGCTTCGGGCTCGGGCGTTCGTAACGCAGCGGTGTTTGCGACATTATAATCGGTGTGCGGACGCCGGGGATGACAGTGCCGTCTTCGCTCGCAAGATCGACGCGCAGGGCGCGGGCCTTGATCTGCGGATCGGCGAACATTTCCTCGATCGAGTTGATCGGTCCCGCAGGCACGGCATTCTTTTCGCAGGCGGTGAGAAGATCGCGCTTCTGCCATTTCAGCGTTTCGGCGGAAACGATCCTGCGCACCTCGGCCTTGTGGGCGACGCGGGCCCTGTTGGTCGCATATCGCTCGTCATCGGCAATGGCGTCGATGCCGAGAATCCCGCAGAGACGGCGGAACTGGCCGTCATTGCCGACGGCGAGGATGAGAAAGCCATCAGCCGTCGGCACCACCTCATAGGGCGAAATATTGGGGTGGGCGTTGCCAAGCCGCACCGGCGGCTTGCCGGAAACGAGATAGTTCATGTTCTGGTTTGCAAGAACGGCCGATTGCACATCCAGAAGCGCCATGTCGATATGCTGACCCTCGCCGGATCGCATGGCATGGATCAATGCCGCCTGAATGGCCGTGACGGAATAGATGCCGGTGAAGATATCCGCGACCGCAACGCCCGCCTTCATTGGCTGGCCGTCCGCTTCGCCCGTGATCGACATGAAGCCGGACATGCCCTGCACGATATAATCGTATCCGGCGAGATCGGCGTAGGGCCCTGTCTGGCCGAAGCCGGTGATGGAACAATAGATGAGCTTGGGGTTGAGAACCCTCAGGCTCTCGTAATCGAGGCCATATTTCGCAAGGCCGCCGCGCTTGAAATTTTCGATGACCACATCGGCAGTACGTACCAGCCGGCGCACCAGTTCGCAGCCATCAGGGGTCTTCAGGTCGGCGACGACCGACCGCTTTCCGCGATTGGTGGCGTGGTAGTAGGCGGCGGAAAGGTTCTCGCCATCATCGCTTTCCACGAAGGGCGGTCCCCAGGCGCGGGTGTCATCGCCACCCTCGGGGTTTTCAACCTTGATGACATCGGCACCCATATCGGCCAGCATCTGCCCCGCCCAGGGGCCGGCCAGAACACGCGCCAGTTCTATGACGCGAATGCCTGCGAGCGGCGCTTTCCTGTTCGGCATGTCGGTCATCTGTCCCCCGGTATTTGTGTCTGCCGGTTTATAGACCGCTGCTTGCCGCGTCGCATGTGATTTTATCTCATGGACTTATTCCGTTTTGGAACGGCACTAAACTGGGGCTGACACGGCAGCTTCGACATTCGTTGTGTTTGAGAGTCCCCTAATTCCGTCATTCCGGCTCAAGGCCGAAATGACGGGGAGGGCGTTTTACTGCCACCCACCACCCGGTCGCACCAGGCAGCGAAATCCGCAGCCGGGGCCTGCCAGCCGATTTCGTTCAGTGTCTCGTGCCGCATGCCCTTGTAGATAGTGTGTTCGACATGGCTGAAGCCCGCCTGGCGGAAACGCTCGGCCAGCCAGACGATCTCCCTGCCATCATTGGTGGCAGCATCCTGATCGCCGCTGACCAGCAAGAGCGGCAGCGTTTTCGGCAGGCGCTCGATGAGTTTTGGCGCTCGATAGGAGAGTTCGAAGACATCCTGCCAAAGGGAAACGCTTGCTTCGAACTGGCAGAGCGGGTCTTCCACGTAAGCGTCCACCGCAGCCTTGTCATGGCTCAGCCAGTCGGCATGGGTGCGCTTTTCTGGCATTTTTGCATTCCAGGCGCGGAAGGTGGCTTTGGGCAGGATCGCGCTCGGCACATCGGAGCCTTTCAGCATTTTCTCAAGCCGCAATACCACCTGTGCTAACCGACCCATAAAGCCGGGATTGAGATTGGAATTCCAGATCGACAGGCCATCGAAGGCATCGGGATGGCTGACAGCGGTGTTCAGCGCCACAAGCCCGCCCATCGACTGGCCGAACAGGATGACGGGCAGGCCGGGATGTCTTTCTGCCGCCATGCGCCGCATCGCCATGACATCGGCCACCACCTTTTCCACGCCATCCTTCCAGGCGAAGCGGCCGAGAGGCGCATCCGCCGCTCTCGTTCGGCCGTGGCCGCGATGGTCATGGGCATAGACCTCGAAACCCTGTTTCGCGAGCTTATCGGCAAACCGGCGATAACGCCCGGCATGTTCTACGAGACCATGGCAGATCATCAGAACGCCACGGGCGGGGGCGAGGGCGGAGGGCTGATGGCGGAAGGCGATGGATGCGCCGGAGGGGGCTTCCAGCCTCTCAATCCGGGTGAAAGCGAAGTTATCCGTCGTTTCATTCATTGTCACACCCATCGCGTGCTCACACAGCTTCTCATAATCATGGGGTCATAATCGTGCCAGAGGTTGCCCCAAGGTCCTATTTACCCTACATAGCGGCAAATTTCCCGATACGTACTCTTAAAAATCCGATGTGGAGCATTCGCTACA
>NZ_CP072309.1:300000-422500 GCF_017726655.1 Agrobacterium tumefaciens
CGAGGATTGTGCGTGGCATGTCATGCGACCTCCGCCACGGCCTTGCCTGCCAGCATCGCATCGAAATAAGCGATGGTTCTCTCCAGGCCAATTTCAAGCGGTACGCGCGGCTGCCATCTCAGCAACTCGTTTGCCCGTGAGATATCGGGGCGACGTTGCTGGGGGTCGTCGACCGCCGCAGCCAGATGCACGATGCGCGACCGTGAGCCCGTCATGCGGATGACGATATCGGCCAGTTGCCGCACCGGAATTTCCGTGGGGTTACCAAGGTTGATCGGCCCGGTGCAGTCTTTCGACTTCGCCGAGAAGCGCAGGAAGCCGTCGATGAGGTCATCGACATAGCAGAAGGACCGCGTCTGGCTGCCATCGCCGTAAATGGTAATGTCGTCGCCCTTCAGCGCCTGGACGATGAAATTCGAAACGACGCGGCCGTCATCAGGGCGCATACGCGGCCCATAGGTGTTGAAGATACGCCCCACCTTGATGTCGACGCCAAAAGTTCGGTGATAATCGAAAAACAGCGTTTCGGCGCTGCGCTTGCCTTCATCGTAGCAAGCTCGCGGCCCGATTGTATTTACATTGCCGAAATAGGTTTCGGGCTGCGGATTGACATGAGGATCGCCATAAACCTCCGAGGTCGAAGACTGTACGACAGTTGCACCGCACTTGCGCGCCACCTCAAGCACGTTGACCGCGCCAAGCACATTCGTCAGCAGCGTGCCGACAGGGTCGCGCTGGTAGTCGGGCGGCGACGCTGGTGAAGCGAAATTGAAGATCAGCGATACATCGATATCATAGGGCTTGCGAACATCGTGCTCGACCAGCGAAAACCGCTTATTTTCCCGCAAATGGGCAACATTTGCCGTGCGTCCGGTGGAAAGATCGTCGAGGCAAATCACCTCGTGGCCGCTGCTCAGCAGGCGCTCGCAAAGATGGGAGCCCAAAAAACCGGCCCCACCATTAACGAGGACACGTTGACCAGGTTTCCATTCCGAATAAATGGTTACGCCATTGTCGTGATCGTTGGGAACGAAATTACGCATGACACACGTCTCCCCATGAGGAATCAGCACAGCTGATCCAACTACCTTTGATCAAACTTCAGATTGCACGGCATTTTGAATATCGCCCTCCGGTTTTTACTTCTTCTGGAGGAATTAATATTCACATTCGAAACTTTTCAACTTCCATGATAGGCACAGTGAAAGACAGGTCAACTCTATTTTATCGAAATATTACAATTGATTACCCTAGATTTCTCGAAATAACCCGTCAGTTTAATCCTTTTTAATTATGCCTCTATTATGCCTATCTTATTGAGCATTAGCGCAAGCTTCGCTCAACCCGTCGGGTCTATGTTGGTTTTGTAAGGCTCGGTCCACCGGGAAAAACCGCCCGGCGAGATGCGACAGACAGTCGGTTTCAGGGGACATAAACCATGAATGAAATGCCTTATTCCCATAGCGGCAAAACACGCCATTTTCGCCTGGCGCTTGTTGCCGCAGCACTCGCAACTTTGACTTTCGCAACGGCATCATGTTCCGTTGTCGAAGACGCTGTTCTGATCAAGGCCGCGTCTGCCGACAGCGCAACCGTCAAGACCCGGGTTGCTCAGTCGAAGGCATCCTATGGCTATCAAAAAACCGGCAACGCGGCCGTTACTCTTGTCGCCGATGCCGCAGACACGCCAGCGGTATCACGGCAGCCTTCCTGGGGCTCATCTCCATACATCTGCTCGCCGAGCGGATTCGGGCAGAAATCCCGCTGCTTCCTGAGACCCTGAGCCTTCGGAAAAACCGGGGAGCTGGCGTCGGGGCTGATGGTCGCCCTGACGCTCAGTTCTTCCAGCCGCCGGAGACCGTCGCGTCTTCATCTTTACTGAAGAAGCGCGACGCGGCCTCCGTGCGGTTGCGCACGTTCATTTTCTTATAAATATTGCGAACGTGAACCTTGACGGTGTTCTCGGACAGACGAAGCCGATCGGCGATGATCTTGTTTTGCGTACCCTTGCAAAGCAGGTCAAGAATTTGCACTTCGCGCGTCGTTAGCGCCGCCATCTCGCTCTTGGACGCGGCCAAGGCATCGGCGCGGTTGGCGATCACACGGTCGTCCTGCACGCTCTTGGTGCTGACGGAAGAGGTATGGGGCGTAAGCCTGCCGAGAAGAGCTGCCGGAAAATGCTCCCCGCCCTTCATGAGCAGATCCACCGCCGCCATGAACACATCGAGCCTCAGGTTGAGCGGTAGCACGCCATCAATGACACGCATTCCCACCAGCGTCTTCAGCGACTCCTCGAACTTGTCGATTGTTTCCACAACAAGCGCGATCGGGGCATCCGGGTGCTTTTCACGAACATCAGAAAGAACAGCCTGCAGGCGCTCTCCTGCCATACGGTAAGGCAGAACCAACCGCACATCGTTGCCGTAATCCTCCTCGACCTCGCCTGACGAGGGAATACTCACCACAGCGAACGATGGGAACTTTTTGCCCAGCGCCTCCATGAGACACTCGGAAAAAAGGTCCGGGTCCGCTATCACCAATACTGTACCATTTATAGGAATCCCGGCGGTTTTTTGTTTAGCCGTATAATCTGACGTTCCCATGAACATTGACGCCTCCCTCAAGGGCTTACGCGTTACTATCTTTTGGTTGTACAGTCTCTTGCCCGCAGAGTACCCCTCCTCCCCGGATAGCCAGGGACGATTTTCCGCGTCATGCCATGTCAACTATTATTAATCACCCGTTAATTCAGACACGCTAATACGAAAAGCTGTGTAAATAAATGGCCCAAACGGGTTATTTTTTACAATTGACATACAAAATAGGTTACGGCGGGATAGAATCGTTCATCCTCATTCTACCCCTGAAACAAGCACCGCGAAAAAACTTTCCCTTTGGTTTCACTATCTCGAAGAGCGGAACTTTAGGTTGATATTCGGCCGCATAGCCCTGATGCGCAAGATGCGCGGGCTGTGCGATTCTGGGATGAAGACGCCTTCCATCCAAAATAAACCATGTTTCCGGAAAACCCGGATATTTCTGGCTACGGCTCGAATTTTCAGCGAACTTGACCGCTGAAAGGCACCCGAAAGACTATACTTTCGCAACAAGCGCCATGGTGTCTAACCCAAATTGATAACTAGGAAGCAAAATTTTTCTGCGGCACAGTCTGACCGTCGCTGAACGGCGGCTGACGAAAAGATGCTTCCGGTCCTGACGTGTGTTTGAAGGCACCGGTCTCTCTTCAAGAAACAAGCAAGTGAAAAAGACGAGGCCACCGCGCTCCCCATCGGAGCGAGGAACGGATTTGTGCGCCGTTTTAACGAGTAGCGCACAAGGGCTGAATGACAAGAGCCCGGCTACGGGCCGATACCAAGCCGCAGATGATGCGTCATGAGTCCATCTGCAAACATCAATCTTCATACTATTCGGGGCAGGCGCGATAAAATCCCATTTGAGATGAGAGGGATTTCGAAAGCTGCTCCGAGCTTTTTCGGAGGAAATCGAAATGGGTTACAAGCCACAGCCTGCTGGCGACGACATCACCAAGATCGGCGCACTTTCCGAGGGTTTTGCTAACACCTCGACCAACGACGCCGATGTCGACGACAGCAATGTTGGTACCGCGAACGGCGAAAACCGCAACAACGATTACAGCGACAACAGCACGGACAACAGCTCGCATGTTGATCTCGACGCTACGGTCGATGTGGCTGTTGGCAACGGTGACAATCGCGACAACGACTACGACTGGAGCTACGAAAGCAAGTCGTACAGCGACAACGACACCATCACCAAGACGACCACCATCAACGACAACGACACCGACTATGACTGGAGCTACAGCTCCAAGTCCTACAGCGACAACGACACCACTGTGCAGACGATTACGGAAACGGATACCAAGACGTTCTCCTACTCCGACAACGACACGTCAGTGGCGACGACCACCACCACCGGCAGCTTCAACTCGTCAGACAGCTACTACACGTCCGATGACGACTTCGGCAACGTTGGGGGTGTAGCGGATGTCGGCAATCTCGGCATCGCCGGCGGGGACCTCACCTTCAACCTGGGTGACGACTTCTCCTTCACTCTTGATGTCGACAACATCCTCAACAGCTCGCTCAATGGCGAAGGCAACGACACCGGCTTCAGCATGGTGCAGGCCAACCACCTGGCGGACCAGGATCAGGCCTGGGACGTCGACATGCAGAACGGTGGCGCTCAAAACCACCTCAGCGCCAATGCCGGCGACGCCTATGGTGCTGAAGGCATGGACGGCAATTGCTGGGACCTCAACGCCGGCGACGACGCAGCAGGTTCGAGCACGGCAGATGCATCGGCAATCCTGGCAAACTCCGGCTTCCATCTGGAACTGGTGCAGGGCGCCAACATGCTCTCCAACGCTGTTGACGTCACGATCACAGGCGGCAACTCCAGCGTTTCGGACGTTGGTGAAGATCACTCCTGATATCCACCCTTCGTGAAACGAACTGCACCGGCACGCGCCGGTGCAGTTTGCGGTTGATCGACCAGGTCAGGCAAATGACACACCGTCCTTGAGACAGGTGCGACAGCCTCTCCCCGTCCCTGCCGCAATGATCAGGGAGGGATCATCAATGCATATCGACAAGATTTCCGACATGATCGCACATTTCATCGGACTGTTTGATACGGTTATCGATGAAGCGCGTCTCAGAGCCAATCTGACCGAAGGGCACGTTCGTTCCGCTCCGGACAGATTAGCGGCGGATGAAGCAGCGGGGCTGCCCGACAAGAATTATGACGTTCCGCTTCAGGACTACGAACCCGGCGTCAACTACCGGGCCGGCTATTACGATTTCGACTATGTCCGACCGCACTTCGCTCGCGGCGTCGAACACGACAGCCAGCACCTCGCGAACAATGTTCCCGCTGACATGTCTGTCAGCAATTTCCGCTTCCCCGGCCGCACTTCATTTGAAGAAGAGCGCGAGTTGGTGGTTCACACCGGTCCAGGCTCCGTCATCGGTCATCTTTCCCAGGTCAATATTCTTCAGGACGATGACTATCTGAACATGACGGATGGTCCGAATGTGGCACGCGACACCTCTTTCGTGACGCAACGGACCGTGGAATTCTATAACGAGGCGTCCGTCTTTACGCCGTTTTCCACCTTCCAGCGCGTCGATGGTTACGATGCCCTGCAGGCGCTGGCCAAATCCGCGCACGACTATATCGATCATGCCCGCGAAAGCGGCGTAACCTCCCTCGGCACCGGCGCGGATCAGGATTTCGTTCTGGCCGGCCATGATATCAACGGCCTTTACATCAACGGAGAATTGGCCCAGGCCAAGCCGACGCTTGACGAACTCATGCCGGATCGGGGCATCGCCAAGCCCGCCGAGGCGCCTGAAAAAAGCGAGGTTTCGCTGCACGAAGACAGCCCTGCCGGCAACAGCCTTGATGTTGCCGCGGGCGCCAATGTCGTCGCCAACATCGCCACGCTGATCAATACCGGCGTCATGACCTCCGTAACGGCTGTTATGGGCGATTATCACCAGATCGACGCGATCACTCAGTCCTATGTCTATAGCGACCGGGACGAGATCGACTCTGTCTTCACGCGGTCCGGTGATCAGGCGGCCACCGCCGCCTATAACATCGCCAGTTTCGAGCGGACCGTTTTTCCGGGTGCCGAGAAGGATGCGGGCGGCGACGACAATGGCGAACCGCCGACATTTCCCACAGCGTGGCGCGTGAGTGTCCTGGAAGGCGACGTCTCCTTCGTTCACTGGATCGAACAATATCAATTCGTCAGCGACAACGACACGATGACGGTAACGACCTCGGGCGCCAGCGTCAGCCTGCTGACGGGCGGTAATGCGACACTCAACGTCGCCAATTTCCTCGGCATCGGCATGCAGTACGATCTCGTCATCGTCGGCGGTCATGTGCTCGACATGAACATCATCAGCCAGGTCGCCGTGCTTTACGACAATGACTGGGTTCGGGCCAATCCGGATGCCCCTGAGGGTGCCACCGTCCAGTCAAGCAACAACCTGCTCTGGAACGACGCCACAATCCACAATGTCGGCAGCAACGAACGTTTCGAGACGATGCCCGACTACATGAATCAGACAGTGACCGCGATCAACGAGCGCGACCCCAACATGCCGGACGGCTTGGCCCATGATGCTAATTTCGCCGGTTATCAGGGGCTCAACGTCCTCTACATCACCGGCAATCTCTACGATGTCAGCATCATCAAGCAGGTCAGTGTGCTCGGCGATTCCGACGATGTGACGCAGGCCGCGGCCAGGGTTATCGAGAACAACGAGGATGCGACCGTCCATATCGACACCGGCAGCAACGCCGTCGTCAATCTCGCACAGATCATCGATTACGACAGCTTCGGATCAACGACATATGTCGCCGGCGGCGTCTATTCCGACGCGATACTCATCCAGGGCGGCATTATCGAAAATGACATGTCGCAACCCCAGCACGGCCAGCTTGCAAACGAGGTCATCGCCTTTCTTCACGACGATCCGGCCACAATCGAAAACGAATCCGATGGCGTCATCAATGCCGGCCATGACCTGTCCTGGTCGAACGCGCATTCCGCCGACGTCATGCAGACGGTGACCGCGTAGCTCTGACTGGCGGGGCGGCATGCGCCCTGCGAAGTCGAACCGCAGACACCGTGAGAACACCGAGGGGACGGATAAAAATGGATCATATATCAAGAAAAACCATTGCCGATGGGCAATCGCTGGACCTGCCGCTTGATCAGGACGTGGAAGACAGCAAACTGACAGCCGCCTGCATTTCAGCCATCAACGAAGCCGTGGAAAACCTGCGCCATCTCTCCGGTTCAGACCAGGAATCAAGAGTGACATCAGCGCCCACTCAGTCCCCTCCCTCACAGGCTCTTTACCAGCCGCAGATAAAAGCGTCCCAGGCGGAGCAATTGCGGGATATTCCCTCGGCAAAACCAGCCCCGCAGCCAGACCGGCAACCCGCCTCCCCACCACAACCGCAGGCCAAGGTCGACAGTCCCGACCTGCCTTTCGTCAAGACCATCGACAATAATGTCGGTCCAATTCGTGAAAATGAACGCCGTGCGGCAACAGGTGGTGGCGGCAAAGAGCCAATAGAGAATGGCAACGGAGGTGGTGGTGGCGGCGGTGGAAGCCAGAGTGGCTTTCACAAGCGCAGCGAGCCGATCAACTTCGCCGCAAGCCTTGCCAAAGGCATCGCCGCGGTCCGGCGCAACATGGTGGTGGTGATGCTGTTCACCATCGCCATCAACATCCTGCTGCTCGCCATTCCTCTTTATCTGTTCCAGATTTCCGACCGCGTGCTGACCAGCCGCTCCATGGATACGCTCGTCATGCTGACGGTCGCGGTCCTCGGCGCTGTTCTGTTGCAGGCCTTCATGGATGCCATCCGCCGCTTCATTCTGATGCGCACTGCCGTTGAACTGGAAGTCCAGCTTGGGGCACCCATTCTATCGGCCGCTGCCCGCGCCTCACTGCACGGCAGCGGCAAGGATTATCAGATCCTCCAGGATCTTCAGCAACTGCGCGGCTTTCTGACATCGGGCACGCTGATTGCGTTTCTAGATGCACCGCTGATGCCGCTCTTCATCGTGGTGGTCTATCTCGTCCATCCGCACCTCGGCATCATCATCATGGTCTGCTGCGCCGTCCTTTTTGGCATTGCCTGGCTCAACCAGCGTTTTACCGCACGGCAATTTGCCGAGGCATCCGGTTATGCCAGCCGCGCCAACTTCCACCTCGACTCTATGTCGCGCAATTCGCAGATCATCAATGCGCTCGCCATGATCCCCGAGGCGGTGAAGATGTGGGGCCGCGAAACCGCAGGCTCCCTCAAGTCGCATGTGGCGGCGCAGGATCGCAACATCATGTTCTCGGGCGTCTCCAAGGCTGCCCGCATGATCACCCAGGTGGCGCTGCTTGGCTGGGGCGCGCATCTGTCGCTGTCGGGTGAGTTGACGGGCGGTATGGTGATCGCGGCTTCGATCATTTCCGGCCGCGCGCTTGCGCCCATCGAAGGCGCAATCGAAGGCTGGCACCAGTTCAACAAATCCGCAGCCTCCTACGGTCGCATCAAGCAGCTTCTCGTCAACTCGCCGCTGAACTTTCCTCGCCTTCGCCTCCCCAATCCCGAAGGGCGGCTCGATGTGGAGCGCATCCTCTTCGTGCCGCCGCCACAGAAAAAGGTGATCTTGAACGGCATTTCTTTTTCGCTGAAAAAAGGCGAGTCGCTGGCAATTATCGGCAACTCCGGCTCCGGCAAGACGACGCTCGGCAAAATGCTCGTGGGCTCCATCCTGCCGACATCCGGCAATGTGCGCCTTGACCTCATGGATCTGCGCAACTGGGACCAGCGGCAGTTCGGCGAAAGCATCGGTTACCTGCCGCAGGACGTGCAGCTTTTCCCCGGCACCATCAAGGCCAATATCTGCCGCATGCGTGACGACGTCGAGGACCGACAGATTTATGAAGCCGCCGTGCTGGCCGACGTACACGAGCTGATCGCTGGCTTTCCTCAAGGGTACGAGACCGTGGTTGCCGCCGATGGCGCACCGCTCTCCGGTGGCCAGAAGCAGCGCATCGCGCTTGCCCGCGCCTTCTTCGGCGATCCGAAATTCGTTGTGCTTGACGAGCCGAACTCCAATCTGGATACGGCTGGCGAACAGGCTCTGGCAAAAGCCCTGCTGCACGCCAAGAAGCAGGGCATTACGACCGTCACCATCACCCAACGTCCGGCGCTTCTGCAATGCGTCGACAAGATCATGGTGCTGAAGGACGGGTCCGTCGCCATGTTCGGTGAAAGATTGGATGTGCTGAAAGCGCTGTCCGGCAACGGCCGTCCGGGCAGCCAGTCCCCGCAGATCGAGGGTTGAGGATCGTCATGTTCAAGAAGAAAAATGCCGTCGCAGAGGTCAAACCGCAGGGTCAGCTGGAATGGTACAGCGAGGTTCCCCGCTCCATTCGCCTGCACAGTTCGATTGGCCTTGCCGTTTTGCTCGCCTCCTTTGGCGGCTTTGGCTACTGGGCGGGCACAGCTCCGCTGTCCTCCGCCATCATCGCACAGGGCAGCTTCGTCGCCACGGGCAACAACAAGGTTGTTCAGCATCTGGAAGGCGGCATCATCAAGGAAATGATGGTGAGCGAAGGCGACACTGTGAAGGTCGGCGATGTGCTTCTCACACTCGACAAGACGACCGCCCTTGCCAATGAGCGCATGCTGCAATTGCGCCGTCTGCGCCTCGAAACCATCGTCACGCGACTGCGCGCCGAAGCACAGGGGGAAAAGAACTTCAAGGTTCCCGAGATCGTGATGAAGGAGGCGGGCGATCCCGATATCAAATCCATCATCCAAAGCCAGAACATCGTCTTTCACAGCAAGCTCGTAAAGCTGGAAGAGCAGCTGAACCTCATCAACAAGAACATAAAGTCACTTGAGTTTCGGTATGCAGGGTATGATGGGCAGAAGCAGTCCTTCGACCGGCAGCTGGCGCTTCTCACCCAGGAACGCGATTCCAAGGAGCGACTAGCCAAGGACGGCGTCATTCGCAAGACGGACATGCTGGCGCTCGAGCGCGCAATCGCCGATGCCATGGGCGATATCGCCCGTCTGACGGGTGAGATGAACCAGAGCGAAGCGGAGATCGCCAAATTCAAGCAGGAAGCCATCATCGCCGTCAACGCCAACAAGCAGGCGGCGCTGGATGCTCTTGAGACTGCGGAAGCCGATCTCGACAGCGTGCGCGAACAGGTACGCGGCGCCGCCGAAGTGCTGGAACGCACCGTCATCCGCTCCCCCGTCAACGGCACGGTCGTGCGCGCTTATTACCATACACCCGGCGGCGTCATCACGACGGGCAAGCCGATCATGGAAATCCTGCCGGCGCATGTTCCGCTGATCCTCGAAGCGCAGGTGCTCCGAACCTCCATCGACCAGCTGCATGAAGGCCAGACGGCAGCAATCCGCCTCTCGGCGCTGAACCGCCGCACCACGCCGGTTCTCAACGGCAAGGTCTTCTACGTGTCGGCGGACAGCATCGAAGAAAATGCCGGTCTCCAGGTAAAGGATGTCTATATCGTTCGTGTGCAGATCCCTGACGAAGAAATCGCCAAGGTCCATAATTTCCACCCCGTGCCCGGCATGCCGGCCGATGTCCTGATCCAGACGTCAGAGCGTACCTTCTTCGAATATCTGACGAAGCCGATCGCCGACAGCATGTCGCGCGCCTTCAAGGAAAGATGAATAAATTACAGCAGTGTAGACTGTCTTTCGGTGGTGCGTCGACCTATAATGACCTCCTCGGTGCCGGGCTCGGGAGAAGCAAAATGGCGGTAATGTCGGACGTATTGCTGCTGGTCGGCAGGTTGAATTACGTGTGGACCAACACCGAAAGCCTGATGATCTATCTGATCGTCCATCTCCTGAAAGTGGACAAGGAGGCCGCCATCGTCGTGTTCCTCACCCTCAATACCACGCGCGCGCGCATGGACCTGATTGAGCGACTGGCAAAGCTTCCCACCTCCGATGCAAAGGATCGCAAGACGATCCTGTCCATCATGGCACGCCTGAAGAAGGAAGCGAAAACGCGCAACAAATATAATCACTGCATTTATTCGTTCGACGAGAAGGGCGAAATCGCCAGCACGCAGTTGATGCGGTTGGTGGAAGATGACAGGCAGGTGCGCTACGGCAAGGTGGAAAAGATGGACGAGAAGGAAATCGAGCACCTCGAAAAATCCATTGCCGACATCGTTGCGGTCAGTAAGGACATGTGGAGTTTCATCCACGCCAGCCCGCATGTCTCAGCGGATTATCTCTAGGCTTTTGTCTGTAGTCGCATGCCGATCGCCGGATGAAGCTCGCTACCCCGCGCTGCCCTTGCCGGAAGACACAGCTTGCCCGCCGCGAAATAGAGCAGGAATGAGCCTATCTGGTACGGGAAGATGATGTCGATCTCGACGAATGACCGGACGACAAACAGTGCGCAGATCGCAAATAGGATGACGCCCTGCGGATCGCTCCTGCGCATCAGAACCGAGCGAAGATGCCCGAGCAGGGTACCGTAGAGCACGATCGCAAGCAAAACCATGCCGACGAAGCCGTTTTCGACAACCGTTTCGATATAGGTATTATGGAAATGGAAGCCGCTGCGGCCGGTAATGAAGAAATCATTCCACAGCCTTTCTGCATCCGCAAAACCCACCACCCAGAAACCTTGGTACCCGACACCCAGGATGGGATTCTGTTTTGCCGCCTCGATACCCTGCTGCCATAGATAGGTGCGGCCGGTCAGCGTCGAGTCCTTGCCGAAAATGCCGAGGATGGCGTCTAGCAGGCCAAACTGCAGGGACGCCACAGCCAAGAGAGCGCCGAGACCGCCGAGCGCAAAAAACGTGATCTTGCGGTTGGCAGGGGACAGCATGCCCATCGGAATGAAACCGACGATGAGGGCAACCGCAGCCGCCGTGGTGATGGCTGATGTCGCAGACTGCGACGCCAGCAAACTATAGGCAGACAACAGGCCCGTAACGCCGGCAATCGGTAACCAAATGCCTCGCTGCTTCAGAACCAACACGGAGGATGCGGCGAAGATGACGCCAAGCGACGCATAAAAGCCGAGCTGGTTCTTAGAGGAGAAAGCACCAACGAAACTATAGGTGCCATCAAGCGCGTCGAAGAGATAGATGCCGAAGAGAAGCGAATAAAGCAGCACAAGGGCGATGCCGATGAGCGCACCCCGTGTCATCGTCCGTATGGAAATTACCCGCATGGCGATGAGCGCGCAGACAATATGCGTCATATATTGGATTGAAGCGCGCATGGTCACGGAGACCGCCTCTGACCAGAAGCTCGACAGGACGGTGAGGATGCCGAAAGCGAATATCCATAAGTAGCGCGGATAATTGCCAAGCACCCGCCGGTAATCTACGAGCACAAGCGGCAGCCACAGGCCATAATAGGCCAGAACCGAAACCATTCCGAAGCGCGACGAATAAGCGAAAACGAAGAATGACAGCGCGATGGCCGCCATTCCGTAGATCTCGTTGCGTTCAGGGTCGATCAGGGCCGATTTGGCAATCCGCATGAAGACCTCACTGCATCAGGATTTCAGACGAAACCTTGATGACATCCCCGGGCTGAAGCAAGGCGTTTTCATCCACTTTCAGCTCTTTCGGCGTGCCGTTTTCCTCACGAACGACGACGTAAGAGATGGTTGCGGACTTGCCCGACGGGTCGAAACGGATCGCTTCCGCCGACTGCGCGAGCGCCTCCGACATCAATTCCCGGCTGGTGGTAAGCTGCAGATTGAGCTTGTCGAGTTCGGCTTCCGTGTCCTGCAATTCCTTGGAGCGCTGCGCCACCCAGTCATTGCGCAGGTTGATCTCATCCTGAGTCGCCTTGTTGATATCCTGCTTGGCGCGCAGCGACTGCGTGTCGATATCAAGCAGCGTGGATTCGACCTCGGCCGCGCGCTCTTCCGCGGAAATACGGCGCTGCGACAGTGCCAAACCCTGCTCGTTCAGCCGGTTAACGCGATCGCGGTCCTCGTTGGCAAGCTGAAGCTGGCGGTTCTGGGTTTCGGATTTTTTCTTCAGGGATTCGACCTCGCTCTGCAACAGCGCATGCAGGTCGGTCAGGGCCTTGAGCTGCAGGGTGTAACGCTCGGTTCGAGACTTCATCAGTGCGCTTTCGCTGGCAAGGAGAGTATCGATCTCGGCAATTTTCTCCATCTCCGGCGTCTTGGTGATCGACTGATCGCCCTTGACCTCGGCAATCAAGCGCGCCTGACGCGCCAGCAACCTTGCCCGCTGGTTGTCATAAACGGCGGCATCACCGCGCGCATTGATGAAATCGCGTGCGAAGCGCTGCCCCGCATCGGACCGTCGCAACCCGCCAGCCAGGCTGACGGCCTTGAGAACGGTGATATTCGGTGCATAGGGGTACTCACCCGGCGTCTGCACGTCACCGCTCAAAAAGATCGGCCGGAACTGCGCGATCTCGACGGAGGCGGAAGGCAGGTTGCGCAAGGCAAACTTGCTTTGAAGCTGGGCGCCGATCTCTTCGCTGACCTCGGACGGCGTTTTGCCTGCGACGTCGAGTTGACCGATGAAGGGCAACGACAGTGAGCCGGATGGACCAACGGAATAATCACCGTTGATCACATCCCAGTTGCGGATACTGCCATCCGCCGGTTGCCATTCGGCGACACGGATGCGCAGCTTGTCGGCGGTGCCGAGTTTATATTGGGCGCCGTCCGCAGCCGAGGCGGAAAGCGGCGCGGAAAAGGCAACGGAGGCCGCGAGAAGGAGAGCCACAAACGAGCGATGGGCGGGGCGGCGGGCGGCAGAAAAGCCGTTCATCGGGAAACTCCCTGTTAGCGGATCGCCTTACCGGCGATCAGGCCGTCGCGCGACCCGCGGGCCGCGCCGCAAAAGCGGCCGATACGATTAGCACCAATAACGCACCCAAGGACCGGACTTGGGATCCCGGTCAGGGTGCGTGTCGAAACGAAGATCGATAAAGCCGAACTCAATATCGGTATTCAGTAGCTTCCGCGTGACAGGCACACGGCGGGGATCGTCTTAACGATAATGAACACATCCTGGCGCATGGACCAGTTCTGTACATACTGCGTATCGAAGGCGACGCGGGTCTTGTAGGACACGTCGTTGCGGCCGCTGATCTGCCACAGGCCGGTGAGACCCGGACGGGTGCTCAGGTAATAGGCGGCAGCATTTTCGTAATAGCTAAGTTCCTCATCCACGACAGGACGCGGACCGACGACACTCATTTCCCCACGAATGATGTTCAGGAGCTGCGGCAGTTCGTCGAGCGAGAGCTTGCGCAGAACGGCACCGACGGCCGTAACACGCGGATCGTTCTTGAGTTTTCGGGTCGCACGCCATTCCTCGGCGGCTTCCGGATTGGCGGCAAGATATTGCCGCAGGATCTCATCACCGTTCATCGCCATCGTCCTGAATTTCAGGCAATGGAAATAACGGCCATTATGGCCTACACGACGGTGGCCATAAAAGATCGGGCCAGGATCAGACAATTTCACCAGCACTGCGATCAACAGGAATATCGGGCTGAAGATAAGCAGCGCAAGTGCAGCAGACGTCACATCGAAGCTGCGTTTTGCGATGCCTCCGATAGGGAAACTGACATCGAAATCTTCGGAGCTGCTGAGTGTCTGTTCAGCCGATTGGGTCGCGGACTTCATAGAGAGAACTCCATTTATGTTTTGCGATTGGTCGGTGCCCGGAGGCGCGTCTTTCCGTCTTAAGGAGATAACAAGTGTGTGTTCGGAATTTGATGCTAATGGATTTTTTGTAAGGCACATTGGCCATCACCGTCTATGCGATTTCTTGCGCAAGCGGCCGATCAACGTTCGGGCAATATTAACGGTTGCATAAAAAAGAAACAAATGTGTCGACGGCCATGTGTTCAGAGCATGGGTGCCGCCTGAACATGTATTGGATTTTGTGCGGTCAGCGGTCTGTTCTTATGTGTTTCTTATGACTTGGCGCGACGGGACAGAAACGATAAGAACAGCCAAGGATCTGGTGGACTATTAAATTTTTTTGCGCCGCAGCAAGATTGTGGCAATGCATATAAAATTTGACATATCGCCCCGCTGTTTTTTGTACGATACCGTGCCTTGAACAAGAAAAAGCGATGGAAAAATCGCTAAAGCGCGGCAAACGCGGCAGAACCGAGGCGAAATACCGCAGTTTCCTCATAGCAGCCGCGCACTAATCGCATAGCTCAAGGCGCTTTTTTTACCGCGGCGGGGCCGCGCGGCCTGCCATTCGCAGATTTCGGGGCAAAAGTCCGCGGGAATCAGAAGGTCGGAGGCGTGCACGCGCTGATGACTTCGCATGGAACCGGACCGACACAGCGAAAGCGGTGAGGCCTTCGGCTTTCGAAATAATAGGCATCGCCCGGCCCGAGCACGCGCCTTTCCTTATCGACAGTCACCTCCAGCCGCCCGGAGAGGATGATACCGCCCTCTTCGCCATCATGAACCAAAGGCACCTTGCCGGTATCGGCGCCGGGCTGATAACATTCCTTCAGTATTTGCAGGCTTCGGCCGAAGACATTATCACCCACCTGCCGGAAGGAAATCGGACCCTTGCCGATTTCGACGAGCTCATCCGCCCGGTAGAACGCCTTGCGGCTTGTCTCGGGCTCGAAGGCGAAAAACTCGGCAAGGCCGATCGGTATTCCATCTAGGATGCGCTTCAACGCTCCGACAGATGGGTTGGAGGTGTTGGATTCGATCAGCGAAATAGTTGAATTTGTGACCCCGGCGCGTCTTGCGAGCTCCCTCTGAGAGATATTGTGGCGAAGCCTCAAATGACGCAAACGTCCACCGATATCCACCGACATGCCTGCTCTCCCGTTGCCCTTGTTCGAAATATCGAAAACATGCCTTTAGGCGAAGAGCAATATCAATAGCTTGGTCACGAATAGAAAAGGGCTTGTTCAGTCGCCAAAATAGCTTTCAATCGCGGCCACGAACAGGAGACTATCATGGACAACCCGAGCCGATCCAATTCCACCTCTCTCGACAGCTACTGGATGCCTTTCACTGCCAACCGGCAGTTCAAGGCAAATCCTCGCCTGCTGACCAGCGCCGAAGGCATGTATTACACCAGCAACGACGGCCGTCAGGTTCTGGACGGCACCGCTGGTCTGTGGTGCGTCAATGCCGGCCACGGTCGTCACCAGATAGCATCCGCCGTCAAGCATCAGCTTTCGACGATGGATTATGCGCCATCTTTCCAGATGGGCCACCCGATCGCCTTTGAATTTGCCGAACGGCTGGCGGAAATCGCGCCCGGGCCGGAAGGGGCGAAACTGGACCGTGTCTTCTACACCGGCTCTGGATCGGAATCCGTCGATACAGCCCTGAAGATCGCCATCGCCTATCAGCGCGCTATCGGACAGGGCACGCGGACGCGTCTCATTGGTCGGGAGCGAGGTTACCACGGCGTCGGTTTTGGCGGCATCTCGGTGGGTGGCCTCGTTAACAACCGTCGCGTCTTCCCGCAGATCCCCGCCGACCATCTGCGACACACCCACGATCTCGCGAAGAACAGCTTCGTCAAAGGTCAACCCGAGCACGGCGCAGAGCTTGCGGACGATCTGGAACGGTTGGTCGCCCTGCATGGGGCCGAAACGATCGCTGCCTGCATCGTTGAGCCCGTGGCCGGCTCGACCGGCGTGCTTGTGCCACCGAAGGGTTACCTCGAACGCCTGCGGGCCATCTGCGACAAGCACGGCATCCTTCTGATTTTCGATGAAGTCATTACCGGATTCGGCCGCATGGGCTCGACCTTCGCCACGAACTATTTCGGCGTTACCCCCGATATCGTCACCACGGCCAAAGGCCTGACCAATGGCGCGATCCCGATGGGTGCGGTCTTTACCAGCCGCAAGGTGCATGACGCCTTGATGCATGGGCCGGAAAACCAGATCGAGCTTTTCCATGGCTACACCTACTCCGGTCACCCGGTGGCCTGCGCCGCCGGCATCGCCACACTTGATATCTATCGCGACGGAGGTCTCTTCACCCGCGCTGCCGAACTGCAGGATGCTTGGCATGACGCCATCCATTCGCTGAAGGACCTGCCCAATGTGATCGACATTCGCACCATCGGCTTCATCGCCGGCATCGAGTTGCAGCCACGTGACGGTGCTGCGGGCGCGCGTGCCTATGATGTCTTTGTGGATTGCTTCGAGCGTGGCCTGCTGATCCGCGTGACCGGCGACATCATCGCTCTGTCGCCGCCGCTCATCGCCGAAAAATCCCATTTCGACGATATTGTCTCCATCCTGAGTGAAGCGCTCAAACGGGCGCAGTGAAATTACTAATCACTAATAAATAAAAGGCTGCAATATATATTGCAGCCTTTTTTGACTTCCATCAAGCGTGGAACAAATAGAACATTCATTAAACATATTCTATTATCGTCTCGCAGTATAACAACTGCGTGGGAATACTCTTATGGCTTCGATTCAAAGCAAAATCATATTGGCGAGCATTGCAATATTCTCCATCACCGGCAGCGCCGCCGGTATCGGCATATGGTCAGCGGCTAAGCTGAACAGTAACAGCGAATATGTCGCCCTTTCCGCCGATGTCCTGCGCAACCACATGCAGGCAGACATGATGCATGACGCGCTGCGCTCTGATGTACTTGCCGCCATCCTTTCCTCCGATGCCCGGATGAATCTCGACCTCAAGGACGTCAAGGCCGATCTTGACGAGCATGAAGCCAGCTTCCGCGAGGCGATCGAAGCCAATAAGTCGTTATCATCAGGCACCGATGTCAAAGCCGTTATCGACAGCGTCGAAAAACCGCTTCTCGCTTATATGGATGCAGCCGATGCAGTCGTGGCGCTCGCGGGTACCGATCAGGAAGGGGCCATCAAACTGGTGCCCGAATTCATGCGGCAATTCTCCGCGCTGGAAAAAGCGATGGAAACCGCAGGCGACCAGATTCAGGCTCTTTCCGACGCCGCCTCGGCCAAAAGCGAAAAGACAAAGGCGACGATCGATCTCGTCCTGAAAGGGCTTTTGGTCGCTGCAGCCATGTTCTGTGGCGCGCTTTTCCTTCTCACCCGCAAATCGGTTATCCGTCCGATCCTGCAATTGGCGAAGAACATGGAGCGCCTGGCGGGCGGCGATACGTCACAGCCGCCGTCCGGCATTGATCGCAAGGATGAGATTGGCTCAATGTCCGGTGCGGTCGAAATCTTCCGGCAGTCGGCGATCACAAATCGCGCCCTCGAGGAACAGGCTGCAGCAGCGCGTCTACAGGCGGAAGCTGATCAGGAAGCCGCCCGCCGGCAGGCTGAAGAAGACGCCTCGGAAAGACTGCGTATCGCTACGTCCGGTCTTGCGGCTGGCTTGAAACGGCTGGCTTCGGGAGATCTGGCGTTTCAGCTCGATGACGCCTTCGCGCCGCAGTTCGAGGCGCTGCGCCATGATTTCAACAGCTCTGTCAGGCAACTGGCGGAAACACTTACCGCCATATCGAATGGCGTCGGCACGATAGACGGTAGCAGCCGCGAAATTGCAGCCGGCGCCGGCGATCTTTCGCGCCGCACGGAAAGTCAGGCGGCTTCCCTCGAGCAGACTGCGGCTGCGTTGGATGAGATCACCGTCAACGTCTCGAACGCAAACAAACGCGCCATCGAGGCGCGCCTGGCTGCAACCGACGCCAATGAGAGCGCGCTGAAATCGGTCGAAGTGGTAAGCCATGCCGAAGAAGCAATGCGACGCATCGAAGCCTCGTCTCAGCAGATAACCGGCATCATTTCCGTTGTCGATGAAATCGCTTTCCAGACCAATCTACTGGCGTTGAACGCGGGGGTGGAAGCCGCCCGCGCTGGCGAGAGCGGCAAGGGTTTTGCGGTCGTCGCGCAAGAAGTGCGCGATCTCGCGCAGCGGTCGGCAAAGGCTGCAAACGAAATCCGTGACCATATCCGCCAGTCCTCGGCCGAGGTTGAAAACGGCGTGGAGCTCGTTCTCAATACCGGCACCGCCCTGAAGGATATCGGTGAGCGCATCGCGGGCATTGACCGCCACATGAACGCCATCGCTACATCGGCCAGCGAGCAAACGACCGGTCTTGCGGAAATCAACGCGGCGGTGAATTCGATGGACCACGCGACGCAGCAGAATGCGGCTATGGTCGAACAGTCCACGGCTGCTTCAGCGACGCTCGCGGCTGAAACGGCGAAGCTGCGCTCCCTGGTCTCTCGCTTCCGTCTGGAAATGGAAAAGGACAATACCCGTGCCCGCCGGGTCGCTTAATGGCGAAAGTGGCGCGGCAGACTTTTCGATATCCGATACCGGGCGCAACTCACGGCGTATCCGCGCCGTGAGTTGACGTTCTGAAGATCAATAAGCCTGTACCGGCTGCGACAACCCGTCGCCGATGACGCCGTTACCGTACTGCGCCACGGGTACGCCTTCCTGGCCGATTGGAACGCCCTGCTGGGCCGGGCCGAGAGATGTCACGACAATCGGCGTGCCGGCGGGAACGCGGTTGTAGAGATCGACGATATCCTGGTTCAGCAGGCGGACGCAGCCCGATGACACCGACTTGCCGATGGTCCACCATTCGGGCGAGCCGTGCAGGCGGTAGATCGTATCCTTGCCATCCTTGAAAATATAAAGCGCACGCGCGCCGAGCGGGTTCTTCAGCCCCGGCTCCATACCGCCGTTGCGGCTGCTATAGGGTTCGAGCTCCGGCTGGCGTGCAACCATCTCATCCGGCGGGGTCCAGCGGGGCCATTCGCGCTTGTACTGGATCACGCCGCGGCCAGACCATTCAAAGCCGGCACGACCAAGACCAACGCCGTATCGCATCGCCTGTCCGTTTTCATAGGTCAGGTAAAGGAAGTGGTTGGCGGTATCGACAACGATCACGCCGGGACGCTCGCCTGTCGGGTTTGCAACCATCTGGCGCAGAAACTGTCGTGGAATGCGCTTGTAGGGGATTTCCGGAAGAGGAAACTGCTCATCCGGCTTCGGACCATACATCAGCGCATACATGGGATCATCGGCGGGAGCGGCAGGCTTTGCTACTTCGCGCGCCGTGGTGTTGCAACCGGCAAGGCCGGCAAGGGCCAATCCACCGGCTCCAAGCAGGAAGCCCCGCCGGGTCGTCGTCGTCTCGTTCAATTGAAAAACCTCATTAACGTCATCTCACGCTGGCAAAGGGGTCTGCCAGCGCCGCCTCTGGGCGGCTGATTGGGTACTTCGTGCCGGAAACCTGAGACGCCATGGCTTTGGCGCCATTGGATTTCAAGATTGCCCGGAAGCTTGGATGCATGCCGCCGTCTACATACGCGCTGAGGGGGGCGGAAGTTCCCTCGCTCATCGCCGCGGCAAGTTTTTGTTGCTCCTGCGCCAGTTTCGAGGCCACTTCCGGCTCCGGCTGATTGACGACAGGTGGGCAGGCAGCGAGCGGATCGGCAGGCTCACCTCCCGCAAATTCGCTGTTATAGACATAACGGCGTGCGCACACGGACACCTTAGGCTGGCGGCGCGTGACCTCGAAATAGTCGTAGCCCTCTTTGAGCGTCTTCCAGAAAGACATATTTGGGTCGTCCCGATGCGCCACCATGTTCCGTGCTGTCATCCGGAAGGGATAGGCCTGAACCTGGAAGCGATCCTGTCCGCCCTGAAGCGCCCGCGCCACGATGGCGTAAATCTCGCCTACTTGGCTGTCCGTCATGGCGTAGCAGCCGGAAGATGAGCAGGCGCCGTGGACCATCAAAGCCTCGCCCGTGTAGCCGAGGGCCGATTCCAGCCGGTTCGGGTAACCCAGGTTAAACGAGACGTAGTATTGGGAGTTCGGATTGAGCATGCCCGCGGAAACGTGATAGAAACCTTCAGGTGCCTGCCGGTCGCCAGTTTTCGTTTTGGGGCCAAGTTTGCCGGACCAGCGGCACATGGGGTAGGTCTTCAGCAGCGCATAGTTGCCCGTCTTGTCCACCTTCCAGACTTCGAGTTCGCTTTCCTGCTTGAAAATGCGAACGAGGACAGGGCTTTCCGGGCGCATGCTCTTGGCAGACATCTGCGCCATCATTTTTGAAGACAGCTTAGGCGGATCTTTTTTGACGCTGTCGAGTCCCATCGAGGTGCATGCGGCAAGGCTGCCCCCGATCGCAACGACCGCAGCCATTCGTGCTCCCGCCCTCACCTTTTGCCGTAACCCCGCAGCTGCGAAATTCAGCAACGTCTGGATGCTCATGGATCTCTCTACCCGCCTGATTTGCCCGCCTTTGCGGCAGAAGCTTAACTACCGAAGGTGGCCACAACACGGCAACCTCGCAATGGACAAAGTCTCGTGAAGAGACGTTACCCATTCGTTAATCATGGGCACACAAGGCCGTGAGGGTAGGTTCCAAGGGCGCAAGCAGCAGTCGGGATCACCTCAGGAGACCCTGCCCGCCATCGATCCAGACCGGCGTGCCGGTAATATGGCACGATGCATCGGACGCCAGAAATTCGATCAGGTCGGCAACATTCTCGCTCGTCCCCGCGACACCACCCGTCACCGGAATGTCCCCTTCCGGGAAGCGGACCGGCACCTCGGTCTTTTCGCGCGCGCGGATATCGGTATTTTCGTCGATCGAGGTCTTGATAGCGCCCGGACATACGGCATTGACGCGTATCCGGTGTCGCCCAAGCTCCAGCGCCAGTTGCTGCGTCATGGCCACCTGCCCGGCCTTGGTGACGGAATATGCGGTTGCCCCCGGCGAGGTGAAGGTGCGCGTACCATTGATGGATGAAACGATGATGATCGAGCCTCCACCTGCGGCCTTCAGATGCGGCACGCTGGCATGGATCGTCAGGTAAGTGCCGCGCAGATTGATGCGGATCGTATCGTCCCATTCGGAAGGCTTCAATTCATCGATCGGCGCCCAGACACCGTTCACACCCGCGTTGGCGACGACGACGTCTATTCGGCCGAACTCTCCGACCAGCGATTCGATAGCAACCCGCATCGCCTCCTCATCGGACACATCAGCGACGAGTATTTTGGCCGGCGCGTCCCCCATCTCCGTCGCGACATCCTGCAGCTCACTTTCGGTGCGCCCGAGAAGGCCGAGCGCAAACCCCGCGGCAGATAGTTGAATGGCGGCGGCGCGCCCGATCCCGGAGCCGGCACCTGTGACGAGAGCAACTTTGCGGTCAGCCACGATCAATATCCTCCCTTTGCCGATGCGATGGACGTGACGGTTGCCGAAGCTGGCTTGCCCACTGGGAGACTGGCTCCTTCCTCCACAATCCCGCGATCTTTCGGTTCGCACACGCTTTCCTGAGCTTCTGGGGCCTCGCCCTGTACAGCGCTCAACGCGGAGAACTGAGAGGGAGCGTCCGTTCCGTGACGCGTTCCGAAAGCCGTGAGCTGAACCAGCACTGCACTTGCGCGCCGCATCGCTTCCACGTCATCGATATCATGCAGACCATCGGCAAGACGCACGGACACATGATCGCCATCGCTACCGACGAACTCGACGGAGGTGGCACCGTTATTGCGTTTTACATGGGTCGTGGATAGTTGCATGAAGTGCCCTCCGGTTGGCGATCAGCAACGAAAGTCGATGCTGGAAACGATAAATATATGATTTCAGAACAATTCAGGGCGGCAGGGGTTCCCGATGAATGATGCCTTCGGTGCGGAATTGCAGGAGCGTTTTTTTGAGCGCGATGCCGTAGAAGTGGCGCGCGACCTCGTCGGCGCAGAGTTTCGCGTCGGCAATGTCGGCGGCCTGATCGTTGAAACGGAAGCCTATCACCCGGATGACCCGGCCTCGCACAGCTTTAACGGTCAAACACCGCGAAACAAGGCAATGTTCGGCCCGGCTGGGCATCTCTATGTGTATCGCTCCTACGGCATCCATTGGTGCGCCAACTTCGTATGCGCCCCCGGATCTGCGGTGCTTCTGCGTGCCATCGAGCCAACAGCGGGTATGGAAATGATGAAAGTCAGGCGCGGAACAGACAAGCTCAAGCTCCTCTGTTCGGGCCCCGGCAGACTTTGCCAGGCATTGGCGATTACGGGGGATATGGACGGGATGCCACTTCAAGCGCCACCGTTTTCGCTGCGCCTCGCGAAGGAAGCCGCCGCGGTCTCAAGTGGCAGACGCATCGGCATCAGCCGCGCAGTCGACTATCCTTGGCGCTTCGGCCTTAGGGGTTCTGCCTTCGTCAGCAAGAAATTTGACGATGTCACCGGGTGACAGACGAAAAGACTTTCGGCGGCTCGTCATTTTCGTCAGGATTTGGATTGGGCAGTTCATCCGGCAGCCTGTCCGGCTCGGGCTCCTTGACCGGAGGAATGTCCGGCTGCGGCGGTACCGGCACTGGCTGATCCGGATAGGGCTCAACGGGAATGGTGATCATCGCGGTCTCCTAACAAACGCAATGCCCCTTGAAGCGAATTGCGGTTTGGTTTTCGGGAGGCGGCAGTTGCCATCTCCAATCGGGCGGCACAACCTCCAATTTGCCCACCGGTCACAGCCGGTAAGGTCCCTTGGGTTCTGTTGCGCCGCCCAGGGGTCTAACAGGAAACGTCGGAACGACAGCTCCGTTCCGTGTGATAGGGAAGTTTCTGACTTTGCTCAGGCGAAGCCAAGCGCGCTGCGGGAGACATTGCGATCATCGCAATAATCTCTGGAATGGGCTTCGTGCCCATGTTCCCGCGCTGTAGAAACTGTCAGTTCCGGGCTCGAAACGTTGAGAAATGCGTCCGCATAAGTCCCGGTTGCTTCAACGTCATCGATGACGGGCTGCTGTTGCGGTTTTAGAAATTCAAACATCTATCATCCTCCCTCAACACGTCCCCTCAACGCGCCGGCACGGGTCCTGTTCCATCAAGCCCGCTGCATTTCCGATTATACAGAAGATGAGGCAGCCGTGTAGACGGCCAAAGACGAACAGCCATCACACGCTGTTCACAAAATGGAATGGAATCAGCATTCTATGCTGACAAGCTCAGACCGCGCCGACCGATTCCCGCAGGATCAACTCGACCGGCCAGAGTTCCTGGACCTCCTGCACCGGACGACCGCCGATAATCTGCAAAAGCAGGTCCGTTACCCGCATCCCCGCCATGCGCATCGGCGAGCGCGTGGTGGAAAGGGGCGGCATCATGCTCTCCGGCGTCAGGTACGGAAACACGTCGTCGTGAGCGATGACGGAGACGTCCTTGCCGATGGTGAGCCCCATCTGCGTTGCGGCGCGGTAGACGCCCTGAGCCGTCATCATTGCACCGGCAACGAAGGCCGTGGGGCGCGGTGTCTGCTCGAGAAGCGAGCGGGCGAAACGAAACGCCGTTTCCTCGCTGAAATGCTCATTCATCATGAAACGCGGCTCCGGCGTGATCCCGTGGGTCGCCAGTGCTTCGCGAAAGCCCCGTTCGCGGTCCTGCACGAATGTGCGGCCAACGGGACCGTTGATCAGGGCGATGCTTCGATGTCCACGTTCCAGAAAATGGATCGTCGGGCGGTAGGTGACATCTTGGTTGTCGATATCGAGCCAGGCATGTTCGAACGCTGTCCTCGAGCGTCCGTGAACGATGAAGGGAATACCCAAGCGGTTCAGCAGTGCAATACGTTCATCGTCAGGCCGCGGTGAATGCACGATGATGCCGTCCACGCGGCCGCTCGCGGCAAGCCGGCTGAAGATCGCCAGCTCCTCATCAAGATTATTGTCTACGGTGACGCTGACAAGAATATCAGTCTCTTCCCGTTCGAGCCGCGTCGCCATGCCGCCCATGAATTCGGAAAAGAAATGCCCGCCACCCGACCGGCCCATCACGACCCCAATCGCGCCTGCCCTGCCCGTCGCCAGCCTGACGGCGTTGGCATTTGGCCGATAGCCGTATTTCAAGGCAGCATCCATCACCCGCTGCCGCGTCTCCTCGCGCACCTCGGGGTAACCGCCAAGCGCGCGGCTGACTGTGGTCGGAGAGAGCCCGACCTTTTCTGCAAATTCCTTGAGCTTCATATTTTTTGCCAATTTGCCCCTGCATGCGTCGCCGCCGCGGATTTTTCAAGCCGACAAAAATTGAAAACGATTTCAATTTTCCTCCACCTGAAACCTTACAGTTGATCTCCCTGAAAGGCAAACCTCGAAAATCGCGAACGAAATCGCCCGATTTCCAGTGCGCTAGAAAGAGTATTGACAGATTGCTTGGCTTTTGAGAGCCTCGCGCCAGTCAAAAGCGCTTTCAATTTTGAGGACAATCGGGAGCGTCAACGGAGGAGTTTGACAATGAATATTTCAATCAAGACTTTGTTCCTGTGCGGCAGCGTACTTTCCGCTGCTGTTTCGGTGCAGGCGGCGGAGATTTCCATCGCTGCGAATTCCACCGGAAAGAACGTCGCGTTTTTCCGCGAACGTATTGCCGCCTTCGAAAAGGAAAGCGGGCACAAGGTCAATCTGGTGACCATGCCTTCTTCTTCGAGCGAACAATTCAGCCAGTACCGGCTTTGGCTTGCCGCCGGCAACAAGGACGTCGACGTCTACCAGACGGACGTTATCTGGGCGCCGCAATTGGCAGACCAGTTCGTGGATCTGACGGCAGCGACCAAGGACGTCATCGGAGATCATTTCCCCTCGATCGTCGCCTCTCAGACGGTGGACGGCAAACTCGTTGCCATGCCGATGTTTACCGACGCGCCGGCACTGTTCTATCGCAAGGACCTTCTTGAAAAATACGGCAAGCAGCCACCGAAGACCTGGAAGGAACTCAGCGAAACCGCCAAGGAAATTCAGGAGAAGGAGCGCGCGGCCGGCCAGAAGGACCTCTGGGGTTTTGTTTTCCAGGGCAGCGCCTATGAGGGTCTGACCTGCAACGCGCTGGAATGGATCGCATCCGCCGGCGGCGGGCACATCGTAGAAACAAATGGCGATATCTCCGTCAACAATGAAAAGGCCGCCGCGGCCATCGAAACCGCCAAAGGCTGGGTCGGCACCATCGCGCCCCAGGGCGTGCTTGCCTACAAGGAAGAGGAAGCGCGCGGCGTCTGGCAGACCGGCAATTCCGTCTTCATGCGCAACTGGCCATACGCCTACGCGCTTGGCAATGGCGACGATAGCGCCATCAAGGGCAAGTTCGGCGTCACCCCGCTGCCGGCTGGCGCAGAAGGCGAAGCACCGGCCTCGACGCTCGGCGGCTGGAACCTCGCGGTCTCGAAATACTCTGCCAACCAGGAAGCGGCCATCCAGCTGGTGAAATTCATGGCGTCCAAGGACACCCAGAAGATGCGCGCCGTGCAGCTTTCCAACATGCCGACGATCGCCTCGCTCTACGACGACAAGGATGTTGCGGCGGCGCAGCCCTTCATGCCCACGTGGAAGCCGATCTTCGAGACCGCTGTTCCCCGCCCTTCCGCCTCCGCCAAGGTAAAATACAATGAGGTTTCGGCCAAGTTCTGGGGCGCCGTGCACAACACGCTCTCCGGCAACGGTACGGCGGCGGAAAATCTCGAGCTTCTCGAGGTCGAACTGACCGATCTCAAAGGCAACGGCTGGTAACCCGCCCGCACGGGAGGCGGTCACGCCTGATCATCTCCCGTGCCCAAACCGCGAGATATCTTCATGAACGACATCGCCCTTCAAAGGCCGGTCGCGGCTTCCGGCACCGGCTCCGACCTGCAGTCGGAACGACTGAAATCCGCCTGGCTGTTTCTGGCCCCCACATTTCTGGTTCTGGCGCTGGTGGCCGGTTGGCCGCTCGTGCGCACCGTCTGGTTCAGTCTTACCGATGCGTCGCTGACCAATCTCGAAGGCGCGCAATTTGTCGGCCTCAAGAACTACCTCACCTGGATCACGCTCAGCAGCGGCCGCACGATCTATCGCGGCCTGCTTGCCGACCCCGCCTGGTGGGGTGCGGTTGTCAATACGCTGAAATTCACTGTCGTCTCCGTCAGCCTCGAAACAGTGCTCGGACTAATCGTCGCATTGGTGCTGAACGCGGAATTCAAGGGCCGTGGTCTCGTGCGTGCAGCCATTCTCGTTCCCTGGGCAATCCCCACCATTGTCTCCGCGCAGATGTGGGCATGGATGCTGAACGACCAGTTCGGCATATTGAACGACCTGTTCCTCAATCTGGGGCTGATCTCCAACAAGATCGCCTGGACGGCCAATCCCGAAACCGCGATGGTCGCCGTCTTGATCGTCGACATCTGGAAGACCACGCCCTTCATGGCGCTTCTCATTCTCGCCGGTCTTCAGATGGTGCCGAAGGATATGTATGAGGCAGCGAAGGTGGATGGGATTCATCCCGTCAAGGTGTTCTTCCGTGTCACCCTGCCAATGATCCGTCCGGCGCTGATGGTCGCCGTGATCTTCCGCATGCTGGATGCGATGCGCGTGTTCGACCTGATCTACATCTTGACGCCGAATAACGCCCAGACGCGCACCATGTCCGTGCTCGCACGCGAGAACCTGTTCGATTTCGACAAGTTCGCCTATGGCGCGGCCGCCTCCACCATGCTGTTCCTCATCATCGCCTCGATCACGGTCATCTATATGTGGCTCGGGCGCGTTAACACGGATGGAGCCCAGCGATGACAATGCCAAACATCCTGAAAACCACCGCTTTTTATGCGCTGGTCGCCGTTATCATGGTGATCTCGGTATTCCCCTTCTATTACGCGATCCTGACCAGTCTGAAATCCGGTTCAGCCCTGTTCCAAGTCAATTACTGGCCGCGCGAATTTTCGCTTACCAACTACAACTTCGTCATCGGCAATGGCACCTTCCTGCGCAATCTCGGCAATTCGTTGCTGGTTGCGTCATCCGTGGTTATCCTGTCGCTGTTTCTGGCGGTTACCGCATCCTATGCGCTGGCTCGTGTCCGCTTCCGCGGCCGAGCGCTACTGCTGCTCACCATCCTGTCGGTTTCGATGTTCCCGCAGATCGCCGTTCTCGCCGGCCTGTTCGAATTGATCCGCTGGGCCGGCATCTTCAACACGCCGCTCGCGCTGATCTTTTCCTACATGATCTTCACCCTGCCTTTCACGGTCTGGGTCTTGACGACCTTCATGCGCGACCTGCCGATCGAGATCGAGGAAGCGGCGATCGTGGATGGCGCGACACCATGGGTCATCATCACCCAGGTCTTCATGCCACTGATGTGGCCCGCACTCGTTACGACAGGGCTTCTCGCCTTCATTGCGGCGTGGAACGAATTCCTCTTCGCGCTCACCTTCACTTCATCCAACGAGCAGCGCACCGTGCCCGTCGCCATTGCTCTTCTGTCTGGCGGCTCGCAGTTCGAAATCCCGTGGGGAACGATTATGGCAGCGTCCGTCATCGTCACCGCTCCGCTCGTTGTCCTCGTTCTGATCTTCCAGCGACGCATCATCTCCGGCCTCACCGCCGGCGGCGTCAAAGGCTAGGAGAAATTTCATGACCACCATTCAACTGCGCGATCTTCGCAAATCCTTCGGCGCCTTCGATGTCATCAAGGGCATCGACATGGATATTCGCTCCGGCGAGTTCATGGTCTTTGTCGGTCCCTCCGGCTGCGGCAAGTCCACCCTTCTGCGCCTCATTTGCGGCCTGGAAGAAATCACCGGCGGTACGCTGTCCTTCGACGGCGAGACGGTAAACCGCCTGCCACCGGCCAAGCGCGGCGTCGCCATGGTCTTCCAGTCCTATGCACTTTATCCGCATATGACCGTATTCGAAAACATGGCCTTCGGCATGAAACTATCCGGTGCAGACAAGGAGCAGCGGCGCAAGCGCGTGGAGGCGGCGGCCGAGATGCTGCAACTCACGCCTTATCTGGAGCGTCTGCCAAAGCAGCTCTCCGGCGGCCAGCGTCAGCGTGTCGCCATCGGCCGCGCCATCGTGCGCGATCCCAAGGTCTTCCTCTTCGATGAACCGCTCTCCAACCTCGATGCAGCGCTGCGCGTCGCAACCCGCCTGGAGATCGCCAAGCTGCACCGCGAAATGCATGATACGACGATGATCTATGTCACGCATGATCAGGTGGAGGCCATGACGCTCGCCGACCGCATCTGCGTGTTGCGCGATGGCCGTGTCGAGCAGATCGGCACGCCGCTCGAGCTTTACGAGAGCCCCGTCAACACCTTCGTCGCGGGCTTCATCGGCTCGCCGAAGATGAACTTTCTGGCAGGCAAATATGCCGAAACCGAGGGCGCAAAGACCATTGGCATCCGCCCTGAACACATTGCCATCACAACGGACGGGAACGGTTGGAACGGCGAGATCGTTCATTCGGAGATGTTGGGATCTGACAGCTACATCTATGTCGAGATCGGCTCTGGCGAGCCGGTCGTCGTTCGCGAAGAGGGCGTGACAGGCCGAAAGGCAGGCGAACGCATCACTCTCGTGCCGGATGCGGCGCAAATCCACCGTTTTGACGCTGAAGGCAGGGCGCTTTCCCGCAACCCCGCTCGGGGTGCTGCCTGATATTTCACTTTTGCCGGTCACCCCAAGGAGCCGGCTTTCACCAAGGAGCATGAGAATGGCCATCAACACCGTTGTATGGGGCGAAAATATTCACGAACACATCAATGAGACGGTGCGTTCGATCTATCCAAACGGCATGCACAACACAATTGCCGACGCTCTGAACCAGGACGCGGAGATCAACGCCACCACTGCCACACTGCAAGAGCCGGAACACGGGCTTTCGCAGGAGCGTCTCGACAACACCGACGTTCTGGTCTGGTGGGGCCACAAGGACCATGGCGCCGTACAGGATGAGATCGTCGAGCGCGTTGCCAAGCGGGTCTGGGAAGGCATGGGTCTCATCGTCCTGCATTCCGGCCACTTCTCCAAGCCCTTCAAGCGGCTGATGGGCACGCCCTGCGCGCTGAAATGGCGTGAGGCAGGTGAACGCGAGCGCCTGTGGACGATCAATCCGCGCCACCCGATTGCCGCTGGTCTGCCTGAACATTTCGAGCTTGAGAACGAAGAAATGTATGGCGAGCAGTTCTCCGTACCGGAACCATTGGAAACCGTCTTTATCTCTTGGTTCCAGGGCGGCGAGGTCTTCCGTTCCGGTCTGACCTGGAGGCGTGGGGCTGGCAACATTTTCTATTTCCGTCCTGGGCATGAAACCTATCCGACCTATCATGACGCCAACGTTCAGAAGGTCATCAGCAACTCGGTCAAATGGGCCTATAACCCGGCCGGCGCCCTGAAGAGCATTCACACCGCTCCCAACGTCCCCGTCGATCAGGCGCTGGAGCCGATCGAAGAACGCGGTCCGAAGCTGCACAAGGCGGGCGAAGCAGGTTATAGATAAGGGCTTGGAGATAACTGGCCATGAGACTTCTCATTCTTGGAACCGGTGGCATGGCGAACAATCACGCCACCTACTTCTCGCAAATCGCTGGCGTTGAACTTGTCGCGGCGGTGGATGTGGACGATGTGGTAGTGCGAGCATTCGCGCTGCGCCATAACATACCGCTGTCATTCACTTCTCTCGATGATGCGATCGCCTGGGGCGAATTCGATGCGGCGGCCAATGTCACGCCGGACGCCATTCATCATCCCACGAGTTTGAAACTCCTTGCCGCGGGCAAGCACGTCTTCTGCGAGAAACCGCTTGCGGAAAACTATGCCAACGCTGCGGAAATGGCCGATGCTGCCGAAAAGGCTGGGCTCGTGGCCATGGTCAACCTCACCTATCGCAATGTCGCCCCACTTCAGGCGGCACGCGAGATGGTGCTTTCGGGCAAGATCGGAAAGGTGCGCCATCTCGAGGCGTCATACCTCCAAAGCTGGCTCGTTTCCAAGGCCTGGGGCGACTGGATGACGGAAAGTAAGTGGCTTTGGCGGCTTTCCACCAAGCATGGCTCGAACGGCGTGCTCGGCGACGTTGGCATCCACATCCTCGACTTCGCCTCCTATGGTGCTGGCAGCGATGTGGAGCGCATCTTCACGCGCCTGAAGACCTTCGACAAATATGAAGGCAACAAAATCGGCGCTTACGATCTCGACGCCAACGACAGCTTCACCATGACCGCCGAACTGGAAAACGGGGCGATGGGCGTCATCCATGCCAGCCGCTGGGCAACCGGCCACCTGAACGAGCTTCGCCTGCGCATCCACGGCGACAAGGGCGCGCTCGAGGTGATCCACACGCCTGATTATTCCAGCCTGCGTGCGTGCATCGGCGAAGACGTCGAAAAAGCGATCTGGAAGACGATCGATGTCGATCCCGTGCCCACCAACTACGAAAAGTTCGCCAAGGCCGTTATGGAAGGCGGCGTCGCTGATCCAGACTTCCGCCACGCCGCAAACCTGCAAAAGGTGCTCGATCTGTCGATCATCGCCGATCGGGAGCGCCGCGAGCTCGCCGTTTCTGCTTGATGTGCGAAAGAGCGGTGGCGTGAGCCGCCGCTCGAACGCTTCCTGATCATGTCTCATGGGAACTCCGCGCGCGCTCCCACCACAAATCTCAATATTCTGTTGCTCTCCGGTTTCGCAACTTGCCTTCAAACTTTCGCAAGGCTAAAAGAACAAAAAGTGAACTACCGGAGGTCTTATGAGCGACACGGCGGCGCCCGCACTGAAGGAAATCTTCAACCGCGAAAAACTGCAGCATATCGCTGATCAGACCAAAGCTGTTTATCCGCCCTTCGACGTGTCCGCCTTCATGGCGCTTGCGACGGCGAATCTCGAGGCGCTTGGGATCATGCAGCGCATGCGCCAGGTGGCGACCAGCCTGCATGCAACTCTTCCCGGGGACTATGCTCGCAATATTGAGATTCTCAGCGCTGCAGCTCCTGGCATCGGCAATGGTTTTGCCTCCATTTCGCTGCCGGAATATGTCGCACTGTACGGCCTAAATGATTTTGATCTCTCCATGGAGGCACTGCAATATTTCACGCGTTTCGGCTCTTCGGAATTCGCCATACGGCATTTTCTGCAGAAGGATATCGCGCGTACTATCGCTGTGATGGAAACATGGACGCAACATGATAACGAGCATGTCAGGCGGCTGGCGAGCGAAGGTTGTCGGCCTCGGCTTCCCTGGTCGTTCCAGCTTAAATCGCTCGTTGTCGATCCCTCTCCCGTCACCGCTATCCTGGACGCCCTGAAAGCGGACGAGGCGCTTTATGTGCGTAAATCCGTCGCCAATCACCTGAACGATATTACCAAGGACAATCCCGACTTCGTACTGGCGCTGATCGACACCTGGCCGAAAGACGACCCGAATACGCGCTGGATCATGCGGCAGGCCCTTCGCACCCTTATCAAGAAAGGCGATGCCGCAGCACTCGCCCATCTGGGTGCGCATGGTGAGGCGCAGATTGCGCTCGCGTCTTTTCAGGTATCGCCGGACAAGGTTGTTCTTGGCAATCCGGTGCGGATTGCAACCTCTTTCACGTCGACGGCGAAGAGCCCGCAGAAACTGGTGATCGACTACGCCGTCCACTACGTGAAGAAGAGCGGCGGCACGTCCGCCAAGGTCTTCAAATGGAAGGAAGTCGAGCTTCAGCCCGGCGAAACCTGCGCGCTGTCGATCAGCCGCGCCACCAGGGATTTCACCACCCGCAAACATTATGCCGGCACCCACAGGGTCGACCTTATGATCAATGGCAGGCTCGCCGCAGACCGTGCTTTCGAGCTTCTGGTCTGAAGCCGGTCTTTTACCTTTTACGCCGCCGGGAAAATCTTTGCCCGGCGGATGATGACGGAACCGCGATCACCCGCCGTGACGTCGTTTTCCGGCGGCACGTCGAACTCGAGAATGTCTCCGCCATCGGTGCTGACAATCACCCGTCTTTCCCCGGCGCGGTCGAGAACACGCTCCACGGAGGCGGGAATGCCCTCATGGAGATCCTCCCATTCGAGATCACCCGGTCGGGCGTAGATATCAACGGCACCGTCGCCCTGGCCATAAGAGAAAGGCAGCTCGTTATCGCCGACATAGATTTTTCCGCCCCGCGCCACACCGGGCACGCGGTTGGCATCGCCGAGGAAACGCATGACGAAAGAGCTGTTGGGTTGGCGGCAAACCTCTTTCGGCGTGCCCTGCTGCACAATCTCCCCCTGGTTAAGAATGACCACGCGGTCGGCAAGATCGAGCGCCTCTTCCTGATCGTGGGTCACGAAAATCGTGGTAATGCCAAGTTCGGAATGGATCTCACGAAGCCAGCGCCGCAGGTCGCGACGCACATTGGCATCCAGCGCCCCGAAGGGTTCGTCCAGCAGCAGCACCTTCGGATCGACCGAAAGAGCGCGCGCTAAAGCAACCCGCTGTCGCTGCCCGCCGGATATCTGCGCCGGAAAACGGTCGCCAAGACCCTCAAGCTTCACAAGGCGCAGCAGCTCCTGCACGCGGGCATCGATCGCCGCACGGTCGCGCTTTACCTTCGAGACCTTCATGCCGAAGGCGATGTTTTCATTCAGCGTCATATGCGGAAACAACGCATAATGTTGGAACACGAAGCCGACACCGCGGTCGCGCACCGGAATATTGGTGGCGTCCTCGTCCCCAAAAAGGATGCGACCGCCATCGCTATATTCGAGGCCGGCCACCATGCGCAAAATCGTCGTCTTGCCGGAGCCGGAGGGACCGAGCAGGGCGAGAAGCTCGCCACTTTCGATATCCAGCGAAACATCGCGCACGGCGCGGAAGGTATCGAAGGTCTTCACTACATTTTCGAGGCGGATTTTCATTGAAATCAGGTCTCCGTAGCGATGGCGGCATCGCCGTTGGTCTTTTTACGCCCGCGGCCGGCACCGCGTTGCTCCAGCGCCACTTTTGCAATGATGGTGACCACGGCGAGCAAGGCAAGGATGGAGGCTGACGCAAAGGCGCCGGCCGTCTGGTAATCGTGATACAGCAGCTCGATATGCAGCGGCAGCGTGTTTGTCTGGCCGCGAATATTGCCCGAGACCACAGACACCGCGCCGAATTCGCCCATGACGCGGGCATTGCACAACACGACGCCATAAAGCAGCGCCCATTTGATGTTCGGCAAGGTCACCGAAAAGAAGGTGCGCCACCCGGAGGCACCAAGCGAAGTCGCCGCCTCTTCGAGATCGCGGCCCTGCGCCTGCATTAGCGGGATAAGTTCTCGCGCCACAAAGGGTGCGGTCACGAACATCGAGGCGATGACGATGCCGGGCAGCGCAAACAGTATCTTGATATCATGGGCATCGAGGAACGCGCCGAAAAGGCCCTGCAGGCCATACACGAAGAGATAGGCGACACCCGCAACGATGGGGGAAATGGAGAAAGGTATCTCGATCAATACCAGCAAAAAGCGTCTGCCGGGGAAATCAAACTTCGTAATGGACCAGGCCGCCGCAATGCCGAAGGCGGTGTTGACGGGCACCGCGATCAGCGCCGTCAGAACTGTCAACATGATGGCATGGCGGGTATCGGGATGTGTGATGGTGGCCGAATAGGCTTTCCAGCCCTGCGAAAACGCTTCGACGCCGATGATGACAAGCGGCGCCACCACCAGCACAGCGCCAATGATGAGCACGAAGGCGACGAGGCTGCGGCGCACCCATGGGGCATCACCAACGCGCGGCGGTTTGCGGTGCGAAGAAACGGTGCTCATGGCTTAGCTCCTCACCGTGTAACGCAAGGCGCGCGACTGTAGAAAGTTGGTCAAAGCCAGCATGACGAATGCGGTGATGAGCAGAACTGACGCGATCGCGGCGGCTGCCTGATAATCATATTCCTCCAGCCGGATAAAGATCAGCAGCGCCGTGATCTCCGTCGACAAGGGCTGGTTGCCCGCGATGAAGATGATCGCGCCGAATTCACCAAGGCTACGGGCAAAGGAGAGCGAGAGACCGGCAAGCAGCGCCGGCGTGAGCAATGGCAAAATGACCTTGCGGAAAATCTCCATATCCGAGCCGCCAAGCGATTGTGCTGCTTCCTCCAGTGCCGGGTCGAGGTCTTCCAGCACCGGCTGAACGGTGCGCACAATGAAGGGGAGGCTGGTGAAGGCCATGGCCACCATAATGCCGAGCGGCGTATAGGCGACCTTGATGCCGAATTGGGACAGAACCGAGCCAAACCAGCCATTGCCCGCAAACAACGTCGTCAGCGCAATACCGGCGACGGCCGTGGGAAGCGCAAAGGGCAGATCGACAATGGCGTCGACGAGACGCCACCCCGGAAAGCGATAGCGCGTGAGCACCCAGGCAAGGGCAAGGCCAAACACGACATTGAAGAGGGTGGCAGCGAGAGCGCAGACAACCGTAACACGATAGCTTGCAACAGCGCGCGGCGACGAGATGATCGACCAATACTCGGCAGGTCCGAGGCTTGCCGCCTTGAAGACCAGCGCCGAGAGAGGCAGAAGCACGATAATGGCGACGTAGGTGAGAGTTACGCCAAGGGACAATTTAAGTCCCGGCAGAACATTCCGCTTCAAACCGCGCCCCCATTAATCATAAAACGACCCGGCAGTGTCCCGCCGGGTCTTGTACTTGTTGCTTGTCGCTGTGATTAGCGGCTGCCGTAAAGCGTATCAAGCGTCGCGCCGGATGCAAAATGCTCTTTCTGGATTTTGTCCCAGCCGCCGAAGACATCGTTGACGTTGACGAGGCGAATGGCAGGGAACTTGTCCTTGAATTCGCCGACGACTTTTTCGTCGTGGACACGATGGCCGAACTCGGCAGCGATACGCTGGCCTTCTTCGGTATAGAGGAAGTCGAGATAGCTTTTCGCCAGCTCACGCGAACCGCGCTTGTCGACCACCTTGTCCACCACGGCGACAGGGAATTCGGCGAGCAGGCTGACGGAGGGCACAACGCCTTCCACCTTGTCGGCTCCATATTGCTTGGCAATGCCGCGTGTCTCGGCCTCGAACGTGATCAGCACATCACCGATTTCACGTTCAACGAAGGTCGTGGTGGCGGCGCGGCCTCCAGTGTCGAACACCGGCGTGTTGTCGAAGATTTTCTTGACGAACTCCTGCACCTTCTTCTCATCGCCGTTGAACTTCTCCTTGGCGTAAGCTGTGGCGGCAAGATAGGTATAGCGGGCGTTACCAGAGGTTTTAGGATTGGGGAAAACCACTTTCACATCGTCGCGGGCAAGATCGTCCCAGTCCTTGATGCCCTTGGGGTTACCGGCGCGCACGAGGAAAGAGGGAAAAGAATAGAACGGCGAGGCGTCGTTCGGAAAATCCTTTTTCCAGTCGGCGGAAACGAAACCCTGCTTCACCAGAAAGTCGACATCCGTCACCTGATTGAAGGTGACCACATCCGCCTCCAGGCCCTCAACGATAGCGCGGGCCTGCTTGGAGGTGCCGGCATGCGACTGATCGACGGTAACACCGGGGTGCTGCTTGATGAACGCCTCGTTCTCGGCTGCGAACACTTCACGGGCGACATCATAAGACGCATTAAGAATGGTGGTCGGAGCCTGCGCCTGCGCTGCACCTGCAAATAGTGCGGCGATGGCAGTCCCGATAATGAGAAGACGTTTCATGAATACCCCCGGCAATTCGAATGGCGCCCACAATAGCGGCGAGCCTCAACATCAGCGAGAAACAGAAATTCCCGGCCGATGACTTAATCGGAAATATCGCCTAAAGAATCGAGGTCCGGCAGGCGGCCATTTCATTTAGATCAGGAAGTGGGATTTGTTTTGCACCGCTCAGAGGCGATGATCGGGAAACAGATTGCCGGAATGCCCGGCAAGATAGGGTTCCAAATCCACCTCCCGCACTTCCTCCAGCCGTGCAGGTCGCCAGCGGGGGTTACGGTCCTTGTCGATCAGCGCGGCGCGTACGCCCTCATAAAAATCGTGCTGCCGCAATATTTCCGTACCGGCGGCGAATTCCCGTTCCAGACATTCGATGAGGCTCATGCTCTCCCGCCCAAGGCGCAGTAGCTTCAGCGTCAGTTTCAGGCTCGTCGGGGATCGCTTTTGGAGGACCTCCAGCGTTTCGCGCGAAAATGCATCCTGTCGTGCCGACAGCGCAGCGACAATCTCCTCGATGGTGTCGAAGCCAAATGTCGCGTCGATGGTATTCTGATTTGCCTGCAAGATGCTTTCACCAGCCTGCGCAACGTGAGCGCCGATCGTCGCCTCGATATCTTCGCGGTCCGTGGCCTGCGAGAGGTCCTGGACCAAGTCATCGAGCCGGTGTGAAGGAACAAGATAATCCGCAAAGCCGGCATAAAGGGCATCGGCGGCTCCGATGGCATTTCCCGTCAATCCCAACCATGTGCCACATTCCCCGGGCGCTTTCGGAAGCAGCCATGACCCACCGACGTCGGGGAAATACCCGATCCCGGTTTCCGGCATGGCGAGTTTGGTGCGTTCGGTCGCGATGCGGTGGCTGCCGTGGGCCGAAATGCCGACGCCGCCGCCCATGACGATACCGTCCATCAAGGCGACATAGGGCTTACTGAAATGGGCGATACGATAGTTGAGCGGAAACTCTTCCTGCCAAAACTCCAGCACCTGCGGGTCGCCGGCCTTGCCGAGATCGTGAATGATGCGGACGTCGCCACCGGCGCAGAGGCCCCGCTCCCCCTCCCCGGTCAGCACCGCGCATGAAATGTCAGGGTCCTCCTCGAAACGCTGCAAGGCCCGCGAGAGCGCGCCCACCATCGGGAGTGTGAGGCTGTTGATGGCTTGGGGGCGGTTAAGCCTGATGACTCCGGCCCTTCCTCGCTTCTCGACGATCACCTCCGCATGCGCCTTCATTCTCTCTTCCAAGACCGCCTCCTCCGCTGCCATTTATCGAGCCATTCTGGCGGCCTTGATGCAATCACGCAACGTTGATCTCGTCCTTAAGGAACGTCTTTCGCCCAAACCGCTTTGACGGGTAAGAAATGCCAGAATTCCAATTTTGCGATGCAGCATGTTTGCTTGACGCCCGCAAAGTCATGGCGTGTAATGAGGTCTGATAATGCCGGCATTGATTCCTGTCGAGCGTGCCGGACCAAGCAGATTGTCGCCTTCCCAAAGGCGCTGTGAACAGCAACTGGAGACGAGCATGCAGGTTTCGGAACAGGAATGGATCAGCAAAAGGGCCTACACACTTTGGGAAAAGGAAGGCCATCCGCATGGCCGTGACGCCTACCATTGGGAACAGGCCAAGCACGAGTTCGCACTTTTGAAATCGTCGGAAGCGACCAAACCGGCAACGCGCAAGAAGGCTGCTCCCAAGGCCGCCGTTGCAGAAGTCGCGCCTGATGCGGAAATTGCTGCAAAGCCGAAGAGCCGTGCCCGCAAGGCTGCCGCAAAGCAACAATGACAATAAAAAACCCGGCAATTATTTGCCGGGCCATTATTCCTCGATATCTCAAGTTTCACTTCGAACAAGATATCGTATCGCTGACCATCCTTATTGCTGGTCTTGCTTATCGAGCCCCAGATCGCGCCGCCATTTCATGAGCTGCTCGCGGTTGTCGTTGCTGGGGTTTCCACCAGCGTCTCCGCGGGGCGGTTCAGGATTGCGATTGCCCTGATCCCATTCACCGTGGCGACGTTCCCAGCGACCGTCATTCGGGCCGCCCTGACGCGGGTCCCTTGGCTCGTCGCGGCGGTTGTCGCGCCAATCACCCCGGCGGCCATCCCGCCAGTCGTCGCGACGGCCATCTCGCCACTCGTCACGGCGACCGTCACGCCAGTCATCACGACGGCCGTCCCGCCATTCGTCGCGCGGACGTGGGCGGTCCCAGCCGGCGCTCGGAGGCGGTGCGTTCCAATAACCACCAGACGGCGGCGGACGACGCCAGCGGTCACGCTCGCGGTAGAAATCGCGGTCACGATAGTAGCGATCCCAGTAGCGGCCGGCTTCGAAGGTGATGATCGGAACGCCGAGATCGCGATAATAACGGGGCTCGACGTAGACCCGGTTTTGCCGGAACGTCGTCTGGATATAACGACCGGCAACCCAGCCACGACCATTGACAAAAGAGACGTCGCACCACGGCGTGTCTGACAGGCAGCCGTGAACGGTCAATGGTGCACCAACGGGAATCACAACGACGGCCGGATAAGCCGTACTTGGGCCGGAGCGCATGTTTACATTTGCGGTGGCGAAACCGCGCGTCGCAGCCTCGGCAAGAGCCGGCGCGGCGAGCATGGCCACCAGCGCAATTGCGCCAAACAGTTTTTTCTTCACTTCTTTCTCCTCAAGCAAAGGCCCGCTTTGCCCTTGTCGGCATCCACCATTTTCGATGGACGAGCATGCGTTTCGCATACTGCCACGATCAGAAAATACGCGTTGCTGCATGAACGCAGCATGAAACAAACGAGGTACCTGATCAGTTCCACCTGCGGCAAACCGCGCCGATAAAATGCCAAGGGAATAAACCCGCCGGTCTTGACTTCGAAGACCAATCATCCGACTTCCAATAAAACGGCAATATGGAGCAGCACCCATGAGCGAAACCGCACAGACGACCGTCGATCAGAGCGAGGTGGATCGTTTTTCCGCGATGGCTGCGGAATGGTGGAGCCCGACGGGCAAGTTCCGGCCATTGCACAAGTTCAATCCGGTGAGGCTCGAATATATCCGCAACCGTGTCTGCGACAATTTTGGTCGCGATCCGAGGGGGCACCGGCCTCTGGAGGGGCTGCGGGTTCTCGATATCGGC
This sequence comes from Agrobacterium tumefaciens, assembly GCF_017726655.1. Taxonomy (NCBI): domain Bacteria; kingdom Pseudomonadati; phylum Pseudomonadota; class Alphaproteobacteria; order Hyphomicrobiales; family Rhizobiaceae; genus Agrobacterium; species Agrobacterium tumefaciens. The sequence continues at coordinate 339,158 of NZ_CP072309.1, forward strand.
TGCGGCGGCGGTCTTCTTTCCGAGCCGATCGCGCGCATGGGGGCGGACGTTGTCGGCGCCGATCCGTCCGAGAAAAATATTGGCATTGCCTCGACTCATGCCCGGGAGAGCGGCGTCAGCGTCGATTACCGCGCTGTGACTGCAGAGCAGTTGCAGGCAGCGGGCGAATCTTTCGACGTCATTCTCAACATGGAGGTGGTCGAGCACGTTGCCAATGTCGACCTCTTTGTCACCACCTGCGCAAAGATGGTACGCCCCGGCGGCCTCATGTTCGCGGCCACCATCAACCGCACGCTCAAAGCCCGCGCACTGGCAATTTTCGCGGCAGAAAACGTTCTTCGTTGGTTACCACGCGGCACGCACCAGTATGAAAAGCTTGTGCGCCCCGATGAACTCGAGCGACCGCTGGTAGCAAGCGGCATGGATATCATCCACCGCACCGGTGTCTTTTATAACGTCCTGCAGGATCGCTGGAACCTGTCGCCGGATATGGATGTCAATTATATGATGCTGGCAAAACGGCCAGCATAACGAGCTGTCAGACGGGGATGGCCTGCACCTGCGCAAGCAGTTCCCGCTGCCCGGCAGCGTTGCGTTCGGAAATGTCTTTCACCCTTCCGCGGTTGATCGCAGCTGGAGCACCATCCGCGTCAAAGGGCATCTTGAAGTGAAAGGCGCGCGGCGACGGGCCTTGGTCGTGCAGATGCTCCAGCCGTTCAACGGCCTGCGACCATACCGGTTGGTGGGTGGCGTCAACCCACCAGAGCACCAGCGGCGGCCACTGCTGCGGAATGTTCCAGTGTCTGCCGTGTTTCAGCGCCTCGGCATGTACTCCCGAGTAGGAATAGGCCATCACCGATTCAATATCGCGCCAGAGTGACAAGGACGAGACGCCGCTCGCGGCACCGTTCTCTTTCAGAAATCGCGGAAAGACCTGCTCACCCCAGCTTGGAGGGCCGGGCTCGCCATCATAGCCAGATCTTGCGATAAACCCCTCTGACCGTTCTGCCGACTGAAAGTTGAGCGGTTCGCGGCGAGCGAACCCTGCAACGCGTGGATTGTTATAGGGCGCGATCTGTATTCCGAAATTATAAATCGCGAGCCGCATCAACAAACTCAATTCACGTCGTCGGGCAGCAGCGGCAACGGCGCGATATCGATGCCTTCCTCCAACAGGGCATTCGCTTCCTGAACAGAGGCATTGCCGATGATACCGCGTTCATCCGCCTCGCCGTAATGGATTTTTCGCGCCTCTTCGGCAAACTTGTCACCGACATCCTCTGCGCTGGCGCGAATGGTGGCCACAGCCTCGCGGATCTTTGCGAGCGCTTCTTTCCGGGCAGCGTCCATTGCAAGCGTCTGGCGTTCTTCCTTCCTGCGGGCCGTGGAGACCGACGGCGCCATTAATGTCTTGGAGACCTGGAGCGAATTGCAGATGGGACAGGACAGAAAACCGCGCTGCAACTGATTGTCGAAATCGTCGCTACCCGCAAACCAGCCCTCAAACTCATGACCTTTTTCACAGGCCAGCGCATACCGTATCACGCCGCTTGACCTCCAGAGGGCGTCAGGGGAATAACCGTATCGACCCCGAACTCGCGGCTATTACGCAGATTGGGTATCTTGCCGCGAGCGGCGGCGACCAGCGACGTGTCGATCTCGGCGAATATGATTTCTTCGCCGCTCCCGCCTGCAATCGAAAGCACCCTGCCCCACGGGTCTATGATGATTGAGTGTCCGTAAGTCACTCGTCCATCCTCGTGCACGCCGGCCTGAGCCGCAGCGATGACAAAGGCACCGTTCTCGATGGCGCGGGCGCGCAGCAATATCTCCCAATGCGCTTCGCCCGTCTGTCGGGTGAACGCTGCCGGAACCGTTAGAATTTCTGCGCCCGCAAGCGCTTCCGCCCGGAAAAGCTGCGGAAATCGGACATCGTAGCAAATCGCAAAGCCAAATTTCGCGAGCGGTACATCAGCAACGCGCGCCACTTCACCCGGTTCGTAAGCAGCGCTTTCGCGCCAGCTCTCACCATTATCGAGATCAACATCGAACATGTGGATTTTGTCGTAGCTGCAGATACGCGAGCCATCCGGCGCGAAGAAAAATCCGCGATTGGCAATTTTTCCATCGGGTCGGGCAATGGCGGTCGAGCCGACATGAACGTGGATCCTGAGCTCGCGGGCAAGCCGAGCGGCCGTCGCGACGATGATGTCACCGTCGTCATCGCGTAGCTGCGCGCGCAACGCCTGCCTGTCCTTCTGGATGGCCCCGGTCATCTCCGGGGTTTGCACATAGACGGCACCCCCCGCCGCGGCCGCCCGTACAAGGCGCTCCATATCCGCAGCATTTTTTGCCGTGTCCACACCCGAACTCATCTGAATGGCCGCAGCCTTGAAAGTCATCCTATCCTCCATGCCCGCAAATGATGCCGATCAGGCGGCCAGCAGCGCGTCCAGTTTGCCGGCGCGCTCCAGTGCGTGCAGATCATCGCAGCCACCCACATGCTGGCCATTGATGAAGATTTGCGGGAAGGTTGTGCCGCCGGATTTCTCGATCATCTCCTGCCGGTATTCCGGCGTGGTCGTGGCGTTATATTCGGCATAATCCACGCCCTTGCTGTCCAGCAGTGCCTTGGCGCGTGCGCAATACCCACAAAAATCCCGCGTATAGATCGTTACCGGTGCCATGTTTTAAACGCCCTCGCAAACGCGCGGCAAGCCGCACGATAAAGTCATGTCTTTCAGCTTTCATATAGGCTCCGAAATGGCCATTGCAAAGGTCAAAACAGTCACATCCGCCGCACCGGCCTTGCGTAGAACCCGGCTTGCTGCACCCACCGTCGCCCCGGTGGTGTAGACATCGTCCACCAGCACCACCCGCTTGCCATGGACATCCGTCTCACTGCCCGTCGTAAGAGAAAAAGCGCCGCGAACATTGTCTCGCCGGGCGTTCGCCGAAAGCCCGACCTGACGCTCGGTTGGCTTTACACGCAGCAGTGTGCCCGCGAGCATTGGTTTGCCAGATAACTTGGCCAGATGGCGAGCCAGCTCTGCCGATTGGTTGAAGCGGCGACGAAGGAAGCGGCCGCGATGCAACGGCACGGGAATGATGCAATCGCAGTCGGCAACGGTTCCGTCGCTCGCCCGCAGCACCCACGTCGCCATCACGTGAGCAAGATCGATGCGATCCTGGTACTTCAGCCGGTGTACGAGCTTTCGAGCCGTACCATCATGGCTTGCAACGCTGCGCAGGCGATCAAAGGGAGGCGGCTCGGCAATTGCCTTAGCGCTGACAAAACCGTGTCCGTGATCCCGCGCAAAGGGTATGCCGAGAACTTCGCAAAAAGGGCGATCGATAAAGGCCACATCCCGCCAGCAATCCGCGCATAGAGCGGCTTCCCGGCCGGTCATGCAGTTGCAGCCAGCACAGGTCGGTGGGTAAATCATGCGAAACGCAGCGCGCCCCGCGTCCGACATGATCGCGGACGCCGATAACAATCCCGAAAATAGGCTGTCACCGATACCCATGAGGTTGACTTTAGCGCCGAACGGGTGCCTTTGCGAGAGCGATAGTTCACCCCGCCCCTGCGGATAACGACACCCCAAGTGGGACGGGAACAACGAGACGGCCCGCCGATCCTAAGGCGTTTGAGGCCGAGCAGGCAAAACGATGGATATTCTTTTTGACCAGGCCCTGATCGAACAAAACCGCCGCCGGGCGTGGGCAAGACGTGATGACAAGGCGCTTTTTCTTCTCGATATGGCAGCGGAGGAACTGGCCGACCGGCTTGCCATCGTCGAGCGTCAGTTTGACACCGCCATCGAACTTCACGGAGGAACCGGCGTTACGGCGCGGCGCCTGGCCGAGACCGGCAAGGTCGATACTATCCATCGAATCGAGACGGAGCGCTATTTTGCCGCTGACGGTAATTTCCCCGAGGCTGCTTCAATGGAGCATCTGCCGCTTGAGGAGGCCTCCGCCAATCTCATCGTTTCACCACTCGCGCTGCATCTGACAAACGACACACCCGGTGCGCTGATCCAGATTCGGCGGGCGTTGAAGCCGGACGGCCTGTTTCTCGGCGCGATCCCCGGCAGCGGGACGCTACAAGAACTCCGCGACGTGCTGCTGACGGCAGAGGCGGAATTGACCGGCGGCGCGAGCCCGCGGGTCATCCCCTTCGCCGATGTCCGTGACGTGGGGGCCTTGTTGCAGCGTGCCGGGTTTGCACTGCCCGTGACAGATGCGGAAAGCTATACCGTCAGGTACGATTCGATTTTCCCGCTGATGCGCGACCTCCGTGCCATGGGCATGGCCAACCCACTGGCGAGCCGCAGCAGAAAACCGCCGAACCGTGCCTTTTTCATGCGTGCGGCAGAACTTTACGCCGAGCGGTATTCCGATGCGGACGGGCGGATAAGGGCAACATTCTCGATCATTTACGTCTCAGGCTGGGCGCCCCACGAAAGCCAGCAGAAACCGCTCAAACCCGGCTCGGCCAAGGTACGGCTCGCGGACGCGTTGAAGACAACGGAGGTGAAGCTCTCGTGAGGCCACCTCTATGTTGCTCTAGATACTGATACTGTTGAACGTATCGACGATGAACTGAAATACGCCGTTGATATTGCTGCTGAGTTGCGTCGCTCCACCGATCAGCGCCGCCGAAATGATCCCGACAATAAGGCCGTATTCGATTGCGGTGGCACCGTTTTCATTTTTCCAGAAGTGAACAAGCGAATGCAGCAAAGCAGCGTACCTATCTTTAGCGAGCCGCACGGCAACGGACGCAAAATCTTCAAACCGCGTCCACCATAGACCCGCGGCTTGAGCAATCCGTTACGAAAGTTGGTAAACTATCAGCAACCGGTCTCGTTGCTGTAACCGGTTACAACGCATGGCATTTCCGGCATAGGCTGGGTGATGCTGCGGCGAATGGAATAGGTGCTGCCGACATCCGGCTTCTTGATCGAGCCCGTGCTGATCATATCGAAACTGTCGGGAAACTGCGCCACGCGCGTGGAAGATTTACCGGCAAGCATGGGAGTGACGATCAGGGAGAGCGCTATAACGGCCGTACCGAAAAGCAATGCGACATTCAAAACGCCGGTACGACGAGTTTTGTTGGAATAAGAATGACGACCTTCCACCGTCTTCCAGAAATCCTCGTTCATGACCAACCTCGTCTCGCGCAGTTTACCGCTTCTTTAGCTTAACAATCTGCCAGAGGGTGCTGAACGATCTCTTAACGAAGCCCCGTTTTGGGACGGCAAAATGCTGCAGGAACAGCATTTTCACGAAGCTGTGACGGCGGGAAAATCAGCGGTTGCGCGAAGCGCTGCCTTTACAGCAGGTCCTGCAGGAAGGGGATGAGCGGTTCATCGGCCGGTGGCATCGGATAGTCGCGCAATGCCTGCGGTTTTACCCACTTGATTGCCTGCCCTTCGCGGCCATGCGCAATACCTTCATAACGGCGGCAGACGTACAGCGGCATCAACAGGTGGAAAGTCTCATAAGTGTGGCTCGCAAATGTCAAAGGAGCCAGGCAGGCGACCTTGGTCGTGACGCCCAGTTCCTCGTCCAACTCACGCACCAGGGTTTCTTCCGGGGTCTCGCCCTGCTCAACTTTCCCGCCCGGAAATTCCCACAGACCCGCCAGTGACTTGCCTTCGGGTCGCTGGGCCAGAAGAATGCGGCCATCCTGATCGAGAAGCGCACAGGCAGCGACCAGCAGAATTTTCTTGCCCACCTCGCTCATGCGGCAGCTCCCTTGCGCCAATAGCGGTAACGGTAGGCTTCGGCAAAACCGAATTTCTCATAAAGCGCGATTGCCTGCGTGTTGTTGCGCTCCACCTGCAGCCACGCACTCTTTGCACCGCTTATCCGCGCCCAGCGGAGAGCCGACGACAGGATTTGCGTGCCAAGCCCCTTTCGACGTTGCGATTTCGCGACATCGAGGGAGAGGATGCCAGCAAGATCATTGTCCTGCACGCAGATGACGGTGGCGAGGGGATGGCCTTCCACTTCCTCATTGATGAACAGCCCGAGATTCGGCTTGATGGAACTGACGATTTCCGCAATCGCCGGACGTAGCGCCGGGTCGCCATCACTGACCTTGAGGCTCGCCTCCACAAAACGGCCGACATCGTGGCTGGGCAGACTGACAAGCGTTTCCGGCAGCTCCATATCTGACAGATCCGCGGTCATGACCATGACCTCTTCGAAAACCGACCAGCCATCCCGCACCAGAAATTCGGTGAGCTGCGGCGGCATCAGTGTCGTCTCGCGAACAACCAGCGCACGCCCGAAATCTTCGAAACGCTTACGCGCCTTTTCCAGCCGCACGGCGCTATTACCGTAGTCTGAAGGATCAAGCGGCACAACGCAGTTGATACGCTTGGAGGGATGAGAGCCTGTTAAACGTACCTGCCAGCTACCGTCGTAAATAACCGACGAGGCAGGCCACGCCCGAAAGCTCACGGCTTCCAGACGGCGAACCAGCGGCAGATTAACGGCCTTGTTGTCCTGCATTCTCTTCGGCTCCAACGGTCAGCTCCGGTAGTCGCCGTTGATCGCAACATATTCCTTGGTCAGGTCGCAGGTCCAGACCGTGGCCGTCCCCTGGCCGAGACCGATATCCACCTTCACCGTGATGTCTTCCAGCTTCATGACGGCGCTGGTTTCTGCTTCCGAGTAATCAGGGTCGCGCTCGCCATTAACAGCCACGCGCACGCCGCCGAACCAGATGGCGAGACGATCACGATCGGCCATCTCACCGGACTTGCCGACCGCCATGACGACGCGGCCCCAGTTGGCGTCTTCGCCGGCAATGGCCGTCTTGACCAGCGGCGAATTGGCGATGGAAAGGGCGATCTTCTTGGCGGCGACATCGCTTTCTGCGCCGGTCACCGTGACTTCCACCATCTTTCGCGCGCCTTCGCCATCGCGAACCACCTGCAAGGCGAGATCCTTGAGGAGATCGTTAAGCGCGGCGCGGAAGGAAGACAGGCGCTCGTCATCGGCGCTCGTTACCTTGGCCTGGCCATCTTCAGCGGCAGCACCCGTCGCAAACAGCATCAGCGTGTCCGACGTGGACGTGTCGCTATCAACAGTCACGGAGTTGAAGGTCGGGCCGGCACCGGCAGAGAGCAGCGACTGCAGGGCGGCGGGATCGATATCCGCATCCGTCACCACGAAGGAGAGCATCGTTGCCATGTCAGGGGCGATCATGCCAGCGCCCTTGGCGATACCGTTGATGGTGACCCTGACGCCGCCGATCTCGGCGGTGCGGGTTGCGACCTTCGGATAGGTGTCCGTCGTCATGATGGCCTTGGCCGCTTCCTGCCAGAAATCCGCAACGGCCTTGCCGTGCATGTCGCCGAGAACGCCGGCAAATTTCGAGGCGTCCAGCGGCTCGCCGATCACGCCGGTCGACGCGAGGAAAACCTCGCCTTCAGAGCAGCCGACAGCCGCGGCGGCGGATTTCGCCGTCAGTTCGGTCGCGGCCCTGCCCTTAAGGCCGGTGAAGGCGTTGGCATTGCCAGAATTCACCACCACCGCACGCGCCGCGCCGCCGCCAAGATTGGCGCGGCAGAAATCAACGGGAGCCGAAGGGCATTTGGATTTGGTGAAAACGCCTGCAACGCTTGCCGGCTTGTCGAACACCATCAGGAGGACGTCGGTGCGGTTCTTGTACTTGATGCCGGCGGCGGCCGTCGCCATGCGAACACCACGCAACGCAGGCATATCAGGATAAGATTTCGGAGCGAGCGGGGAAACGGCAACGGACATGGGAAGCGCCTGAAATTCTGGAATGGGGTCTGGATGGGGCTTTAGATGAAACGGGGCGGCCCTTGAGCCGCCCCGTAACCTCAATTTTTACTGCTGCGGCTGAGCCTGCTGTTCCTTCGAGGCTTCGTCGTAGCCCTTCTTCAGCGCCTCATCCATGATGTCGATCTTCTGGTCGGCCTTGGCCTTCTCGATGAGGGCAACATACTTGTCGCGCATGACAAGCTGACGAACCTGCGGCTCTACCTGCTCGAATGCCGGCGGCGGAGCAACACGCTTGTCTTCAAGCTTGATGACATGGAAGCCAAACTGGGTCTTCACGGGCGTCTTGGTGTAGGCACCCTTTTCGAGGCCAAAAGCGGCTTCTTCGAATTCAGGCACCATGCGGCCCTTGCCGAACCAGCCGAGATCACCGCCGTCATCCTTGTTGGAATCGGTGGACTTTTCCTTGGCGAGCGCTGCGAAATCCTTGCCCGAATCAAGCTGCTTGATGATGTCCTTGGCTTCGTCCTCGCTGGCAACGAGAATGTGCGCGGCCTTGATTTCTTCTTCCTGGGGCAGGGCTGCGACTTCCTTGTCGTAGCGCGCCTTTACTTCGTCATTGGTGACGGCATCGACCACATGCTTCCGGAAGTAGGCGTTGTGCAGCTCACGGTCCTTGATGAAGTCCATGCGCTTTTTGAAATCGTCGGTCTTTTCAAGGCCTTCGGCAGTCGCGTTCTTGACGAGAAGCTTGACGTCGATCGCGCCGGAAAGGGCTGCGACCTTCTTCTGTTCATCGGGAAGCTGCGCGAGCTGGGGGTCGAGGTTGCTCATGGCAAGGTCGAGTTCGGACTGGTGGATTTCCAGATCGCCGACCTTGGCGACAACCTTGTCTTCCTGTGCGAAAGCCGGAAGCTGGAGGCCGAGCGTGGCCACAATCACCGCAGCCGCAATTTTATTATAGCGCAACATTTTGAACCTTTCGGGGACAATGCCGGCTCCAGACATGGTTTCCGGCTCTGAAAAAACTTCCAAACACCGGAATGTGGCCATTCTGTAACGGGCAGAACCGTTGACATCATTTGCCCCCCCTCTTATCTGTCACGCAACCTCGCGTCCAGATACGTTGAAGGGCGAAGTCCGTCATTTGTGCTGAAAACAGCGTGACGGAGCAAAGCGCCCGGCAAAACGGAATTTCAGAAAGGGCCAGTAAGATGGTCAGTCTCGGCGGAATAGCCCGCAAGTTGTTCGGTTCGGCAAATGATCGCCGCGTCCGCTCCTATAAAAGCAAGATCGCAGCCATCAATGCGCTTGAAGAGGCCACGAAGGCGCTCTCCGACGAAGCGCTGGCGGCCAAGACCGCCGAATTCCGCCAGCAGCTGGCAGACGGCAAAACGCTCGACGATCTGCTGATCCCGGCTTTTGCCGTGGCCCGCGAAGCATCGCGCCGCGTTCTCGGCATGCGTCCCTTCGATGTCCAGCTGACCGGCGGTATGATCCTGCATGGCGGCGCCATCGCGGAGATGAAGACGGGTGAAGGCAAGACGCTGGTGGCGACACTCGCGGTTTACCTCAACGCGCTCGCCGGCAAGGGCGTCCACGTCGTTACCGTCAACGACTACCTTGCCCAGCGCGACGCGGCCACGATGAGCCGGCTCTATCGCTTCCTCGGGTTGACGACAGGCGTCATCGTCCACGGTCTCGACGACGACCAGCGCCGCGAGGCTTACGCCTGCGATATCACTTACGCGACGAATAACGAACTTGGCTTCGATTATCTGCGCGACAACATGAAATACGACCGCGCCCAGATGGTGCAGCGCGGCCACAACTACGCGATCGTCGACGAAGTCGATTCGATCCTGGTCGACGAGGCGCGCACACCGCTCATCATTTCCGGCCCGCTGGACGACCGTTCCGATCTCTACAACACCATCGACGCTTTCATTCCGCTCTTGACACCGGAAGATTACGAAATCGACGAGAAACAGCGTTCGGCCAACTTTTCCGAAGAAGGCACCGAGAAGCTGGAGAACCTGCTGCGACAGGCAGGGCTGCTGAAGGGCGAATCGCTATACGACGTCGAGAATGTCGCAATCGTTCACCACATCAACAATGCGCTGAAGGCCCACAAGCTCTTCACCCGCGACAAGGACTACATCGTTCGCAACGGCGAAATCGTCATCATCGACGAGTTCACCGGCCGCATGATGCCCGGTCGCCGTTATTCCGAAGGTCAACACCAGGCTCTCGAAGCCAAGGAAAAGGTGCAGATCCAGCCGGAAAACCAGACGCTGTCTTCCGTCACGTTCCAGAACTATTTCCGCATGTACACGAAGCTCGCCGGTATGACCGGTACGGCGTCGACGGAAGCGGAAGAGTTCGGCAACATTTACGGTCTCGACGTCATCGAAGTGCCGACCAACCTGCCGATCCAGCGTATCGATGAGGATGACGAAGTTTATCGTACCGGCGAAGAGAAGTTCCTGGCGATCATAAGCGAGATCAAGGCAGCGCACGAGCGTGGCCAGCCGGTTCTCGTCGGCACCACCTCCATCGAAAAATCCGAGCTTCTGGCAACCATGCTGCGACAGTCCGGTTTCACCGACTTCCAGGTTCTGAACGCCCGTTATCACGAGCAGGAGGCCTATATCGTCTCGCAGGCCGGTGTTCCCGGTGCCGTCACCATCGCCACCAACATGGCCGGCCGCGGTACCGACATCCAGCTCGGCGGCAACGTCGAGATGCGTCTGGAGCGTGAACTGGAAGGCATGGAGCCTGGTCCGGAGCGCGACGCGAAGGAACAGGAAATCCGCGCCGAGATAAAGGTGCTGAAGGAAAAGGCACTCGCGGCCGGCGGTCTTTACGTCATCGCCACGGAACGCCACGAAAGCCGCCGTATCGACAACCAGCTGCGCGGTCGTTCCGGCCGTCAGGGTGACCCAGGCCGTTCGAAATTCTACCTGTCGCTTCAGGATGACCTGATGCGCATCTTCGGCTCCGAGCGCATGGACTCGATGCTGCAGAAGCTCGGCCTGAAGGACGGCGAGGCCATCGTCCATCCGTGGATCAACAAGGCGCTGGAACGCGCCCAGAAGAAGGTCGAAGCCCGCAACTTCGAGACGCGTAAAAACCTTCTGAAATATGATGACGTTCTGAACGATCAGCGTAAGGTCATCTTCGACCAGCGTCTCGAGCTGATGGAAGCCGACAATATCGGCGAAACCGCAGCTGACATGCGCCACGAAGTCATCGAAATGCTCGTGACCAAGCATATCCCCGAAAATGCCTATGCCGAACAGTGGGATATCGCCGGTCTGAAAGCCGGTATCGAGCAGTTCCTCAACCTTGACCTGCCGGTTGAGGAGTGGGCGAAGGAAGAAGGCATCGCCGAAGACGATATTCTTCAGCGCGTGACCGAGGCCGCCGACAAATACGCCGCCGAGCGCGCCGAACGTTTCGGCCCCGAGATCATGACTTACGTCGAACGCTCGGTCATTCTGCAGACGATCGACCATCTGTGGCGCGAGCACATCGTCAACCTCGACCACCTGCGCTCCGTCGTCGGTTTCCGCGGTTACGCTCAGCGAGACCCGCTGCAGGAATACAAGGCGGAAGCTTTCGAACTGTTCCAGGCGCTGCTCGCCAATCTGCGCGAGGCCGTTACCGCCCAGCTGATGCGCGTTGAGCTCGTGCAGCAGGAACCGCAGCAGCCAGAACTGCCGGAAATGACGGCGCATCATCTCGACCCCGTCACGGGCGAAGATGAAATGGCGCAGAGCACGCAGGCTGCTTTTGTGCCGGCCGAGGAACGCGATCCTAACAACCCCGCCACCTGGGGGCGCATCGGCCGCAACGAAATGTGCCCCTGTGGCTCCGGCAAGAAGTACAAGCACTGCCACGGCGTTTACGAGCAGGCGTAAGTCCGCACTCGGCCGCATGACAATTGATCGCCCGTAACCTTCGTTACGGGCGATTTTGTTTCGAGCTGGTCATCGCCAGCGAGCGGGCTGTTGACTGGCCACTGCACTTTCCATAAGTGAGCCTGATCATCTTCTGGACAAAGCTTCCATGGCCCCTCGCGATCTCGCCGCCTATATCTTTCTCGCGCTTGCGTGGGGAGCATCATTTCTGCTGCTCTTGCATGTCGTTGCGGCTTTCGGCTGGATCGGTGCAGTGACGCTTCGATCACTCATGACCGCTGCGGCGCTCTTCCTGATCGCAAAGACCGTGCGCCGTAAGCTGACATTCTCCGCTGGCTGGCTCGGGTTTACGGTCGTCGGTGCGACAACCGTCGCAGGGCAGTTGATTGGATTGTCCTACGCCACGCCGCAGATCGGCACTGCCATGGCGGCGATCCTGGTCGCGACCATTCCGCTCTTTTCCATGCTCATTTCGCAGCTCTGGGGGCTGGAACGCCTGACGCGTCAAGGCATGGCGGGTCTTGTCATCGGTTTTGCCGGCATCGTTCTGCTCGTTGGTTTTCCCGCCGTTCCCGTAACGACCGGCTTTATCATCGGTTGCGCCGCCGCGGTCGCTGCGTGCATCTGTGCCGCCTATGGCAGCAATTTCGCCAGCCGCCACCTGAAGGGTGTGGGGTCCTGGGAAATCACCATAGGCTCCTTCCTCGCCGGCGGCCTGATGACCCTGCCGCTTCTCTTAGCCGTCCCTCTGCCGAAAACACCTGCCCTTGTCGATTACGGTTATCTGCTGGTGCAGGCGGTCGTCATGAGTGGCCTCACCTACATCACCTACTTCAAGCTCGTCTCATCGATCGGCGCAACAAAGGCGATCAGCGTGGAATTTGCCGTCACCGTCGTTGCCGTTCTTGTCGGTGCGCTGGTGCTGGATGAACCGCTTTCGCTCCCCCAGCTTTTCGGTGCCGGCATTATTATTTTCGGCTGCGCCCTCGTGCTGGACCTCCTTCCCAAGAAGAAGGCGCCGCCTACGCCCTCCGGCGCTTGAAGGGTACAAAGACCTTGCTTGCTAACCGGTCATCGCGCAGATATTGGCACATGACCCAGCCGCTCCCAACCCTTCGTTAAGGATGAGCGGCTTACGATCAAGACGCCTTTTCAACTGGAAATGATGGCGTGTGGATCATGGCTCTCCTCAGCGCGGCGGAAAAAGCCTTACCCGCAGGCGTGCGAGCGACGCTATCGCCGCTGCTAGGAAAACTGGCTATCCTGCTTTCCGGTTCAGATGAGGTGTCCAGGGCGCAACGCATGGCTCTGGTGGCGTTTGCGGTGCGCATCGTCAGCGCTGGCATCGCCTTCATCTCCCAGATCATCCTCGCCCGCGTGATGGGAGAGTTTGAGTATGGCATTTTCGCCTTTGTCTGGGTGCTGGTGATCCTCTTCGGCAACCTTTCCTGCCTCGGTTTCCACACCACCGTCATCCGCTTTTTACCCGGTTACCGTCTGGAAGGGGCGCATGACAAGATCATGGGTCTAACCTCGACCGCCCGTGTCTTCGCCATGCTCTCGGCCAGCGTGGTTGCGATCATCGGCTTCATTTTTCTTTACCTCTTCGGCGAAAGGATCGCCGCTTATTATCTCATTCCCGTTTCGCTGGCCCTGTTTACCCTGCCGATGGTCGCGCTGGGCGATGTGCTGAACGGGACGGCGCGGGCCAACGGATGGGCAATTTCCGCGCTAAGCCCAACCTATATCGTTCGTCCGCTGCTAATCCTGCTGTTCATGATGGTGGCGATCGGTGTCGGCGCGGAAAAAACCGCAACGACCGCCATGCTTACGGCCCTTCTTGCCACCTACGTCACCACGCTTTCACATTTTCTCTTCATGAACCGGCGGCTCAACAGCCACTTCCGCAGCACGATGCGCAGGGTCTATTTCCGGCACTGGATAAGGTTCGCCTTTCCCATGTTCCTGATCGACGGCATCGGCTTCCTGATGACCAACTCGGATGTCGTGATCGTCGGGCTTTATCTGCCGCCGGATCAGGTCGGCATCTATTTCGCCGCGGCAAAGACCATCGTGCTGATGCAATTCGTGTTCTTCTCGGTGCAGGCGGCCGCTGCTCCGCGTCTGGCAGCCCTGATGTCCGCTGACGACCGGCCTGGCCTTGCCGCTTTCTCCAGCCAGGCGGCACGATGGGCCTTCTGGCCGTCACTTGCGGTCGGCAGCGTCGTGCTTCTGGCCGGTCCCTTCCTGCTGTCGCTCTTTGGTCCTGGCTTCGTCCAAGGCTACACGTTGATGTTTTTCCTTTTTGCCGGCTTTCTCGCCAAGGCGTTGATCGGGCCCGGAGAAACATTGTTGAACATGGCCGGCAAACAAAAATTGTGCGTTGTTCTTTATATTATTATCTTCGGTTGCAATATTGCACTCAACATGGCGCTCATTCCGGTCTATGGTCTCGCAGGGGCCGCGGCAGCGGTGGCGATAGCCATGTGCATCGAAGCTGTGCTATTGCATATTGCCATCCGCCGCACACTCGGGATCGTTCTTTTTGCCTTTAACGATATCCGGGCGGGTCAAAACACGCAGAAGACGGTGTAACGACAAGCATGTCCAGTGATCCAAACAATCCGGATTTTGGCGACACCCGCATCGCGGCACTGATGGCGTCTGCAGAGCGTGACCGTCCCGTGGCTGACAGCAGCCGGCGCGTTGGCCGCGAAGGACGGGAGTTCTGTATCTATCCGGGTCAACTCGGCTACGAAATGCAGGAAGAGCTCGACTTTCTGTCGAACCGCGTCATGGAAGCGAATGTCTTCTTCACCGGCCGCCTGCTCGCCCCTGCCATGCCTCGGATTGAGGACAAGTCCGTTCGTTTTGCCCTCATTCGCGACGAGAATGGCGCCAGAAGCCGAATGCGGTTTCTCATGCCCTTCACCTTGGAGAAGCCGGGCTTTTCCATTGGGCCCTCCATTATTCGCGTCTGGGCCAATCCGTTCGGGCCGCTTGGCACGCCGCTCGTCGATACCGAAGGGGCCGCGGAAACCCTCGACAATCTTTTCGATGCACTCTCCGACACCAATATGCGTCTGCCCAACGTGCTGGTTTTACCGGATGTTCGGTTGGAAGGGCCTTTTGCCCGCATGTTCAGGGCCATCGCACTTAGCCGCAACCTGCCCGTAACGACGACGGGAAACTATCACAGGCCGATGCTGGAAAGCCTGCTGGATGGCAAAACCTATCTGCGAAACGCCCTGGCGCCGCACCATCTGCGCGAGATGAACCGGCAATGGCGCCAGCTCGAAAAACTTGGCGCCCTCGCCTATACCGTCACACGGCAGCCAAAAGATGTCCGTTATCGGATGGAAGAGTTCCTGGCGCTGGAGGCCAGTGGTTGGAAAGGACGCAAGCGCACCGCGCTCGTCAACGACCGATATCGCGCCGCCTTCGCGCGCGAAGCGATCACCAATCTGGCCGAAGCGGATGCAGTGCGCATCCACACCATCGACCTCAATGGAAGCGCCATCGCATCCATGGTGGTCTTCATCGCCGCCGGCGAGGCCTATACCTGGAAGACCGCCTTCGACGAAACCTATTCCCAGTTCTCTCCCGGCAAGCTGCTGGTGGAGAAACTGACCGACTGGCATCTGGACGACGCCAATATCCTACGCAGTGACAGCTGCGCGGTGCCAGATCACCCCATTATGAGCCGCTTCTGGCAGGAACGTCAGGAAATGGGCACGCTCGTTGTCGGGCTGACGCAGAATAGCGACCGCGATGTGCGACAGGTCTCCGCCCAGGTGGACATGTACCGCAACACCCGCAATCTGGCGCGTAGCCTCCGGCAAAAGATCCTGTCTTTCGGTCGTAAGGGCAATTGAGCCGAAGGACGCCAGAGCGCCCTTCGGATTAGCGACGGATCCAGCGACCGCTTACCGCGATGCAGTCCGGATCATCTTGCAGAGTTGCGTCAGAGCCGCATCGTATCCGCCACCCAGAATATCGACACAACGGCGGGCGAGCTTGATCCGCTCGGTCCGTGACATGTCGTTGTAAGACTGGATAACCTGACGCATGGCGCGCGGCGTCATCGTGCCCGGCCTGCCGGGGTTGTTCGGGTTTCCGATCCCCGGGTTTCCGGGATTCCCAGGATTGCCCGGGTTACCGGGATTGCCGGGGTTACCCGGATTGCCCGACGAGCCTGAGCCGCCAATTCCCAGCCCGACATCAACGCCTATTCCACGCGATCCGCCAACGCCAGCGCCGACATTCGCATTGATACCGTTGGAACCACCGACCGATGCGTTCACGCCAGCATTGATACCGCTCGAACCACCCACCGATGCATTCACGTCTGTATTGATGCCGTTACTGCCGCCGACAGAGGCGTTGACATTAGCGCCTAGACCGCCGCCGCTCCTGCCGCCGACATCGGCGTTGGCATTGATGCCGCCGCTGCCGCCAACGGAGGCACCGACCCCCAGGCCACCAGTACCATTACCACCCACACTGGCATTAACTCCGTTCTCGCCACCGATCCCGATATCCAGCGCATGGGCGTTGACCGGCAAGATCAGGCAGGCAGACAATAATAGGTTACGCGAAAAAGCCCTCATAATTTCCTCCATATGAGTTAGCCGCTCCCTCCCCGCGTGGAAAACCCACAACACCAGTATAAGTTCAATTAGCAATTGCGTATATACTAATTTATTAGAGATCTCTAAAATTATCGAAATTCCGCAATCAAAGGTGTTTCATTTTGAAACAGAGCGCGCCACGAACCCTCCAAATCGCGGATCTCTGAACGCCGCATCGCCTAGCAAAGCAGGGTTAAGGGGCTCGCCGATTTGCGCGGGGCGTTGGCCAAACCGAGAGCGCGCCCGACCTACCCAACCATTTTCATGAGCATCAGATTTCCAGCTTTTGGGGTTGCACGCATGGCCTCGACCATGATAGACGCCGTGGCATTACCACCGTTGCCCCAATGGCGGAATTGGTAGACGCGCCGCACTCAAAATGCGGTTCCGAAAGGAGTGCTGGTTCGATCCCGGCTTGGGGTACCATTACCTGAAAATCACATTGATTTTTCTGCGTTTCTGGGCCGAAGGGCCCAAGCATGTTGCGCCGCTTAAAAAAGTTCGACAGTTTACATTGCCGCTCGTCAATCACTTGATTGTTTATAGCAAAAGGTGTGTGCCGGTGCGGATTCGCCCCGGCGTCCCAGCAAGCTGAATATCACACCCAAAGCGGCCGATTTGACACTACTTCTTCTGATCCAGCGCGTGACGACCGAAGTCTGGGGCGTCGACGTCCTGGCCCGCTTGCACGATGGAGCGGCGGATGGCGCGGGTGCGGGAGAAGAGTTCGAACAGCTTGTCGCCCTCACCCCAGCGAATCGCTCTCTGCAGGGAGGCGAGGTCTTCGGAGAATCGGGCCAGCATCTCAAGGATGGCATCCTTGTTGTGCAGGCAGACATCGCGCCACATCGTTGGGTCGGAGGCCGCGAGGCGGGTGAAGTCACGGAAGCCAGAGGCGGAATATTTGATTACTTCCGATTCCGTCACCGTTTCAAGATCATCCGCCGTGCCCACGATGTTGTAGGCGATGATATGCGGCAGATGCGAAACGATTGCCAGAACCTTGTCGTGGTGTTCGGCATCCATTTCATCAACCCGCGACCCCAGCGCCCGCCAGAAATCCTTCAGCTTTTCCAGCGCTTCAGCGTCCGTTCCCGGCAGCGGCGTAAAGATGCACCAGCGATCGCGGAACAGGCCGGCAAAGCCTGCGTCCGGACCGGACTTTTCCGTGCCGGCCAGCGGATGGCCTGGAATGAAATGCACGTGATCAGGCATGTGCGGGGCCATCTGCGCGATGACCGAGGCTTTGGTGGAGCCGACATCGGTGACGATCGCGCCCGGCTTGAGGTGCGGCGCGATCTGCTTTGCGACCATTTCCGACGCACCGACCGGGACCGAGACGATGACCAGGTCGGCATCATCAGCCGCTTCTGCCGCCGAAACGGTGTAATCCGTGCCGAGCGCCAGTTCTTCAGCCCGTTTCAGCGTGTCCTCACTGCGGGTGGAAATCGTCACTTCGCGAGCAAGCGCCGATTCCTTGATATCGCGGGCAATAGACGAGCCGATGAGCCCAATCCCGATCAGCGCGATGCGCTGGAACATGAAATCAGCCATTACGCCTGCCCCATAAACTCGGTCAGCGCTGCAATGACGCCAAGATTGGCCTCTTCGGAACCTATGGTCATCCTGAGCGCGTTCGGGAAGCCGTAACCGCGGACAGCCCGCAGGATGTAACCGCGACGGCTCAGGAATTCATCGGCGTCCGCTGCCCGCTTGCCGTCCTGATCCGGGAAGTGGATGAGGATGAAGTTGGTGACGGAGGGTGTGACGGTGAGGCCAAGGCCTGTGAAGGTCGTCACCAGCTTTTCCATCCACAGTGCATTGTGCGCGACAGCCTTTTCGACAAAGGACTGGTCGCGGATCGCAGCAGCACCGGCAGCGATAGCCGGCGCGCTCATGTTGAACGGGCCGCGCACCCGGTTCAGCGCATCGATGATGGCGGCCGGGCCGTACATCCAGCCAACGCGCAGGGCCGCGAGACCGTAGACCTTCGAGAAGGTGCGGGTCATCACCACATTGTGGTTGCCGGAGACAAGCTCAAGACCAGCCTCATAATCGTTCTTGCGCACATATTCGGCATAAGCCGCATCCAGCACCAGCAGAACGTGCTTCGGCAGGTTGGCCTGAAGACGGCGAATTTCGGTCACGGGAACATAGGTTCCGGTGGGGTTGCCTGGGTTGGCGATGAACACCATCTTGGTCTTTGGCGTGACGGCGCCAAGGATCGCATCGACATCGACAGCGCAATCCTTTTCCTTCACCGAGACCGGGGTTGCACCGGCGCCCATGATCTGGATCTTGTAGACGAGGAAGCCGTGCTCGGTGATGATCGCCTCATCGCCCGTGCCCAGATAGACGTGGCACAGCAGGCCAAGCAGTTCGTCCGAACCATTGCCGCACATGATATTCGCGATGTTGAGACCATGGACATCGGCAATTGCCTGACGCAACGCGACCGCCTGCCCGTCAGGATAAATTTCCAGATGGCTCGCGGCCGTCCCGAAAGCTTCGATCGCCTTCGGGCTCGGCCCAAGCGGCGTTTCGTTGGAAGAGAGCTTATAAACCTTCGCAACGCCGTCCACATGTTCCTTGCCGGGAACATAAGCGGCGATATCCAGAATACCCGGACGCGGAACAGGTTGGCTAAGCTCTGCACTCATTTGATCGACCTTTGGAAAAACGCCGGAGAACCCGGCAACAACAATGCCGGAGGCATTAGACCGGAATGGGCGCTTTGTCGAGGGTCAGCGCGGCTTTCCCTGGCTTGCCGCCGTGCGTGTTGTGGGCACGCCCTGTGGCGCAAGCACGGGCACGAAAACCCGCCGGGACGCGCGCTGTGTGACGGGCAATCCCTGATAGAGGCGTTTTTGCGCTTCCACCACGATGACACCGGAAAATAGTGGCCAGAGACGCCGGCCGGTATGTTCGAGGTATCGGCGGAATTTCAACACCGGCCGACTGGTCGTCGGTGGGAAAAACAGCGCCTCGGCGGTGGCGCCGGGCGTGAAATTCGTCTCGCGCAGCAGGGCGGTCAGCTGCCCGCGGGAATAAGGCCGGCCGGAGCCAAAGGGCGTATGCTCCATCCGTGCCCAGACACCACGCCGGTTCGGCACCACGATGACAAGACGGCCACCGGGCGCCAGCACCCGCCATATCTCCTTCAGGCTCTCGCGAGGATTTTCGGCAAATTCAAGCGCATGAACCATTAACACCCGATCGATCGACGAATCGGGCAACGGCAGTTCCTCATCGAACACCAGTGCCGTGGAGGAAAGCTCACTCGCTGGCCAGTTCACAGCACCCTGCCCCGCCGGCATGAATGCAAAGGTGCGTTCCGTATCGTGTCGAAAACGGTCCAGAAAAGGCACGGCGTATCCAAGACCGACCAACCGTTCCTCCGGCAAAGGCGGCCACAGCGTCGAAAGCGCCATGGTGATCGCCTGCTCGGCAGAGCGGCCAAGCGAAGAATGGTAGAATTCGCGCAGATCGACGATATCGGTATTCATGGCGAGAATGTAGCATCAGGCAGTTGGACTTCAAGGCGTCTGGCCCTACATAGAAGGACAGGCGGACGAATGCGCCGGTTCTTGCCGGCAAATGGAGAGGATATGATGAAAGCTTTGGAAATAGACGTCTTTCTGTGCCGCAGCGATAATTTCGGCGTTCTGCTCCACGACCCGGTAAGCGGGGCGACCGCCGCAATCGACGCGCCGGAAGAAGGCCCGATTCTGCAAGCGCTCGACGGCCACGGCTGGAAGCTCACCCATATTTTTACCACCCACCATCATCAGGATCACGTCGAGGCTAATCTTGCATTGAAGGACCGATTCCAGTGCGAAATTCACGGCCCTTATGATGAGGCGGTGGCCATACCCGGCCTCGACCGCTCTCAGGCCGATGGCGACGAATTCGAATTTGCCGGACGTCGGGTTCAGGTCATTTCGACACCCGGCCACACCGCCGGGCACATCTGTTATTACCTGCCGGACGACGGCCTGCTATTTGCGGCCGACACGCTTTTCGCCATGGGCTGCGGCCGCCTGTTTGAACGCCCGGCTGCGGATATGTGGCATTCCTTCCAGAAGCTCATGGTCCTTCCTGACGACACCAAGGTCTATTTTGGCCACGAATACACGCTGAGCAATGCCCGTTTTGCCCTGACGGTCGATCCTGACAATGCTGCGCTGCGCGACCGTGCGGAGCACGTGGAAAAGGCGCGGCAGGCAAACGAGTTCACGATCCCGACGACCATAGCGCTTGAGAAACAGACCAACCCTTATATGCGGGTCGCGGATGCTGGTATTCGCAAACATCTGGGGCTTGAGGGCGTCAGCGATGCCGACGTCTTTGCGGAAATCCGCACGCGCAAGGACAACTTCTGATGACGAGCGATTTGTCAGCCCAGGCCATCATTCGTGAACTTGGGCTGGAGCCACATCCCGAGGGCGGCTTCTACCACCAGACTTTCCGCGACAAGGCCGGCAGTGAGCGCGGCCACTCCACCGCGATCTATTATCTCCTCGAAAAAGGCGACCGCTCTCACTGGCATCGGGTGACGGATGCGGTGGAGGTTTGGCACTATTATGCCGGGGCGCCAATCGCGCTTCATCTTTCGCAGGACGGCCGGGAAGTGCAGACCTTCACGCTCGGTGCGGACATCCTGGCCGGCGAGCGCCCGCAGGTCATCGTACCAGCCGATTGCTGGCAATCGGCTGAAAGTCTCGGCGACTTTACGCTCGTCGGCTGCACCGTCTCGCCGGGCTTTGTCTTCTCGAGCTTCGTCATGGCCGATCCCGACTGGTCGCCGGGAGATGCGCTGTGATTCTCAGCGCATTGCCCGTCAAATGAGCGGATGCCACTCGCTTCTTTTCCCAGCGGGGAGAAGAAATACACGGCAGCATCTGTTTTTTACGCCACCATCAGCTTTCGTCAGCCACCATACTTCGTAGCGGTGATGTACACCTGTCCCACCCGTGTCGGAATGACGGCGTAGACGGGCGCGTAGACATCCATATTGTTCGACTTGGCGAACCAGATCTCCATGGAGATTGATTTCAGGTACTCGATGTCCTTGCGACCCTGCCGGTAACCCGACTTCGGCACGTATCTCGCCTTGCAGACGATTGCGTCGCCGCTGAAGCCGTTCGTCTTGAATGGTTTCGTGCCGCTCGAGCTCAACACGAGATCGAGTCGCGACTCGCCGTCATAGATTGGCAGGCGAGTCGGGCAGATGCGGCCGCCGGCTGGAATGATCAGCCCGGAGATCGGATCGAGAACCGAGCGAAGGTCGCGATCCTTCACTTCGACCCAGTTGTCCGGCCGGGGCTTCGGCTCCGGTTTTACCGTCGTCGATGTGACATTACCGTTACGATAGACGACGTCATAGGTGCGCACCCGCTTGCCGTCCTTGTAGACCAGCGAATATTCGTTGGCCTGCAGGCGATGGCCGCGCTTGGCGCCGGAAACGGTCGTTTTTCCGGAAATGTCCTTCAGAACGCTGGCAAGGCCCGCGGCGCTGAAGGAGCCTGAGATCGAGTAATTCGGTCCATCCATGCGAGTCGAAAAGCTCGCCCTTGCGATCGGCAAAATGCCGAGATTGATACTATATTCGCTCGTGTGGCGCGCTTCGGCGGCGAACAAAGGCGAAACGCCTGCGAGCGCCATGGTAGCGGCCATGAAAATGCTTTTTCCTCTGGCAATCATTTTGATATCACCTTACAAGAGGCGCGGAAGCGGCCTTATCGGGCGATCATATACGCTGACTTGTGGCAATAAAAAAGCGGACGACGGTTGAAAACGCCGGAATTTCCTTTGATTTGATCGCGAGCGGCTTGACTGTTTGGTCTCGTCTGACTATAGAACCGCAACTTTCCAATCATGGCCAGTTGGATCGCCAGCCCGGTTTTGCCGGTGGTGAGCCAGTGGTGAAACAGACGAAACGAAATAGGTGTACCCATGTCCCGTGTATGCGAATTGACCGGCAAGGGCGTCCAGACGGGCAACAACGTCAGCCACGCCAACAACAAGACCAAGCGCCGGTTCCTTCCGAACCTCTGCCAGGTCACGTTGATCTCCGATGCTCTCGGCCAGCGCTTCCGTCTGCGTGTTTCCGCAGCCGCTCTGCGCTCGGTTGAACACCGTGGCGGTCTCGATGCCTTCCTTCTGAAGTCCGGCGAAAACGAACTGAGCATGCGCGCTCGTCTCCTGCGCCGCCAGATCGCCAAGAAGACGGCTGAAGCTGCTTAATAGCGGCTTCGACATTATCTGATATTCAGAGGGCTTGAATGGCTTTTGCCGCTCAAGCCTTTTGTTTATTCAAGATTTCACGTGCATCGCGTTTTGCGACAACCGCTTTGGATGTCGGCGCAATGTTTGGCTCCAACTGGTGGCATCACCCAGGATAAAAAAATGCCCTATCTTCGCTACACGCTGATCTATGTGCTGCTGATGACGCTCGTCGTCGTGGCGTCCAATATTCTGGTGCAGTACCCGCTGTCGGGCTCGCTGTTTGGTATCAACCTCGGTGATCTTCTGACTTGGGGCGCCTTCACCTATCCGGTTGCCTTCCTTGTCACCGATCTCACGAATCGCCAGTTTGGACCATCCATCGCACGCCGCGTCGTATTTGCCGGCTTCATCGTCGGCGTCACGCTCTCCTTCTGGACCTCCATTCCGCGAATCGCTGTCGCTTCCGGAACCGCCTATCTGATCGGCCAATTGCTGGATATTTCCGTGTTCAATCGCCTGCGCCGTCAGCGCTGGTGGCATGCGCCACTTGCGGGCTCCATGCTGGGCTCGGTGCTGGACACGGCGCTGTTCTTCTCGATCGCCTTTGCGGCAAGCTTCTCCTTTGTCGGCCCGAATGACGCCTTCGCCATTGAAAACGCGCCCGTGCTCGGCGTCTTCGCCACGGAAGCCCCCCGCTGGATTTCCTGGGCAATGGGCGACCTTTCGGTTAAGGTTCTCGTCGGCCTCGTCATGCTCCTGCCTTACGGCGCGCTGATGAACACGCTGAAGCCGATGCCTGGACCCGTTAAAGAAAGCTGACATTTTCCGTCAGCGGATTTGCGACCAAGAACCCTGGACCAAATCACGCTTGCAAATCCACGGATGGCTGTGCAATCTCCCATTCGTGGTGAAGTTTGGAGGCGTTCAGCATGCAGATCAAGGACCGGATCGACGTTTTGAACGCAACCAGCGCCACCCTTTCCGGTTCCACCTTCGACGATGTCAATTTGTCGGGAACAGCATTCAATAACGTCAATTTGGCCGGTACACGCTTCAACAATATCAACCTTTCGGGTGCCTCGTTCACCGACAGCAACATGTCCGGCTGGTCGATTGATGACGTCAATTTGACGGGTCTTAAGCTCACCAATTCAAATCTATCCGGCGCCCACATATCGGCCTGCCGAATGACAGGCATGAAGATCGACGGCATTCCTGTCGAGGATCTCCTGGCTGCTTACAAAGCGGCTAAAGAGCAAGCTTGATACTCACTCAACCAGCTTGAACTCCAGCATCAGGTTGCGCTGGAGGAATGAGTGGTTGTCGTCGGACACGATGATGAGGCGCGTAGAGCCGTCCGCATCCTTCACGATGTCCATGCCTTCCATGTTATCGATCTGGTAGGCCATGCCTGCCTCGAGCAGGATTTCGCCGTCCACGACCGCGCCGGGCCGGATATCAGCGCCACGCAGGCGGCGGATGCGCATGCCCACACCTTCGGCAAAATTGAAGCGGCGTTCGAGCAGCAAGAGGTCGCCATTGGGCAGGAACGCGCCGTCTGTGACATCGAACGAGGGATGGTGGGTAACGGCGAAGGCGCCTTTCAGCGGTCCCTCCAGGATTGCCGCGAGAAGATTGCCATCCGCATCGATGCTTTTTTCCGCAACGACAACGAGAGCGCCACCGAGTGGCGACGCGCTCGGCGATACCGCCAGCGTTTCCAAGCCGCCATTGTGGCGCAACTCGTCATTGGGGATGAGGTGAGGCAATCGCCCAACCGGTTTTGCAGAGAGAAATCCCGGATCGGCATAAATATCGATCCTGTGGCGTTGCTCGTAACTCACGAAAACCTTGCCGTCACGCAACGCGAGGCCCTCGGCATCCATGTCCATCTTGCGTGGCGGTTCGCGACCGCTCATGTCCAGCATCGGCGCGATACGGGTCTCGGCAACGCCAGACAGCGCACCCACCGCATCGCGGGTGACCCGGCCCGTCAACCAATGACCGGTGTCCAGCACCGCAACAAAGTCCTCACCGTTGGGGCGGAACCGAATGGAGGATATCGCACCGAACAATTTCTCCGGCGAGCTCATCACCATGCCGCCGATGAATTCCAGTTTGCCGAAGCGTTTCGCGCTCGTGCCGACCTCGAAGCCGGAGAACTGGCGAACGCTGACCGGCACATCGATAGTAGAAGCGCCGATCGACACCGGAAACAGCGTGACCGCCATGACAGCGGCCATCGACAGAATCCCGCGAGGGGTGGAAGTCCGGCCTTGCTTATCCCGCACGGCGGAGCCTGCGCGACGAACCGGAAGCGCTGCTCGTATCCTCGAAGAGAGCTGCCAACTGCTCGGTCATCGCGCCAGCCAGTTCATCTGCGTCAACAATGGTGACGGCGCGGCGATAATAACGTGTCACGTCGTGGCCGATACCGATTGCCAGCAACTCAACCGGCGACCGTGTCTCGATCTGCTCGATCACAGCGCGCAGATGCCGTTCCAGATAATTGCCCGGATTGACCGACAGGGTCGAATCATCGACCGGCGCACCGTCCGAGATCATCATCATGATCTTGCGCTGCTCGGGACGGCCGATCAGACGGTTATGCGCCCACATCAACGCTTCGCCATCGATGTTTTCCTTGAGCAGACCTTCGCGCATCATCAGGCCGAGATTGCGCCGTGCGCGCCGCCACGGCGCATCCGCCGACTTGTAGATGATGTGGCGCAGATCGTTAAGGCGGCCAGGGGAAGCTGGCTTGCCACTGGCAAGCCATTGCTCGCGCGATTGTCCACCCTTCCACGCCTTGGTGGTAAAGCCGAGGATTTCCACCTTCACACCCGAGCGCTCCAGCGTACGCGCCAGAATATCGGCGCAGGTGGCGGCAACCGTGATCGGACGGCCGCGCATCGAACCGGAATTGTCGATGACCAGCGAAACCACGGTGTCGCGGAATTTGGTGTCGCGTTCCTTCTTGAAGGAAAGCGGCTGCATCGGGTCGATGATAAGCCGCACGAGACGGGCCGGATCGAGGTACCCCTCTTCCAGATCGAAATCCCAGGAACGGTTCTGCTGCGCCATCAGGCGGCGCTGGAGACGGTTCGCCAATCGTCCGACGGCACCCTGGAGATGAGCAAGCTGCTTATCGAGGAAAGCGCGCAGGCGGTCCAACTCCGCGTCGTCGCACAGTTCCTCGGCATGGATTTCCTCGTCGAATTCCTGGCTGAAGATACGGTAGTCGACCTTCTCGTTGAAGTCGTCGAAGGGGCTGTTGGGACGGCGGGTCTCGCCGGGCGTTTCGGAATCCTCGTCGAGATCGTCGGACATTTCCTCATCCGACATCTCGGCGCCGTCCATCTCGCCTTCTTCCATTTCCTCCTGCGAGGCCTCGTTTTCATCGGCGGGCGTCGCGTCGGAGCCGGCCTCTTCCTCGACCTGCTCTTCCTCGGTCTCGTTGGTGCGCGGCTGGTCCTCGTTGGACTCCGCTTCCTGGCTTTCCGGCTCGTTATCCTCGTCGCCGAAATCCTCCGCCATCTGCATCGAGGTCAGCATCTTGCGCACCAGACGCGAAAACGCCTTCTGGTCGCCGATCACCTTGGAAAGATCGTTAAGGTCGCCGGCAGCCTTGTCTTCGATGAAATCCCGCCAGAGGTCTAGGACCTTGCCGGCACTTTCCGGCGGCTTTTCGCCTGTCAGCTTCTCGCGCACCAGCAGTGAAACTGCTTCGGCAAGAGGGGCGTCATCCTGTTTCGTAATGCCGGCGAAATTCGCCTTGGCATATTTTTCCGTGTTCATGGCGTGAATGTTGGAAGCCATGCCCGGCATGCGCAGTGCGCCGATGGATTCGACGCGCGCCTGCTCGACAGCATCGAAAATCAGCCGCGCTTCAGCGCCCTGCGGCGACATCACCGCGTGCGTGTCGGCATCGTGGCAGGCCAAACGCAGCGCCATGGAATCACCGAGGCCACGGGTTATCGCGATTTCCTGCGCGGTCGGCTTCTTGGAGATTTCCGGCAGGCGCATGCGCTCGCCGGCAAGACCTGGCCGTTCATTGGCGAAAACGACCTCGACTTCAGCATCACCGGCGACTGATCGCACGCATCCGGCAATTGCCTGACGCAACGGCTCGGTATCAACAGCCGTACCCGGTTTCGGTCTGGAATTGTCGCCACGCGCTGCCATTGTCTTTCCTGTCAATTGTCGACGCACCGTGACCGCCCATCAATCGATACGCGGCCACGCGACGTCTTCAAGTCATCGAAATCATCTCCGGACAAGCCGGGGACGATCAGGCGCTCAGAACGATGTTCGCGGCGCTTTCCTTAAGCTCGACGCCGAAAGCGCGCTGATACTGTTCGGCCACCAGCGTGCGCTCCAGCTCGTCACACTTGTTGAGGAAGGTCACGCGGAAGGCAAAGGCGAGATCGCCGAAGATTTCCGCATTCTCAGCCCAGGTGATGACGGTACGCGGGCTCATGACGGTGGAAAGGTCGCCATTGATGAAGGCAGAACGGGTTAGATCGGCGACGCGCACCATCTTGGATACGGTTTCGCGCCCCTTTGGATTGTCGAAGCTCTTCACCTTGGCGGCGATGATGTTCACTTCCTGCTCATGCGGCAGGTAGTTCAGCGTGGTGACGATGGACCAGCGGTCCATCTGCGCCTGGTTGATCTGCTGCGTGCCGTGGTAAAGGCCGGTCGTATCACCAAGGCCCACCGTGTTGGCGGTCGCGAAGATGCGGAAGGCGGGGTGAGGACGGATAACGCGGCTCTGGTCGAGCAGGGTCAGGCGGCCGGAAGATTCCAGCACGCGCTGGATAACGAACATCACGTCCGGGCGACCAGCGTCGTATTCATCGAAGACGAGCGCGACATTGTGCTGGTAGGCCCAGGGCAGGATGCCGTCCTTGAATTCGGTGACCTGCTTGCCGTCTTTAAGCACGATGGCGTCCTTGCCGACGAGATCGATACGGCTGACATGGCTGTCGAGGTTGACGCGAACGCAGGGCCAGTTGAGGCGCGCAGCCACCTGCTCGATATGGGTGGATTTACCCGTGCCGTGGAAGCCGGAGACCATGACACGTCGGTTGTGAGCAAAACCGGCAAGGATCGCGAGCGTCGTGTCGCGGTCGAAAAGATAGTCGGGATCGAGGTCCGGTACATAGGCGTCGCCCTGGGAATAGGCGGGAACCCGCAGATCCGTATCAATGCCGAAAACCTCCCGCACGGACACTGTCGTGTCGGGCAGGTTGGAAATATCAAGGTCGATTTTGCTCATCACGTCTCCAAGGCGGGCGGCAGCCACCCGGCCACATCATCAATCAGGCGGTAAACACGTAAGTTGGCTTAGCAGAAACCTGACTGCTTTAACAATTGATATGCTTGAACAACAGCCCGAAAACGCTCTTCCGAACCACGATCGCCACCATTAGCATCAGGATGGTGCTTTTTGACAAGCTCCTTATAGCGCCTTTTTATGTCTTCCTGCTTTGCGCTGGCCGCAAGGCCGAGGGTATCGAAGGCTTTTGCCTCCAGCGTCTTGAGCTTGCGGTCCTGCTGCATGCGGGTGCCGCCTGCCCGCCCGCCGCCGGCAAAACCGCCGGTAAAGCCGAAAGGATCGCGAATACGCGCATTGCCGCTGGCCGAACCGGAGCGCAGCGTGGAATGCAGCGGGCTGTCACGCGCAGTCTTGTTGACGCCCACCGTCCAGGTGGGGCGATGGCCTGTGATCGCTTCCTTCTGGTAACGAGCGATCTCGCTGTCGGAAAGGCCCGAAAAATAGTTATAGCCTTTATTATATTCCTTCACGTGTTCAAAACAGAACAGGAAGAATTGCCCCTCGGCATTGCGGCCGACGGGTGCCCGGTGAACGCCCGGCTTGTCGCATCCGTCCCACTGGCAGACAGGGGCCTGAACCTCAGGTTCCCGCTCCCTTTTCCGGCGCGTGCGGATGCGATCGAAATATTTCGAATCCAGTTTCATGATGCCCTGATTATGGGGTGCGAAAAGCCGCACAACAAGAATTGACAAAAAGGAATGTTACAGGCTTTTAGGGAGCCCCCTTCAAAGACCGGCAAACAGAATTGGAGCCCTTCGAATGTCTCTGCGAGAGCGCATAGAAACCAAGCTTCGGGAAAGCTTTTCACCGGAGCGCCTGAGGGTCGTCGATGAAAGCCAGATGCATGCGGGCCACCAGCCCGATATCACAGGTACCGGCGAAACGCATATGCGTGTCCAGATAGTGTCGGAGAGCTTTTCCGGCAAGTCCCGCATCGAACGGCACCGGGCAATCAACGCGCTTTTGAAGCCGGAACTCGACGCTGGGCTGCATGCGCTCGCGATCGAGGCAGCTGCGCCCGGGGAAGCGGTGAGGTTCTAGGCTAAGGTTGTCACCAGAGCCGGGAGCAAGCCCCTTCGTGTTAGTTCACCCCGGATGCTTCTCCGACAGGAATGACTGCACCTCGGACGCCGCCACATCATCCGCCACGAAGGACTGGCCAATGCCGTGGGTGAGGATGAAGGTGAGCTTGCCGCCCTTGACCTTTTTATCCTGCGCGATCGCCGCCATCAGCGTCTCGACCGGCGGCAATTCGCCGGGAATATCCTTCATTGTCGTTGGCAACCCGACAGCCTTCAGATGCGCCTCGACGCGCGCGGCATCGTCAGGGCTGGCGAGGTTGAGGCGAGCGGAGAACTGGTGGGCCAGCACCATGCCGATGGCGACGCCTTCGCCGTGCACCAGCCGCGTGCTATCGTAATTGGTTGCCGCTTCCAGCGCGTGACCGAAGGTATGGCCGAGATTCAGAAGGGCGCGCACGCCATTTTCCTTCTCGTCGGCCACGACAACATCTGCCTTCGCCTGGCAACTCGTCGCAATCGCCTGAATGCGAGCGGGGCCGCCGGTGCGGATTTCGTCCCAGTTCTTTTCCAGCCAGAAGAAGAAATCCGGCTTGTCGATCAGACCGTACTTGACGACTTCGGCGTAGCCGGCGCGGAACTCGCGCGGACTGAGCGTATCGAGCACCGCCGTATCGGCCAGGACCAGATCAGGCTGGTGAAAAACACCGAGAAGGTTCTTGCCGTGGCGGCTGTTGATGCCGGTCTTGCCACCGACGGAGGAATCGACCTGCGACAGAAGCGAGGTCGGTATCTGCACGAAGCGGACGCCGCGGCGCACAATGCCTGCCGCAAAACCAGCGAGATCGCCGATCACGCCGCCGCCCAGCGCGATCACCGCATCGTTGCGCTCCACGCGTGCAGCGAGAACTGCATCGCAGACCGTCATGAGATGCTCGAAGCTCTTGGTCTTTTCACCTGCCGGCAGGGTCAGCGAGACGGCCTCGATGCCATCCGTCTGCAATCCGTCCATGAGACCTTCGAGATAAAGCGGCGCGACATGCTCGTCCGTGACGATCGCCGCGCGTTTACCCTTAAGCCGTGCCGAGATTTCACCGCCTGCCCTGCCGATCAATCCCGCCCCGATCAGAATGTCATACGCGCGCTCGCCAAGCGGCACGTGGACGAGACGTTCATCGGCATGGATTTCGGAAGGCGTCATGGTGGTCAGTCTTTCTGTTTAAAGCCGGCAATAGCCGTCAGCACTTCGGTAGCGATGATTTCCTTGCGAACATCACGAGATTCAATGGTGATGTCGGCCTCCGCATAGATCGGATAGCGCTTCTCCATCAGGGCAGCGAGCGTAGCCTTGGGGTTTTCCGTCTTCAGTAACGGGCGATGGTCACGCTTGTTGACCCTCTCCCACAGAACCTCAAGATCGGCTTTCAGCCACAGCGAAATGCCGCCCCGCCTGATATGAGCGCGGGTATTGTCGTTGATGAAGGCGCCGCCGCCCGTCGAGACGACCTTGGGACCGCCACGCAGCAGGCGCTTGATGACCCGCGTTTCCAGCGCCCGGAATTCCTCTTCCCCATAGGTGGCAAAAAGCTCCGAAATCGTCATGCGCGACACGCGCTCGATCTCGACATCCGTATCAATGAAAGGAACCCTGAGCTGCTGGGCGACCATGCGGCCCACTGCCGATTTTCCAGCCCCCATCAGCCCGACGAAGACGATGTTTCGCCGTCCGAGCCTTGCCCGCGCTTGCTCCCCGAGTGTGGCCGGGACGGATAAATTCGTTTCATTCATAAATTTGAAAGCCCGTTTGGCATGGATATCTGCAAATGTTTACGAAGCGTCAAGCCAAATTGCTGCCTGAATGGCGGTGAATCACAATGATCGCCGCATGCGGCGTGGACGGAGCTTGCAATTTGATCTTGTCGCCGCTTTCGCCGCACCGCATATACGTTTGATCGCCACCTGCACGGAGCCGCCATGCCCACCCTCTTCCGCTTCACGATGATACTGGCGACCATCGCGGGGCTGATCTATGGCGGCATGGTGCTGCTTGTCATGGTCGTTCAGCCCCGCGACCGCGAAGTGACCGTGCGTATTCCCTCCGAGCGGCTGAACCCGCCGGCGACAGAACCGGCGCGGCGCACCCCATGAGCGAACGCCAGTTGGCAGGGCGCGACGGCGCGCGGCTTGAAAGCTTTCTGGAAATGATGAGCGCCGAGCGGGGTGCCGCCACCAACACGCTCGCATCCTACGAGCGTGACTTGACGGATCTTCGGGAATTTCTTGGTGGTCGCGGCCAATCTCTGACAGAGGCCCAGACGCCTGATCTCTCCGCTTATCTGACCCACCTGTCCGCCCAAGGTTTTGCCGCGACCTCCCAGGCGCGCCGCTTGTCATCCATGCGGCAATTCTATCGCTTCCTCTATTCGGAAGGACTGCGCAGCGACGACCCGACCGGGATCATCGATGCGCCCAAGAGGGGCCTTGCCCTGCCGAAGACGATGAGCGTCGCAGACGTGAACAGGCTTCTGGGCCTTGCGGCGCAAGAGGCAGCAACGGAGGGTCCCGGCCAGCTCGCCCGCATCCGCATGCATCTGCTTCTCGAACTGCTTTATGCAACCGGCATGCGTGTCAGCGAACTGGTTTCTCTGCCGGTCAAGGTGCTGCGTCAGGAAGGGCGTTTCCTGATGATCCGCGGCAAGGGCAACAAGGACAGGATGGTTCTTCTTTCCCGAGCGGCGATCGAGGCGATGGAAAAATACGAGGCTGCCCGAAAGGCGCTGTTACGCGAAAACGGCAAGGCGCCGAAAAAGGCGGACGTTGCGGACAGCCCGTGGCTCTTCCCGTCCAACAGCAAAGAAGGCCACTTGCCCCGCCAAGTCTTCGCCCGTGACCTCAAGGAGATCGCCATGCGGGCCGGCCTTTCTCCTTCTGCAGTGTCGCCGCACGTGTTGCGTCATGCCTTTGCAAGCCACCTCTTGCAGAACGGTGCGGATCTGCGTGCGGTGCAGGAACTGCTCGGCCATTCCGACATTTCCACGACACAAATCTATACACATGTATTGGAAGAACGGCTGCAAGAGCTGGTACAAACACATCACCCCCTTGCCAAACAGGGCAAAAACCTTGATTAGAGCGACCGGAACCGCCGGATAACCCGGTCAAACCTTGCGCAAAACGATCGGAAACGGATCTCATGCACAATTATCTCGACTTCGAAAAACCTATCTCGGACCTTGAAGGCAAGATCATCGAGCTGAAGAAGCTTGCCGATGAAGACGAGAGCATAGACACCTCGGAGGAGATCAACCGCCTGGAATCGCGCGTCAACGACGCGATGCAGGACATCTATTCCAAGCTGAACGCCTGGCAGAAAACGCAGGTCGCGCGCCATCCGCAGCGCCCGCATTTCGTCGATTACGCCAAGGCGCTGTTCACGGATTTCACGCCACTTGCCGGCGACCGCAAATTTTCCGAAGACGCCGCCATTCAGGCCGGTCTTGCCCGTTTCAACGGACAGCCCGTCGCCATCATCGGCCAGGAAAAGGGCAATGACACCAAGAGCCGCCTGAAGCACAATTTCGGCAGCCCGCGCCCGGAAGGTTACCGCAAGGCGATCCGCGTTCTCGAACTGGCCGACCGCTTCTCGCTGCCGGTCGTCACGCTCATCGATACGGCCGGCGCTTATCCCGGCGTCGGCGCTGAAGAGCGCGGTCAGGCCGAAGCCATCGCCCGCTCGACGGAAATGTGCCTGAACGTGAAGGTGCCGATCGTCTCCGTCGTCATCGGTGAAGGCGGCTCGGGCGGCGCGATCGCGATCGCTACAGGCAACCGCGTCTACATGCTTGAACATGCGATCTATTCGGTGATCTCGCCGGAAGGCGCCGCTTCCATCCTCTGGCGCGATTCGACCCGCGCCAAGGAAGCCGCGACCAACATGAAGATCACCTCGGAAGATCTGAAATCGCTGGGCGTCATCGACGGGATCATTCCGGAACCGATCGGTGGCGCGCACCGGGCTCCCGAAACCGTCATCAACGCGACGGGTGACGTTATCGCCAGGGCTCTGGCCGACCTTTCCCAGCGCTCGGGCACGCAGCTGCGGGCCGAACGCCGCCAGAAATTCCTGGATATCGGCCGTAACCTCTAGACCATTTCCAGTAAAAGCGCACAGCGGTTTTACGTCCGGAAAAAGCGTCTAAAGAAAGAGTCAGATTGTTTTGGCGGCTCGAAGGAAAGCCAGAACAATTTGACTCCGGCCTTAATTTCCGCCGCTATCGCCCCAACTCGGCCATAGTCCGGTCACATCAAAAGATGGATCGGTCGCCGCGGGGGCGGATCCGATTTCAGTTAAGAAGATGTAAACGGTTAATACCGTATTTAAATTGCACACGGAACGGTATAGAACTGCCGTCAATTCGTGCCATCGTCTTTCGGATCAGATCATGCGTTTGACACATTTTGCACTTCTTGCCTGTACCGCGCTCGTTCTTGCCGGATGCAACGACACGCTCGAAACCGTCGAGCGGGATGTGTCGCACATCAAGAACAAGGTCGATTACCCACTGTCTCCGTCCATTCTGGCCGAGATCGACAAGAAGGGCATGGACCGCACATCGCCGATCATGATCCGCATCTTCAAGGAAGAAGGTGCGCTCGAAATCTGGAAGGCCAAGCGCGACAACCGTTTTGACAAGATTGCCGAATACCAAATCTGTGCATGGTCTGGAAAACTCGGCCCCAAGGTAAAAGAAGGCGACCGGCAGGCGCCCGAAGGTTTCTACAACCTCACCCCCGCGCATCTGAACCCGAATTCGAAATATTATCTCGCCATCAATACCGGCTTCCCGAACCGCTACGACGCTGCCAATGGCCGCAACGGCACCAATTTGATGATCCACGGCGCCTGCTCATCGTCAGGCTGCTATTCGATGACGGATGCGCAGATTCTGGAAATCTACGGTTTTGCCCGCGATGCCTTCAAGGGCGGCCAGAAGACGGTTCAGCTGCAGGCATTTCCTTTCCGCATGACGGCGGAAAACATGGCCCGTCATCGCAAGAGCGAGCACCTCGAATTCTGGAAGATGCTGAAGGTCGGCTACGACAATTTCGAAGTCACCAAACGTCCGCCCGAAGTGAATGTCTGCGAGAAGAAATACGTCTTCAACCAGCAAACCGAAGGCGGCAGCTTCAACGCATCGGCCCAGTGCCCGCCAATGAGCACACCGCCCGCGCTCGTGAGCGCGCTTTCGAGCTATGAGAAGACCTACGATCTCGCCTATGAAAAGGCGATGAAGAAATATGAAGGCATGGCTTGGTACGACCCGAGCGAAGCCGAGCGCAAGGCGCTGGTGGCGGAAAAGCGCAAAGGCCGCGAACCCGCCTATGCCCCGACCGGCTCGGCGCTGAAGGCCGGCAAGTTGATGAAGGAAACGGAATATGCCGCGCTGATGGAGAAGAAGGCGCAGCAGGTGACGTCGTCTTCGCCAGCGACCACCGCAACCGCCTCGGCGCTGCGTGGCCCTCGTCCTTCCGCTACCCAACCGGCCACGGCGCCGCAATCGAATCCCGCCCCAGCTACCCCGACAATGGTTGCCTCGGCTACGCCTGCAGCAGCCGGCCAGACTGGCGCTTCTGCCCAGAGCGTTCCGGTGCCAGCCATGAACCCACTTGCCTATTCCGGTGCCCCGGCGCCGGAAGCACCCGAAAAGAAGCCGTTCTGGAAGTTCTGGGCCAAGGAATGACCGCGACGAACGATATCGTCTATGATTTGAGGGGGCTTAAATGCCCCCTTCCGGTTTTGAGAAGCCGCAAGAAGCTCGCAACGCTGAAAACGGGGGATGTTCTCACCGTCGAGACGACCGATCCTTTGGCGGTGATCGATATTGCGCATATGTGCAATGAGGATGGGCATCGTCTGGTGGAGACGACGGCGCTGGATAAGGGCCATCGGTTTCGGATTGTGAAGGGCGGGCAGGACGCCTTTTGACGCGGTCGCGCGACCTAAAACCGGAAGCCCGATATCGCCAAAGGATTATCCGTCAGCGCCTGCCCGTCGGGGCGATCGATACCCGGAGCGCTGGCAAAGGCAGCGAAGAGGTCCTTGACGAAAGCCTCCGGCAAATCCTTCGTAATCAGCACCATGCGCGTGCGCTGATCGGCGGGGTCCGGCCAGGCGGAAAGACGCTCCGGCGCGTGAAAAATCGTCTGCACGCCATGGAGCACCAATGGCCTGCCCGGATTGTCCGTGAGCTTCACAATCGCCTTCATGCGCAGAAGCTTTTCACCATGCGCCGAGCGCAGCAAATCCACGAACATGTCGATGGCCATTGGGCTTATCGGCTCGTCGTGAATGATGGAAAAGGAACGAATGGATGCATCGTGGCGGTTCACGTCGTGGCCATGATGGTGATCATCGTGGTCATGATGATGATGATGATGATCGTGGGCATGATCATGGTGGTGGTGATCGTGCAGCGCCTCTTCGCCTAGCCAACGGCTAACATCGGCGGTCTTGCTGCCGGCATCGTAAAGGCCATTATCGAGCAGACCAGCTGCGCTCCAGTCGGTTTTGTCGCCGTCCTCGATTATCGCGCGCGGATTGAGCGCCTGTAGGCGGGTCGTCAATGCCGCAATCGCGGCGTCACCGGCCAGCGCTCGTTTGGTCACCACGAGACGGTCGGCCACAGCCACCTGTTTTACAGCTTCCTGATGATTGTCGAGCGTGGAGAGGCCATTCACGGCATCCACCACAGTGACCATGCCGACAAGCACGAAATTTTGCGCAATGACCGGGTTACCCATGACCGACTGCATGACGGGAGCAGGATCGGCAAGGCCGGTCGTTTCGATGACCACACGCTTCACCGGTTTCAGCTTGCCGGTCTGGATACCGTCCATCAGTTCCGCCAGCGTGTCCACCAGCTCACCGCGCACGGTGCAGCAAAGGCATCCTTCCGCCAGTTCTATGATGCCCTCGCCCGCGCTCTCGACCAGCATGTGATCGATGCTGACATCGCCGAATTCATTGATGATGATCGCCGCGTCGCTCATGTCAGGGTCCTTGAGGAGCCGATTGAGCAGAGTCGATTTTCCGGCGCCGAGAAATCCGGTGATAATGGAGACCGGGATACGATCGCGAGACATGTCTGGCCTATATGTTGATTGCCGCTTTGGGGAAGTCAGTTCAGGAAGCAAAACCCGCAACGGCGTAAAGCTAAAACAAATCGCCCGAGGCTGGCAACCGCGAGCAACACTGTAATATCATAACATGATCGACCTGCGAATACCCAAACGGCATGGCAGCCGACAGACCTGTGCCGGCACCTTCGCCCGTCCGTCAGAATGTGGGCCGTGGGATCGGGATCGGGACGTTCGCCAACTGCCCCTTTGCGGCCGCGCCTTTGGGCGCATTAACCGCGACCGTCTCGCTGCCCGGTATAAGACCGGCGAAGGAATATTCCGGCGGGCGGGTCATTTCCTGCACATAGGGCGAATGGATGACCATGCGGCCTGCTTCGTCGCGTCCCTCACTGCGGATTTTGGCCGCCTTCGGGTTGCAGATTTCGGCGCTGATATCGTTGACCTCGGCGGTATCACCATAGGGGGCAAGCGAGGCAAGCGAAACACCCTGACCGGAAGGAGACGTCAGGCCCATCTGCAAAAGATCGGCCGACTGATCGGTTCGACCCGCCAGACTATCGGCCCCCAGCACCACGGTGATGATGGAGCGGCCGTTGCGCACGGCCGATGCCACCTGGTTGAACCCGGAAGCGCAGATAAAGCCGGTCTTCATGCCATCGGCACCATCGAAGCGACCGACGAGCATGTTGAAATTGGCGTAATTCTTCTTGCCCGTGGTAACGCCCTCAAGCGAGAAATAATGGGCATATTCGGGGAATTCGCGTTTGATGATCAGGGCCAGCAGCGCCAGGTCGCGGGCCGTCGTGTACTGGCCTTTGCCTGGCAGGCCGTTGGGGTTCACGTAATGCGTGGAATTCATGCCGAGGCGCTGCGCCTGCGCATTCATCTGCGCTACGAAATTATCCGTGGTGCCGCCGATGGTCTCGGCAATCGCAACCGCAATGTCGTTGGCAGACTTGATCAGCAGCAGCTTGAGCGCGCTGTCCATCGTCAGCTTCTGGCCAGGCTTGAAATACATCTTGGAGGCGGGCTGGTCGGCGGCCTTCTTGCTCATCACCACTTCGGTCTGCGGGCTGATCTTGCCGGCCTTCATCTGCGAGAATGCGATATAGGCGGTCATCAACTTGGTCAGCGACGCAGGATACCATTTGCGGAAGGCTTCCTGATGCGAGATCACCTTACCGGTTTTGACATCGATCACCATTTTCGGATTGGCATTGGCCACAGGGGCAGCAGCGACGACGCCTGCGGTGATGATGGCAATGGCTGCGGAAAGCCGGCGGGCGGCGGTTGGCGATTTGAAAGTCTGTGGCAAGGCTAGTCCTCGAATTCCCGTCTTCAGTCGGGGAATGGCAATATTCACCATATATGTCCTAGCAATGGCAAAGTACATTGATTACGTCAATTATGCGGCGCACTATCCACCACGGAGGATGGAGTTTTACGACACGCCGTACCGATGAACCCAGGAATGAACGAATGCCGATTTTGAACAGAGCCGCCGAACTCCAGCAGGAAGTCAGCGAATGGCGGCATCACCTGCATGAAAATCCCGAGATTTTGTATGACGTCGACAACACCGCGGCCTTTGTTGCGGAGAAGCTGAAGTCCTTTGGCGTTGACGAAATCGTGACCGGGATCGGGCGCACAGGTGTGGTCGGAATCATCAGGGGCAATCTTCCAGGCAACCGCACGATCGGCTTTCGGGCAGATATGGACGCGCTGCCCATCGTCGAAGAAACCGGCAAAGCCTGGGCATCGAAAACGCCCGGCGCCATGCACGCCTGCGGCCACGACGGCCACACCGCGATGCTTCTCGGCGCAGCGAAATACCTCACCGAGACCCGCAATTTTGCCGGCTCGATCGCTGTCATTTTTCAGCCGGCGGAAGAAGGCGGCGCCGGCGCGCTCGCCATGGTCGAAGATGGCCTGATGGACCGTTTCGGCATCAACGAAGTGTATGGCATGCACAATATGCCGGGCATTCCGCTGGGTGCCTTCGCCATCCGCAAGGGCGGCATCATGGCCGCACCTGATAAGTTTTCGATCACCGTCAAGGGCCGCGGCGGCCATGCTGCCCAGCCTCACCGGACCATCGATCCAATCACCATCGGCGCACAGATCGTCGGCAACCTGCAAATGATTGCCTCACGCAACGCCGACCCCATCCGCTCGGTTGTCGTCTCCGTCACCCGGTTTCACGCGGGCTCCAGCCATAACATCATTCCCAACGAGGCGGTGATTGCCGGCACGGTCCGCAGTCTTGACGAAACGGTGCGCGATCTGGCGCAGGAGCGCATCAAGCAGATGGCGGAAGGCATTGCGCTTGCCAATGGCGCGGAAGCGGACGTCCTCTATGAGCGCTATTGCCCGGTGACCTTCAACCATTCCGAAGAGACAGATCACGCCATCGCCGTCGCGCGGGACGTAGCCGGTGAGCGCAACGTCGATCCCGATGTCGATCCGTCCATGGCAGGCGAAGATTTTTCCTTCATGCTGAAAGAACGCCCCGGTTGCTTCATCTTCATCGGCAACGGCGACTCAGCAGGCCTCCACAATCCCGGCTATGATTTCAACGACGACGCGATCGCTTACGGCATCTCCTATTGGGTCAAACTTGCCGAGCAACGGCTTGCGGCCTGATTGGGCTGGAGGACGCCGAGCGCGGGAGAGTACGAACCTCAGCCGCAGTTTAAGTTGAGGTTCGATTGGCAGGCGAGCCAGATCGCGCCACCCAAGCGATGCTGGTGATGTCAGCGGGTTTGCTTGCATCGAGAAACAAAAAGCTGACGTCGATGGCAATGCTGAACCCGCGGTCAATCTGGTCTAGCGTGGGCCTGCCATGCCGGCTAATGGCGGCTGCACCCGGCAACGGCCCGAAAGCAGCGTGCAAAGGAGACCGAGCCTCTGCCTTTCAAATCGCTAGCATTTTTTTGGATTCGATAACCCATAAGGGCGTCATCCCGCATTCCGCTACCAAAAGGATAGGAAGGCGCCAACTTTGGAGTATGGGCCTCTCCGTATCGTGAGTTCACTAGTCCTTACGACCAGCTTGCCGCCCGTTTTCGCGTCGCCAAGAATGCTCCTTCAAACGGAATATTTGGGGAGAAAAAAGCGTGAGGATGATCTTCCTGAACAGATACGGCTTTCCCGACCAGTCGGCAACGAGCCGCATGATATCATCGCTCGCCTTTTCAATGGCCCAGCGCGGACTGGATGTGATTGTCGTTGCAAGTCGCGAAATCCATGATCACCCGGGCAGCGTCCTGCCCGCAACAGACACAGTTCGAGGGATTGCTATCGTACGGCTTGCGAGCGGCCGTTTCGGTCGGCACAGCCTCATGCGCCGCAGCATTGATTATCTTCTCTTTCAGGTGCTGGCATTCGTTTGGCTCCTGCGCAACGTTCGGGCGACGGATACGGTGGTTGTCTGCACCGATCCTCCGCTCCTTTCCGTCATGAGCAGCGTTGCGATCCGCCTCAAGGGGGCGCTCATGGTGAACTGGATCATGGACCTTTTTCCGGAGACAGCAACGGAGCTTGGATTTTTCAGGAAACGCGCACGGTGGGTTGGGCCATGGCTGACGCAGGCGCGCAACTGGTCTCTGCGATCCCCCGGCATGGTCGTCTGCCCGACCGACAAGATGGCCGAATTCATTTTCACGCAAGGCATCTCAAAAGACCACGTCAGCGT
Source organism: Agrobacterium tumefaciens (assembly GCF_017726655.1). Classification (NCBI taxonomy): domain Bacteria; kingdom Pseudomonadati; phylum Pseudomonadota; class Alphaproteobacteria; order Hyphomicrobiales; family Rhizobiaceae; genus Agrobacterium; species Agrobacterium tumefaciens. The sequence continues at coordinate 378,901 of NZ_CP072309.1, forward strand.
CCTGCATCACTGGTCGGATGGGGAGGAAATCTATCCCGTCTCGCCCCAGGATAACAGCCTGCGGAAAGCGTGGGGACTGCAGGATGTGTTTGTCGTGGGTTATTCAGGAAACTTCGGGCGGGCGCATGAGTTCGGCACTATGCTGGCAGCGGCAAAACGTCTGGAGCACCGGGCAGATATTCGGTTCCTTCTCATTGGCGGCGGACACCAGCACGCGGCTGTGAAAACCGCCGTTCGGGATCTCGGTCTTCAGAACGTCATCTTCAAGCCGCTGCAGCCCGTTGAGAAACTGGCTGAAAGCCTCAGCGTTGCTGATGTACATCTCGTCTCACTGCTGCCGGAACTGGAACATTGCATCATTCCAAGCAAATTCTATGGCATCCTGGCGGCCGGGAGGCCGACAATCTTCGTTGGCGATCATGATGGAGAGGTACCACGCGTTCTAAGAGCCAAAGGGTGCGGCAGCAACGTCGAGATCGGCGAGACCGATAAGCTCTGCAGCATCATCGAAAAGCTCTGCGACAACCCGAACACCGCGGCAGAAATGGGGGATGCGGCAAGGCGGCTGCTTTGTACCGACTACTCCCGAGAAAGGGCGGCAGACGCCTGGGAAGGACTGATCGCCAGGCTGCGGACTGTCGCGCCTTCCGGGGCCCCTCTCGCTCAAGGTATCTCGCCATGAAAGACAAAGTCGTCGTCAGTCAGCTCGGCGCCCGCATGCATTATGCCGTACCGAGAATATTTGCATCCGCTGGCAGGTTGGCACATTTTTATACCGACATATGCGCGACCAAAGGCTGGCCGAGAATCGTCAATTCGTTTCCGGCGACGTTTTACCCGCCACCGGTCAGACGTTTGGCGGGTCGGCTGCCCAAAGGCGTGCCGACGGCGCTGACGACCGTGTTTTCCGGCTTTGGCCTCCGTTCCGTGCTGCGCCACATGCGCGCCAGAGACGTTGTGGAAGAGACCTCTCACGCGATCTGGGCCGGATCAGTTTTTTCAGAGATGGTGGCCCGGCGCGGCTTCCATGGCGCGGCTGGGCTCTATGCCTTCAGCGGCGACGCACTTGAACAGATGAGGGCAGCAAAGCAACAGGGCCTCTGGACCGCAGTCGAGCAGATGATCGCGCCCCGTGACGTTGTCGAAATGCTTTTGGCACAGGAGATGGCGCGGTTTCCCGAATGGACCGGCCCGGCGCAGGATAATCCGCACGCGCGCCTATTCGCCGACCGGGAGAAAGCGGAGTGGCAGCTTGCGGATGTCATTGTCTGCCCGTCGGAATTTGTTCGCAAGCACGTTGTCGCGTGCGGTGGGCCGCAAGCCAGGTGTGTGGTCGTTCCCTATGGAGTCAATGCTGCCGCTGCGATCGACAGACAAGCACGCATGCCAGGACCGATCAGGGTTCTGACCGTGGGCGAAGTCGGATTGCGCAAGGGGTCGCCCTATGTCGTGGAAGCCGCCCGACTGATGGAGGATCGTGCCCGCTTCCGGATGGCGGGCCGCGTTCGCGCACACGATGACGTCAAGCAACAGATATCGCAGTGGGTTGAACTGAGAGGGATCGTGCCGCGCGCGCAGATCATCGAGGAGTTTCGGTGGGCGGATGTCTTCCTGCTGCCGTCGCTTTGCGAAGGGTCTGCGACCGCCGTCTATGAGGCGCTGGCAGCCGGCCTGCCAGTGATAACAACGGAGAACACCGGCACTGTCGTGCGCGATGGCATCGAAGGTTTCATCCTTCCTGTCTGCGATGCAGAAGCTATCGCAACTGCCGTGCGTGCGCTCGCCGACAATCCCGAGCTGAGGCGGACCATGTCCGCCAATGCCCTTCTGCGCGCGGCCGAACATACCGTGGAGTCTTATGGGGAACGGCTTCTCGCTGCGCTTTCCGGGCCACATCTGTCGAAGCCTGCGGGTCTTTGCCTGGCGGATGAAGCGCGATAGTTGGGGAGCAAAGACATATGAAGATCATCCACGTCATCGCTGCGATCGATCCCAAATACGGCGGGTTACAAGCCGTTGCCATGCGCCTTGCCGCCGCACAGGCGGGCCTCGGCCTTGATGTACATATCGTCAGCCATGGCGACGCCGCGATTGAGGCACAGGTCAAGGAAATCGGCCGCAGCATACCACATTTCGAGCATGTCCACTGGCACCTGCTGCCGCCGGCCGGGAGCATGGAGACGCTGTTCTGCTTCAGTGGCCGACGTGTACTGAAAGCCCTGCTGAAAGATGCCTCTTTCATGCATATTCACGGCGTCTGGGAGCCCTTTCTGCTCTATGCTTCCAAGCTCGCCCGCGCCGCTGGCGTACCCTACTGCATTTGCCCTGCCGGCATGCTGGATCACTGGAGCCTCGGGCAGAGATCGTGGAAGAAGAAGATTGCCTTGATGCTCTGCTATCGCAAGATGCTGAACGAGGCGGCGTTTCTGCATCTGCTGAACATCGATGAAATGGCAGCTGTTGCGCCGCTGAAATTCCACGCACGCAATCTGATCATACCGAACGGCGTTTTTGCCGAGGAGTTCGATCCTCTTCCCGCCCGGGGGCATTTCAAGCGGAAAATTGCCCTGGCGCATGGCAGGCGTTACATTCTGTTTCTGTCCCGCCTCCACGTCAAAAAGGGTATCGATATTCTTGCCTCGGCCTTTGCGGCTATCTGTGAAACCTATGTCGATGTCGATCTCGTCGTGGCAGGCCCACCGGGTGGAGCCGAGGGCCAGTTCATGCATCTGGTCAACAAGCTGAATATTCGCAACCGCGTCTTTATGGTCGGGGCCATTTACGGTGAAGCAAAGCTCCAAGCCATGGTCGATGCAGACTGCTTCTGTCTGCCAAGCCGGCAGGAGGGTTTCAGCATGGCGATCACCGAAGCGCTTGCCTGTGCCACACCTGTGGTGATCACCGACCAGTGCCACTTTCCCGAGGTGGGTTCTGCCGATGCCGGGGTCATCGTCGCGGTTGACGCAGCCGAAGTTGCCAAGGGCTTGGCAACCGTGCTCAGCAACCCCGCCAAGGCGAGAACGATGGGTGAAAACGGTCGCCGGCTTGTGCTGGAAAAATTCACCTGGCCGTCTATCGCCCAAGCGACGCTGGAGGGCTATCGGCTGAGCGCGTTGGAGGCCGCCGCGTCTTGACGGCGGGAGCCGACGGGTCTTGCCGGGTTGCCGACATAGATCGTCCACGGCTCCAGAGACTTCGCCGTGACGGAGCGTGCGCCGAGCACTGCCCCCTTCCCGACGACGACACCGGGACCGACGAAGGCTTCCGCAGCCACCCAGGCGTCCTCCTCGATCACCACAGGCCGCTTCACAAGGGGAAACGCGCTATCCTGAACATCATGCGATCCGGTGCACAGATGGGCACGTTGTGAAACCGAGGCATAGGGGCCGATGGTGATCATGTCGACGTTGTAACAGATCACGCCAGGCCCGAGAGATGCATGGCGTTCCATGACGAGATGCCCCGGCCACCACACAATCACGCTGGAATACACCATTGCCGTGGCGTCCAGGCGCGCGCCAAAACTGCGCAGGAGAAAATTGCGCCAGCGGCGCATAGGCGGCGGCGTCCAGGAGGCAAGAAGCCGCCAGACGATCATCCAGACCAGTCGTTTCAATCGGAAATGCAATGCAAAGGTCGGACCCCCGAAGCGCGGCAGGGGCGTCGTCGCATGCTGAAAACCGGGATCGTCGTATCGTGAACGCATCGCCTATCCTCCGGCCTGAGACGTCAAAGATGGTATTTCGTACCGGCGCTGCTGTACGCGCGCGGGTATGACGGCAAATGCCAGCGCCGGCGCTGCGAACATCAGCATATGCACCCAGACCATGAGAACCCAGTCGGTCTGGTGCGATATGGCGTGCATGGAAGGTATGATAGACAGGAGATAGGTGAATTGCGCGGCAAACTCGCCCGTGTTGGCGGTCACCCAGATCCGGCGCACCAGATAGGCGAGCAGGAAAAACTTGAACGCTCCCAGATACCAGAACGATCCGAAGGCGTCCGCCATCCCGGTCTCCGTCGTGCCGAGGACCGGATTGTAGTCGCGCGATTGTACCGGTACCGGCAGCATGAAGGATTGCTTGACCTCAACGCCCACGAGTTGCGCGGGCACGAAGTTGAACACCAGCCTGTTCCAGTGGAACTTGCCGTAATCGAATTGCAGCGTGTTTGCGGTATTGTCGATCCGCATGATCGCATTGCGCATCTCGTCCCCGCCATCCCGGAAGACTTTTTGAAGATTGCCGATGACATCTATTTTCTTGATGTCATCCCAGACGGGCGCGTCGTTGGCCTTGGTGATGGCGCGGTAATCGCCCATGCTGTTCATCGTGAGCGTGCCGAGAACAAGCGCAATGATGACGAAGATCCGCGGGATGGCCCATCCCTTGTAAAACCACCATGCCAGCGCGAACATCATGATGAGTTCCACGGCCTCGGCGCGCTTTCCGGTGATGACGATGCGATCCAGATAAAAGACCAGATCAAACGCAAGGACGGCCACCGCCAGCCAGGAAAATCGTCGCGCAAGGCAAAGCACGGCAATGGCGAGACCATAGCTCAACAGCCGCGAAAAGAAGATGTACATGACAGGGACACCGGTCATCTGCACTGCGATGGTCAGCTCTCCCGGCAGTCGGCTAAGCATGAAATAGAAATAGGCACCGGCGACTGAAAGAACGGCTGCGACGAGGAGCAAACGTGTCTCATCGAAATCGATCCGGAAGAATGCAAAGGGTCTTGCCTTTCTGCTCCATCCCCACCAGCACATGAAGAGGCACAGCATCATGAAGATGGCGGTTCTGGCAAACGCGCCTTCCGGCAGGAACCTTTCAGACGCAAGGCCGGGAACCTGGGGCAAGATGAAACTGAACGTGATGACGCCCGTCAGGAAAGGGAACTCGTAAATTCGTTCCCGGCGCATCATTCCCCAACAGATGAGCAGGACAACACCACCGAAGAGGCAAAAAACCAGAAGCGTGTTCATGAGGCGAGTCCCGCTTGAACCGGCGGCAAATCCCGCACGAAACTGCTCCTGAGGTCGTAAAAGACTGTTTTGGCGTATTCTTTGAAAACCTGCACACCGTCGGCGCTGAAGGCAAGCCGCCACAGCGGCACGGCACTGTGCGCAGGAAGCGAAATCCACTCGATTTGAGGCATCACAAACCGAAAGCGCTTCACCGCGCGGCGTGAATGAAACCAGCTCGTGACGAGGATCGCGCGCCTTGCTCGCATTTCAATCAGTATCGGCTCTGAGAAGGTCGCGTTTTCCCATGTGCTGAGCGAAAGACATTCTTTCGATATGGCTTCGACATTGACCCCCAACCGCACCAGCATGTCACGGATGAAGTCGCAATCCCCATAGCCTGTCACCAGAACGAGGGGCGCTAGTCCGTCATGCCAGAGTTTCGCCGCCTGAGTAGCTCGAGGAGGCCCGTCACCGCCGAGAACCACGATGACATCGGCTTGGGCGGGCGGATCCTCCACGACGAGAAGAGATCCTGCGGAAACCAGGGACAGCCCGTACAGGCCGACCGCACTGAAGATGATGATGCCGAGGCAGTACCAGTTGCGTTTAGGCAGCCAGTTTTTTTCGATGTTGCGCGACATGCGCCAATGCCAGGTCCGTTGTTTCGAAACGGGCTTTGAGGGACTTCGCGTTCCGGGCCACGGCGATTTCATGATGCCATTACTCTTCACTCGGCGTTTGTATCGCCCTTGGCTCCGTCGCGGCGGTGGCAGCGACCGGGAGACGTGCTGCCTCGCGGTAGAGATCGAAGTTGCTGCCCCTGTGAAGCCAGGTTTTTGAGAAATAACCCGTCGCGGCAAGGACGAACGCGGTATGAAGAGCAATCGGTATCAGAAGGCCAGCTGCCATCATTTCCGCCGGAACACCGGCTTTTATTCCGGCAAAACCGATTCCGCCGCAGATGAAGGAAATAACGACCAGCGTGTTCGTTGCCGCTGCCGGCGTAAAACCGTAATCCAGGAGCAGATGATGAAAGTGCCAGCGATCGGCTGACATTGGACTGCGCCCGTGCATGATACGACGGACAATCAGGCTGAGCGTATCGGTGATCGGCAGAATAACGATCCACAACAAAGCCGGAAACGAGACGGCACTGCTCTTGGTCGCCAACAGGACGATCACATAGGCAATCGTCGCACCCAGCGCAGTACTGCCCGCATCACCGAGGAAGATGCTCGCCCGTGCACGCCATGGACCGCGCATGTTGAAAACCAGAAAAGCACAGAGGCATACGCAGAGTGCCTGAAGCGGCGCGATGATGTCGCCGACACCGGCGAATATCGCCACGATCATCAGCCAGATCAGCGAGACACCTGCCGTGCCGCCAGCAAGCCCGTCGACGCCGTCGAGCATGTTCCACGAATTCACCAGCCCGGTCACGAAGAGAACGCCAATGACGAAAAACAAAGGCAGGAACAGATCCGAATGCTGCGTGAAGAGAACGCCGACGGAGAGAGAGCCAATATTGGCGCCGCCTACGAGAGCAATTGCCATTGCCAGTTGCATGACAAGGCGTCCTGCTGCGGGCAACGGCCGGCGATCATCGACGACACCCATCAGCAGGATGACGGCCAGTCCGAGCCAGAAGTTCATGCCGAGAGCGGCGCTCCACCCGCCGACGAAGGCGGAAACAGCAAAAGCGGAAAAGATCGCTATGCCACCGCAAAGCGGAACGGCGCCGGTGTGGCGTTTACGAATTAGATCGGGGCGATCCACGAGCTGATAGGCGACGGTCAGGCGCCTGAGAACGACGATGAGGGACACGCACAGGACGAAAGTAGCGATGGTGTTGAAGAATATCCCCGACATGTCTGATCCCCCCGATGAACCTCGGCGGAGCATCCGCAAGACCCGCCTCCTGCCGATCCTAAAAAACACCGGCCCTGAGGGGTATGCGGGCAAAAGGCGTGTGAAATCCATCAAAGGGAGGGGGTGTCGACATCAATGTCTACCCTCCCTACCCCCGAACCGGATCGACCATCGAAAGAGCTAGGTTTGAGACCTTGGCGACAAGAGGCCAGAAAGGGCCGACTCGGCGGCGAGTGGAGCTGTTGCGGGCGATCATTCCTGAGCTGAGAGAACGGCGATCCAGTCCTGGAAGCCAAAAGCATTGGCCGATGCCGGCACCGTTATGTTGCGAAGACCGCTGCGGCCAAGGCGAACGATCGGTTCGATATAAATTCCGTTCGACGGATCGTACCATTGAAGCACCTTCTCGCCTGCCGCCAAACTGTCGAGATCAATCGCAACGGAAGGCGTGTCGAGATAGATCACGGCGAAAGAGCCATCCCTGTCACGCGCCGCAAATGCGCCCGCATCGCCTTTCAGCAGGCTGCCCTGATCGGGCACGAGCTTCCACCATGCGAGTTGCCTGAAAAGCGTTGACAGATGCGTGATGCTTTGCGCACCACGGCTGCTTAACGAGCGTTGCCAGCTGTCCTTCGCTTCATAGAGCCCGGCGGCGGAGAAATGCCATACCGGATTGTTACCGAAGACCTGGCCGCCCGCTCCCGAAAGCAGCGCACCATAGGCAATGAGACGAACCTGCCGTTCCTTGACATTGTTCTCGCCCTCATAGGCGCTTTCGATGAGGAAAAAAGGGCGTCTCGGTCCAGGTCGGTACCGATTGAGCACCGCCTCCGCGACATCGCCGTACGTATAAACCGAATCGATATCGAGCCAGGAAGCGTCGCGCCAAAAATCATTCGTCACCGTATCGGGATTGCCATGCACGGTCTGTAATGCGGAGGGGTCAGTTTCTCTGATGCCCATGGCGACAGCCGTCACCAGAGCACGATCGGGCGGATCATAATCGCCGCCCTGGACCCAGATGATGTTCGGGTACTTCGCAAAACGTTGTCCAACATATCGTCCATATTCCCGAAGCTTTTCAGGCCCGGCCGCGACCATTTCCTGATACCATCCTTCCGGGCCACCGCGTGCGCCGCTATAGGCCGGACAGAGAAGCACCAGCATGTTGCGACGAGCGGCTGCCTTTATGACTTCTTCCGCCCTGTCGAAATAGGCCTCGTTCGGTTGCCCGAAGGCATCGCCTTCGAAGGGTCTTTCGCCGTAGAAGTTTGCTGGCGCCTTGCGGGAGAACTGGTGCTCGATCAACGAAACAAGGACGGTGTTAAACCCCTGCCTCTTTCGGGTTTCCAGATAAAATTCCGTATCGGAGATAGACGTATCGCCGATGAGCGACCACGCACTGTCCCCGACGATCAGGAATGGCAAACCCTTGCTGTCTTCGAGATAACGCTCGTCCTGCGCCCTCCTCAGCGGAAAAACGCTGTCCTGTGCGATACAGGCCGAGGACATGCATAGCCAAAGAAGGAGGAAGGCGCGCAAATGTCCAAGTCGGCCATGATAGCTGATCATCGCTTCAGAGTCGTTCACGAACGACACGCAGCCAGTTTTTCAAAGGCAACGGCAGATAGGTTCTAAGGCCGGGTCGCAACCCCGCGGGAATGGACCAGTCCTCCATTTTGAGCACTTTCGACAGGCCGGGACGATCGTTCAGCGTCATGGAAATGACGTCGTGATAGCGAGCAGCTATCCGCTCGATGCTGAAGCGGTTCAGGACCATTTCCTTTCCCGCGATCGACATCCGCTCGAGAAGGTCGCGATCGGCGTGCAAGCGCGCGATCGCATTGGCCGCTGCCGTATAATTGCCGATCGGGAACAGGAAGCCGTTTTGGCCCGGCACGACAATCGTATCGGTCACGCCGCGAATATGAGACACGACCGGGACGCAGCCGCCGGCCATTGCCTCGATCATCGTCATGCCAAGCCCCTCGAAGCGGGACGGCATGATGAGAACATCATGGCTCGCCATGATGACTGGTATGTCTGAAAGCTGCACGGATCCTGCGTAACTGACGCGACCATCATGGCGGTCCAGCCTCCGTCTGAGCTTGCCCATATCCGGCCCATCTCCGACGATCGTCAGGCGCACCGCCTCTGGCGACCCGTCCAATATTTCCCGCAACCACATCACGCCTTTCGATGCATCTTCAATACGGCCGACGAAAAGAGCCTTGAGTTCCGGCCCCCGGTTGACGCCCCGAACCGCCTGGCGACGAAACGCATCGCTGTCCACTGCATTCGGGATTGCGTAAGTGCGATCCTTCGAAAATCCGTTGCGCGCGATGAGATCGGCGCAGCACCGCTCCGATACGCCGATCGTGACATGGGCGTAGTCCCGCACCGCGCGGGCGGCTGCATATGTTCCAGGCGAGATATTATGGACGACGAGGATACGCAGGATACCCTCGGGCAGATAGCGCGCGATGTTTGTCTGCAACTGATCGCCGAGAACATTGACGATCACACCGTCGAACCCGCCTTCTTCGATGGCGGTCGCCATGCGCGATGCACATTCGCGTTCGCTGAGATTGACGGGCATGCGCAGCAGTTGCCCGAATGCCCTCTCACCCTGCAGGTCGAGTGGCAGCCCGTATGTTTCCTTGCATACGCCGAGCCATCGCACGTCCATGCCATAGTCGGCGAGGCCTTTGCGAAGATGTTTGAAGACGGAATAGGTGCCGCCGATATGGGGAAGGACAAAATAGGCAAGCTTCATGGCGCACCCTCGCTCATTCATCCACAGCCATGCCGCTACGATCAAAGGCGGATGGTTCGAGTGGCGGCTAGTGCGACATACTAAGAAGCCACGGAATGACAGTCAGTTGCATCTTAGGCTTAGCTGTTTCTTCTTTTGGGAGGTTTGCTTGGCTGAAACTATACGTTTGGCGTAAGAGGCGACCCGAAGGACGGTGTGGGGTCGTGCTGATCCAAGGGATATCAATGCCATATCGAGCGTGTCGGCGCCGGGCTGCGATGGGAAAATAAATGAGGATCACTCTCCTTGGACAATTTGGCTCGGGCAATTCGGGCAATGACGGGTCGCTGGAAGCCATGCTCCTTTATCTGCGCAGGATGAGGCCCGATGCCGATCTCCTATGCATCTGCGCAAGTCCGACCGTCGTAAGCGCGAAGTTCAACATTCGCGCGATGGGTGCGGGGGGGCCTCCTCTGACCAATGCCTGGATGAGGCAATTGGACAAACTACTCGGCAAGGTGCCTCGACGGCTCATGCTCTTGGTCAGCGCCCTCTTGAGTTTCGACAAGGCTGACCTGATGATCATTCCGGGGACCGGCATCCTCGATGATTTTCAGGAAAGGTGGTTCGGCTGGCCCTTTGTCGTATTTTGCTGGTGTCTCGTCGCCCGCCTTCGTAACACGCGCATCGCCTTCGTCAGCATCGGCGCCGGTCCAATGAAAAGCCGTCTCAGCCGCTGGTTCCTGCGCTCGGCCGCACAGATGGCCTCCTATCGATCCTATCGGGACGATTTCTCGCTCAACTACATGAAAATGATCGGTGTCGATGTGTCGCGAGACCACCGTTACCCCGATATCGCCTTTGATCTTCCCGTTCCCGTGCCCCACCGGCAAAACCAGGCCAACGGCGCTATGAACATAGGCGTCGGGGTGATGGACTATCGCGGCTGGCGCCACAATGATCCCGACTCCGTCAGGATCTACACGACCTACATCCACAAGCTCTCACGGCTCGTGAGCTGGTTGATCGGTGAAGGACACCGCATCACCCTTTTGATGGGGGACATTACTGACAGGGTCGCCTGCGCGGATCTAATGTTTCTGCTGACGGATATGCTCTCCGAGGACGAGCTGGCCCAGATCGACATCAGCTCGGCCGCAACGCTGCGCGATATCATGCAACAGATGGCGGCAATCGACCTTGCCGTCGTGTCGAGATATCATGGAGCGGTCTGCTCCCTGAAACTCGGAAATCCGACAATATCCATAGGTTATGCCCGCAAGTTCGATGATTTGATGACTGATTTCGACCAGGAGAGATTCTCCCGGCATATCGACACGTTCGAAGTCGAAGAGGTCATCGAGCTGGTGAAGGAGATACTCGCTGGAGCAGGAGCTGTGCGGCAGCGGATTGCCCGCGCCAATGATCGCTTCAAGCGCCAGCTCTCCGAGCAAGAAGCGCTCCTCGGTCGGGAATTTCTCTCAATAGACGCCGTCGCAACACCGCAGCGCGTTACGACTTAGACGCAGCGTCTCGCAACATGATGCTGTCGACGTCACAGCCGAGCTCTTCATTATCCGAAGGGAGTAGACCGCACTTTTTCGGACGGCCCTCAGCATACAGTCTTCAAACTGTTTACCCCCAGGGATCCGGCAGCCATCCCAACGGTCAGATGTCCAAGGTCCAGGTTCCACTCTAATTTGACGCGACCGTCGATTATCGGCGACGCTGTCGGAGCCCATCGATGCACAAAGTCCGCCGCGCCTTTTTCATGGCAATGCTGGAACAACACCTCGGAATCGCGATCAATTTCGCTTTGATAGCGATCGTATCGAGATTGCTCTCGCCGGCGGAAGTTGGCTTTGCCGTCATCGGTTACGGGGTGACCTCGGTGATCTTCGCCTTTCGCGAATTCGTTTCTTCCGATTTCCTCATCCAGCTCGATGTCGTTGAACGCGACGACATTAACACGTCGCTCACATTGCTACTCCTGGTCAGCGGCTTTCTCGGGATCATTCTTTATCTGTGCGGACCGTATCTGGCGAATTTTTACCACCAGCCCGGTCTCCAGCACTATCTTATCGTCGCAATTGCCGCCGTCATGGCCGAAAGCCTGGGCATGCCGGCGTTCTCGATGCTGCGTCGGCGGCTGGCCTTCGGCACCATCGCACGCGTCCGAACCATCGGCCTCGTCGTTATGGCGGTCGTAACAATCTTCACTGCCAGCAAGGGAGGGGGCTTCGTCAGTTTCGCTCTCGGCCTGCTCGTCGGCAACAGCGTTGCGAGCGCCCTTGCCGCCTATGCCGATCCGGCCCAGCGCAAAGCGCGCCTTTCACTCAAATCGTGGCGCCGCATGGCCGAATTCGGCCGCTTCAGGGGCGCCTCCACCATCGTTGACAAGCTATACGAATCCCTGCCGCAGCTCGTCCTCGGGTTTGCCATGACCCCGACAGCGGTCGCCATCTACAATCGCGCCAACACCGTCTGCTCCATTCCCGACCGCATCTTCCTCTCGGCAATCTTCTCCTTCGCGTTTCCGGCGCTCGCCGCCGAAGTTCGCGAAGGTGGAGATGTCCGCAGGTCCTATCTGCGCGCCCTCAGCTACATCACCGTGCTGTATTGGCCATCGCTGATCATGGTCGCCATTCTCGCCGATCCCATCGTGCGCCTCGCACTTGGAGACCAGTGGCTCGCCGCCGTCGCGATCACACGCATTCTCGCACTTGCGTCGATCTTCTGGTTTCCAATGGTTTTGACAACGCCGTTGCTGATCGCTCTCAACGCCAACCGGGAGGCTTTTCTCGGCAATTTCGTCTGCCGCAGCGTCTCGGCAATCGTGCTCTGTTCTGCCAGCTTTTTCGGCCTGACCGCGGTAGCGCTGAGCCAGTTCGTCACCCTGCCCTTCCAGATGCTTGTCGCCTTCTATCTGGTAAGACGCCATGCGCACTTCAAATTGCCCGAACTCTTTGCGGCCATCGGGCCGAGTGCAGCCGTGACCCTTGCCGCGATTGCGGGACCGCTCGCCATATCCGCTTCGATCAGATTCCGCTTCGATTATTCCCTCGGCCAGGCTGGCAGCGCCATCCTTCTTTCGGTGGCCGGTTGGGCGGCCTGCCTGCTTCTTCTGCGTCACCCACTCGTCAGCGAGATACGTTCGACGCTCCATGCCTTCGCCGGACGTCCACGCAGGAACAGCAGACCGCCTGCGCCAGCTTCCATTTCAGACACCGTCGTTTCCGCAGCGGCCGAACCATGAGCAGCATCGATATCGTCATTCCCAATTACAATTACGGTCGCTTCCTCGAGGGATGCGTACAAAGTGTCCTTGGCCAGAACATATCGGAAATGCGTATCCTTATTATCGACAACGCCTCCACGGACGACAGTGTTGCGATCGCCCGGTCCCTCGCTACCGCGAATCCCCTCATCGAGACGAGCCTGCACCCCATCAACCTCGGCGGTCACGCGTCTTTCAACGAAGGAATCGATTGGGCTCGGGCGGACTATTTCGCCATCGTCTGCGCTGACGATATGCTGTCGCCTGAAGCACTCGCGCGCGCAATAGAGGCGCTCGACGACAATCCCGGCGCGCATATGGCGTACGGCCGGACCGCCTTCTTCCGTGACGACGCCGAGATAACCTCAAGCATTTGCAGCGATGCCGATGGTATGCAGCTTCATTGCGGCATCGACTTCATCGCCAGAATTTGCGCGACGGGACGCAGCCCGGTGCCGGGTCCACTCGCCGTCACCAGAACGCATATTCAGCACCAAGCCGGTCATTACCGGCCAGCACTGCGCCATACCGACGATGTTGAGATGTGGATGCGGCTCGCGGTGCTGGGTGATATCGTCGAGCTGGATGCCGTGCAGAATTTCACGCGCATCCACGGTGCCAACCAATCGGCCACTCTTGACAACGTGCTCGGCTGGAACACCGAAATGGAGGCGGCGCTCGAAAGCTTCTTTGGCAATGAAGGGGCTTTCCTTGAGAATGCAGAAACGCTGCTAAAACGCGGTCGCGCGAGCCTGAGCGACCGCGCCTATTGGTGTGCCCTTTCCAATCTGCTGCGGCGCCGGCCCGGCGCGCGTGCCCTTCTCGCACAGGCTGTTCGCCTCAGACCCGCTTCAGCATTTCTGCCACCGGTAGGCTATCTTATGCGTCGACCAGACGCGTTTCATCGCATTCGCGCGGCAATCGCCCGCCGATAGCAATCGCCCGCCAGTTGGTGTTATTGAGCCTATTCTTCGGCATTCAGCACAAGGCGCAGCAGGGCCGGCAGCGAAGCGGATTTCGTTCGCCGCATGATGGAGGCGCGATGATTTTCGACAGTGCGCTGACTGAGCTTCAAATCGGCAGCAATCACCTTGTTGGCCTGTCCCTGAACAATCCGGTCGAGGATCTGCCGTTGTTTGCGGGTAAGCATCGCCAGCGTGGCGCGCGCCGTTTCGCGCCGCTCTTCGCGCTCGTTCGCATCGCGCGATCGCTCGAAGGCCAAGAGTACGCTGCGATATATGTCCTGGTAAGAAAAAGGCTTCTCGATGAAATCGGCCGCACCATAACGCATCGCATTTATTGCCATACGGACATCGCTGCGACCCGTGATAACAATCACCGGAAACCGATGGTGTCTTTCTTTCAGCAAACGCAGCAATTCCATGCCGACCATGCCGGGCAAATAGGCGTCGACAAGCAGACAACCTGATCTGTCCGGCTTATAGTCGGCAAGATATTCTTCTGCCGAAACATACGTTGCGACCACCCAGCCCTCACCTTCGAAAAGAGCGCGCAAATTGTCCCTGATGTCTTGCTGGTCGTCGATGACTTCGATGAGCCTGCCCCTCATCGGCTCCATGAATTCAGCTTCGCTTACCTGCGCTGCTCTCTCGCCGGTTTGGCGAACGACCAAAGTCTCAACCGCCTGCACCACGTCCTTGAGTTTCGCCGGCTTGTGCAGATAGGGAATTTCGTGCTGAGCAAAATCGCTCAGCGTCTTGCCTGAAATATCGCCTGTGAGAATGAGCGCCGGAACATTGCGGAAGAGTACCTGCCGGATTTCTTCAATCACAGCGATGCCATTGCCACCGGAAGGAAGATTGTAGTCTGCTAGAATAGCGTCGGGGATGAACTTCAACCCCCGAACAATAGCGATTGCTTCGGCAGCCCCAGAGGTCGCAGCGACGACGTATCCAGCTTGCTCCAATCCCATCTTGAGCAGATCGCGCATCCCGTTATCGTCTTCGATGATCAAAACCGATGCGGACGAAAGGGTGCTGGCTTGACGCGACCGGCCATTAACGGTCGTGCGCATTTGCGCAAGCGGCTCCCCTGCCGGCGCCCGCTCCATCTCGATCATGAATGCGGAACCTTTATGCAATTGCGACCGCACCGCAATCTTTAGTCCAAGAAGGTCGCCAAGCCGCTTGACGATCGACAATCCCAGTCCCAACCCACCGTCTTCCGCAACATCAGGTACATTGAGTTGCAGATATTCCTGAAAGACGTCCTCGATGCGATCTTCGGGAATGCCTATTCCGGTGTCCCACACGTCGAACCGAACCTTTGCACCGCGGCGGCGACAGCCAACCAGGATCGTGCCACTCGGCGTGTACTTCAATGCGTTGGACAGAAGATTGCGAACGACCTGCTCGAACAGACGGGGATCGGTGCGAACGGCCACACTGGACGGGACGACACGGAGTTGCAGCCCCGCCGCCTGAGCGGGATAATAGAACTCCCTGAAAAGCTTTCCTAGGAGATCGCCTATCGGAAAGCTCACCATCTTCGGTTCCGCCATCCCTGCTTCGATCTGGTTGATATCAAGAACAGTGTTGAGTATTCCCAGCATCGAAGACAGCGTTTCGCCCATCCTCTGCACGAAAATGCGTGATTGTCCTTCGCCCACGCTTCTTTCCAAAAGCCCATGCAACAGCTTCAAGTTCTGCAGCGGCTGCCGAAGATCGTGGCTTGCTGCAGACAGGAATCGCGACTTTGCCTCGGTCGCCCGTTCAGCGGATTTCTTGGCAGCCTCCCTGCTCTCGGCAATCCGTTTCTGCGCGCTTATATCGATGAAGGTGATGACCACTCCATCAATCGTTTCACCCGCGCCCTGACAGGGTTTGACGCGGCGGACATACCAGCGCCCATCGGGTCCTTCCACCTCGCTCTCGATTGGGGTGCCTTCGAGGAGCGTCGCCGTCGCATCGGCGTGAAGCGTGACGTCGCCGTCAAACCCGCGAAGGTCCGACAGGGGGCGGCCGACATCGGACGAGAGGATGTCGAAAAGGGAAAGGATAGCCGGTGTGAAGAACCGTATACGAAGACGGGAATCCAAAAAAAGCGTTGGTACATCGGTGTTATGAAGGAGATTTAGCAGATCGTTGGAAATCGCCCGCTGACGCTCCAGGGCTTCTTGCAATTGATTATTGCGGACTGTCAGATGTTCATTGAGGGATTCCAGTCTCTTCCTCGAAGTAGAGAGTTCCGCCCACGTCTCTGATCCGGACAAGGAAGCGGTCTCCACCGCGACAGTAGAATGAGCCTTGTCACCATCCTTGCTGCGTCCCGCCATAGTCGTTCTCGTTAAAACTGATGCCCATCCAATAGAGATCGACTTTTTCAAGCGTCAGGTTCGGGGCATCAACGATGCCTTGAAAGCAGTCATCGAGGCCTTGGAACGCCTCGTCCTGGCTACAGCCACCAAATCCCATCATCGGCAGGGACGCAGTGAGTCCGATGGTCAAAAAGGTGCATTCTCCCAATTCGATCAGCACGCACAGGTTGTCCCATCCCCAACCAGTGCCTGAACGAAGGATGATAGATCAATCCCTCAGCAATTATAATTCATCCATTATAGTTAGTAGCGCCACGCGAAACATGATGATGGCCTGAAAGAATTATATTTCCACAGTTCTCGCGTGTCTGATTGCCTGCGAACATCATGACAGATTGAACGTCACTTCGAGCTCTCAATCAAAAGTGAGTAATTTCCGAATCTTTTCGAGTTGCGATACTCCAATGTAGGATGCCTGGAGTAGAAATTTGGATAGTGCCGCGTCTGTTGATTTCTGGCGGGTTTTGAATTCCAAGAAAAATCGAGACCGCAATAAAGGCTCTTCCGAAGTTCTGGTTGATGAAGACGTTTCCGGGTTGAATTCCCTGCGACGTCCGTTGTGCAAAGTTCTGGAAATAAACCCTCGGTTGCGCCGCTGTCGAGCCTGACAGACCCGCAAAGTTCTTTTTAGAGCGGATAGGACTTAACATGCTGACCTCAGTTCCCAACAACGGGCGCAGCCAATTCTCATCAAATTTCCATATGGTTGCGCATTCGAAACCCGTGGAAACCACGGTCAAAAAGCTGGCGATCATCGACGACCGCGCGCTCGACCGTGAGTGTCTGGCCCAGAGCCTGATCGCCTATGGGCTTGATATGGAAGTCGAGCTGTTTTCATCACTCGATGAGTGGCGACATGCTCCGAACGGCCATCATAACGGCATCCTGGTCAACGTCGGTCGCAGCGATCTTTGCGATGAGGTATCCCTTCATGAGTTGAGGGAATTCATCGCGGATTTCCCTTACCTTCCGGTCGTCATTCTCGCGGAAAACCGTGATCTGCGCCAGGTCATGAGGGCGTTTGATGTCGGAGTGCGGGGATACATTTCCTCCGCGATAGGATTGGCAGTGTGCGTGGGCGCCATCTCGCTGGCACTGGCGGGCGGCGCTTTCGTATCGGCTGAAAATCTCAGCGATCTCAGGCAGTTGCTTGTCGTTGCGGAAGGCAAGGAACGTCAACGCACGGCCATGTTCACCCAGCGCGAGGTCGATGTTATCAACGCTTTGACGCAAGGCAAGCCGAACAAGATCATCGCCTACGAGCTCAATCTTCGCGAAAGCACCGTCAAGGTGCATATCCGCAATATCATGAAGAAAGTGGGCGCTAAAAACCGCACCGAAGTGATCTTTAAAGTTTCTGATCTTTTCAAAAATTAATGTCCGGTGTCGTGTAACTCAATGTTGTCGCTCCGTCACTGCCTGCGGGTATCGCAACCTGCACGAAGCAGACGCATCGGATGGGTTGCGACGAGAAGTTTGCCCGTCTCTTCTAAGCCTTTCGGCTAGCGTTCCCAACTAAAAGACGGCGTAACGGCCACCGAGCCAGATGCGGTAATCTCCAGTCATCGGATATCTGGACCCGGGACTGCGCCATGCACTCTTTCGTCGACAATTTCGAAAACTCGGATCGACTGCGCCAGCGCTCCCGCAACCTCATACCGGGCGGTGCACATACCTACGCCAAGGGTGACGACCAGTACCCTGTCCTGTCTCCCGGCTTCATTGAAAGGGGCTATGGCTGTCATGTCTGGGATGTCGATGGAAATGAATATATCGAATACGGCATGGGCAACCGGGCCGTCGGCCTAGGCCATGCTTATGGCGACGTCGTTGAGGCGGCGCGCGCGGAACTATACCGCGGTTGCAACTTTACGCGCCCGTCAAAGATCGAGGTGGACTGCGCTTCAACCTTTCTCGACACGATCCAGACAGCCGAAATGGTTAAATTCTGCAAGAACGGTTCTGATGCGACATCCGCCGCGATACGACTTGCACGGGCTGTTACAGGCCGCGACCTGATCGCGCGTTGCAGCGACCACCCGTTTTTCTCCACCGACGACTGGTTTATCGGAACAACGGAGATGAATGCAGGCATTCCTCAGGCGATCCAGAATCTGGTCCTTGGCTTCACTTACAATGATCTTACGAGTGCGCGCAGTCTGCTTGACCGCTTTCCAGGCCGAATAGCCGCCTTCATTCTGGAGCCGTCGCGCGGTGAACCGCCTCGGGACCGGTTTCTTCACCAACTCCAGGAGCTATGTCACGAAAACGGCGCGCTTTTCATTCTCGACGAAATGATCACGGGGTTCCGCTGGGACGCGGGGGGAGCGCAAAAGACATACGATATCGTCCCAGACCTGTCCTGTTTCGGCAAAGCGCTGGGGAATGGCTTTTCGATTTCAGCGCTTGCTGGCAAGCGTGAGTTCATGGAACGAGGCGGTATCGATCAAACCGATGCCCCCCGTGTCTTCTTGCTTTCCACGACGCATGGCGCGGAAACGCACGCGATGGCGGCGGCCATCGCAACCATGCAGGTTTACACCCGGGAACCCGTGGTCCCACATCTGGTCCGACAGGGAAACGCGTTGCGTGCCGCCATCAGCCAGATCGCAATCGCGCACGGGCTCGATTCCTACTTCGGTATTCAGGGCCACTCCGCCTGTCTCAGCTACTTCACGCTCGATCAGACTGGCAAGCCGTCTCAGGCGTTCCGCTCGCTCTTTCTGCAGGAAACCATCCGACGCGGCATTCTCGCACCGTCTCTCGTTGTAAGCTATACGCATGGGGACGAGGATATAGCCAGAACACTTGACGCCATAGACGGGGCGCTAGGGGTCTACCGAAAAGCGCTGGAATATGGCGTTGACAAATTCCTGACGGGACGCCCGTCGGATGTTGTATTTCGACGTTTCAACGGCGGATCGCAGCATCAGGCCAGCCATGGGCTGAAGATGGCCGACATGGCCGAGTTATCGGAAAGCATCCGAAAGCCTTAACCGGTCGGGGCACCTAAGCGGTTCGCATTATCGCTACAGCCGCTTTGCGCGGTGCATCGATCTCGCCTGACCAGATACGCTCGTTGTAATCGACAATGGATCTTGAGGGGAAGTTTCATGCACGTTCTCGTCACCGGGCATCGCGGATATATCGGCTCCGTCATGGTACCCATCCTGCGCAAGGCGGGCCACAAAGTTTACGGCTATGACACCGAGTTCTACCACCGCTGCGCTTATGCCCCAGGCGGACCTTTGCCGCAGGTGCCCGGCGTGTGCAAGGATATCCGCGATATTACGCCTGCGGATATGGAAGGTTTCGACGCTGTCATTCATCTTGCTGCCCTGTCAAACGACCCGCTGAGCAATCTCAATCCGGAAATCACCTATGAGATCAATTATCGCGGTAGCGTTCGGGCAGCGAGAGCCGCAAAGCAGGCAGGCGTCAAGCGTTTCATCTTCGCCTCGTCGTGCAGCAACTACGGTGCCGCTGGCGAAGGGCTGGTCAATGAATCGGCAGAGCTCAAACCTGTAACGGCTTATGGCACCTCCAAGGTCTTGGCGGAGCGGGAAATTGCCAGCCTCGCGAGCCCCGGCTTCTCGCCCGTCTATATGCGCCCGGCAACGGCATATGGCCTTTCGCCCATGCTCCGTTTCGATATCGTACTCAACAACCTGACGGCCTGGGCGGTGACGGAAGGACTGATCTTCCTGAAATCCGACGGATCGCCATGGCGTCCAATCGTTCACATCGAGGATATTTCCTTAGCCTTT
Organism: Agrobacterium tumefaciens; assembly: GCF_017726655.1. NCBI lineage: Bacteria > Pseudomonadati > Pseudomonadota > Alphaproteobacteria > Hyphomicrobiales > Rhizobiaceae > Agrobacterium > Agrobacterium tumefaciens. The sequence continues at coordinate 398,875 of NZ_CP072309.1, forward strand.
CTGGCAGCGCTTGAAGCCCCAACGGATGTCATCCACAATCAGGCGTTCAACGTCGGACAGGATGCGCACAACTATCAGATCAGAGAGATCGCCGAAATCGTCGCCCTCACGGTCCCTGGATGCCGGCTGCAATATGCCAGCGACGCGAGCCCTGATACCCGCTCCTACCGTGTCGATTTCGGCAAGATCGCCCGTGCGCTTCCGGCGTTCAAACCGACGTGGACGGCCGCTGCAGGTGCCGAGCAACTCTACCGGGCCTACAAGAGCTCCGGCCTGACAATGGTCGAATTCGAGGGCCCGCACTATCAGCGGATCGGCCAACTCCAGAAGCTGATCGGCGATAAGGATATCGACAGCAACCTGCGCCGCCCCATGGCCGCGCCGCGCCAAAGCGTGGGTATCGCAGCATCGGTGTGAAGGGGAGGAGGCGATGGGCAGGATGGAGCCTGGTGCCGAACTGACAGCCGATGCAATCCGGGAAACAAGTATTGGCCAGACTATTCACGATCTCGCCTCCCGCCTCTTTCCGATCTGTCGCAGCATCACGGGCAAAGGTGTTTGCGAGACGATCGATATCCTTAAAGACTATATCGATATCGAGCAGCACGCTGTTCCGAGCGGGACGCGGGTTTTCGACTGGACGGTGCCGCCGGAGTGGGTCGTCCGGGACGCCTATGTGAAAAACGCGACGGGACGCAAGGTGATCGATTTCCAAATGTCGAACCTGCATCTCATGAACTACAGTATCCCTCAACGCCGCGTGATGCCGCTCGCCGAACTGCGAGCACATATTTATACCCTTCCGGAAAAGCCCGACCTCATTCCCTACAAAACAGCATATTACACGGATGCCTGGGGCTTTTGCATGTCGCATAATGACTTCCTCAAGCTCGAGGTAGGCGACTATGAAGTCGTCATCGACACCGAAAAGACGTCAGGCAATCTGTATTACGGCGAATATCGGCATGTCGGACAAAGCACCAAGGAAGTGCTTCTCTTCGCGCATATCTGTCATCCATCGCTCGCAAACGACAATTGTTCCGGCCTCGCACTGCTCACATGTCTTGCTGCCGGCCTAAAAGGCAGAAACACATATTACAGCTACAGGTTCGTCTTTGCGCCCGGAACCATCGGCTCCCTGTCATGGCTTGCACGGAACGAAGACGGGATATCGAACATTGCGCATGGTCTTGTGGTTTCCTGCATTGGCGACGGCGGCGGGCCGAACTACAAGCGTAGCCGCCGGGGAGACGCAGTGATCGACCGGATCGCCGCCTGCACCCGCTGCGGCGAGGATCGCAAACCTCTGGCAATCGCCGACTTCATTCCCTATGGCTATGACGAGCGTCAATTCTGTTCGCCGGGCTTCAATCTGCCGGTCGGACTGCTGCAGAGAAGCTCTTTCGGGACCTTTTCCGAATATCACACCTCGGCCGACAATCTCGACTTCATCAGGCCCGAACACCTTAACTCATCCTTTTGGATGACCATGGACATGATCGAGGCTCTCGAAGGCAATTGGACGCCGTTGAACCTACGGCCGAAAGGTGAGCCACAGCTCGGAAAATACGGGCTTTTCCCTGCGATTGGCGGCCACAAGACGAACGACGACCGCACCATGGCCTATCTCTGGATACTAAACTACGCCGATGGAGATAACTCGCTGCTCGATATCGCGGAAAGGTCCAAAATCCCCTTCGTCGATATTGCGAGTGCGGCCGGCAGGCTGCTTGAGGCGGGCCTTGTATCGAATCTGGGTTTCCTGTCGCGGTAGACCTTCATTGCCAGGCCGCCCAACCGAGGTCCTTTTCCGAGATGACAGAGGGAGGCGCAGGCCATTCAACACCGATCGCGGGTTCGTCATGGCGTATCCCCGCTGCACTTGCTTGGGCATAGGGCACCGAAATCAGATAAGACACGGCAACATCGTCGCTGAGCGACTGGAAACCATGGGCAAAACCCTCGGGAATGTAGAACTGCACGCCGTTTTCGGCCGACAGGACCGTGCCAACCCATTGCAGATAGGTGGGTGAGCCGCGACGCAGATCGACAGCAACATCCCATATCGCACCTTTGACGCAGGAAACCAGCTTAGTCTCCTGATGCGGCGGTCGCTGGAAATGCAACCCTCGAATGGTGTGTTTGAGCTTTGATATGGAAAGGCTGTGCTGACTGAAGTCCGATACCAGCGCGTTACTCTCAAATTCGCGTTTGCAGAACGTCCTCGCAAAAGAGCCTCGGCTGTCATGCACAGGCACCGTTTTGACGACCCAAAGCCCCTCGATTTTCGTCTTCTCAAACAGCATTCGGCGCTCCTGATGCGACCCCGTATTCAAGAAGAGTTTGCCGCCATTTCAGCGGGCTACGGAATACATCCACAGGTATCACCATACCCTGAAGGCCGGCGGGCAATTAAGTCACCCTTTCGGTTGCGGAAACCCGGCGCCGGAGGCACATTCCAGAGGATTACAACGTAAATCTACGGCTTATGGATGACGTTTTCGAGCCGAATGCAGTATCGTCACCCACCCTGATCCATAGTATTTTTTCCAGCTAATAAAAGAATTTCTGAAATTCGCTCGAAAACACTGCGATGGAATCAGGGGACGTCAGATGAATAATGAGGCAGTTTTTTCCGCAAGACTGAGCTCGACGCATCACGTCGGGCTTTGCCGCCTTTGTAGCGCGCCATTGGTGCATACCTTCGTCGATCTTGGAATGTCTCCGCCCTGCGAAAGCTTCGTCGCAGCTGATGCCGCCAATGACGTCGAGCCGTTTTATCCGCTCCATGCATTCGTGTGCGACGAATGCTTCCTCGTCCAGCTTCAGGAATATGTAGCGCCGGAGAGTATTTTCACGGAGTACGCGTATTTCTCTTCGTTCTCGGACAGTTGGGTCGCTCACGCGAAGCGGTACTGCGATATGGTCATCGAGCGCTTCGCGCTGGACCAATCAAGTTTCGTTGTCGAGCTTGCCAGCAACGATGGTTACCTGCTGCAACATTTCCTGACCAGCAACATCCCGATGCTCGGAATTGAACCGGCCGTGAACGTCGCGAAGGTGGCAATCGGGAAAGGCATTCCGACACTGACGGAATTTTTCAACGAGGCACTGGCAACCGATATGGCGGCCAGGGGACAAAAAGCGGATCTCATCATCGGCAACAATGTTCTTGCCCAGGTGCCTGACATCAACGATTTCGTTGCCGGCATGAAAGTCCTGCTCAAGCCTGAAGGCGTGATCACCCTCGAATTCCCCCATATCGAAAAGCTTATCGCGGAAAACCAGTTCGACACCATCTATCACGAGCACTTTTCCTACTTTTCACTGCTGACGATAGAAAAAATGGCCCGCCGTCATGGACTGAAGGTCTTCGATGTCGAAGAAATCCCAACACATGGCGGTTCGCTGCGGGTCTTTTTCTCGCACGAGGACAGCAGGTTTCACCGTGAAGCCCGCGTCGATAGGCTCCTGGAGCGGGAATTGAATGCCGGGCTCGACAGAATAGAGACCTATACGGCCTTCGCCGAAGCCGTGCGTCAGACCAAGCGAAACCTCCTGTCTTTCCTCATCCGTCTCAAGGAGATGCGCAAATCCATCTGCGCCTATGGCGCGCCGGGAAAGGGCAATACGCTGCTGAATTATTGCGGCATCGGCACCGATTTCATCGATTTTGCGGTTGATCGCAATCCCTACAAACATGGACGCCTCACGCCGGGAATGCATATCCCAATCCGGCCTGTCAGCGAAATCGAGCGCATGAAGCCGGATTACGTCCTCATTCTTCCCTGGAACCTGAAGAATGAGATCGTTGCACAAATGCACGACATCAAAGACTGGGGCGGGAAATTCATCGTTCCAATTCCAGACATATCCATCATTGATCCGAAGGAGTTGGCACAATGAAGGTCGTCTTGTTCTGCGGTGGCAGGGGTACCCGCATCAGGGAATATTCTGAAAGCGTCCCTAAACCACTGATCCCGCTCGGCTCTCAGCCGATCATGCGACACGTCATGCAATATTACGCCCGTTTCGGGCACGAAGACTTCATCCTCTGCCTCGGCTACAAGGCGCATGTCATAAAAGAATTCTTCCTGAACAGCCGGCCGGAAAGTTATGCCGATTGCGTCATATCAAGTCCCGGACGCGTGGAATTGCTCGAAGAGCTGCCGAGAGATTGGCGCGTATCGCTGATCGATACGGGCATATGGCGCAATATTGGCGAACGTCTCTGGGCCGTACGTCGTCATCTCAAAGGCGAGAAGATGTTTCTCGCCAATTACAGCGACGGCCTGACCGACGTCGATCTCGACGACATGATTGCCCAATTCGAAAAGAGCGACAAGCTCGCCTGCTTCTTGGCTGTTAGGCCGCCTCTCACCTACCATCTGGCGGAGATCGACGAGAGCGGAAGGGTGCGGGAATTTCGGTCGTCGGAAACATCCGAGATGTGGATCAACGGCGGCTACTTCCTGATGCGTCCGGAAATTTTCGACTACATGCGCGAGGGCGAAGAACTCGTGCTGGAACCGTTTTCCAGGCTGATTTCTGAAGACAAATTGATGGCCTACAAACATGAGGGCTTCTGGCGATCTATGGATACGCTGCGCGACTGGCAGACGTTGGAGGCGATGGTGGAACGCGGCGACATGCCATGGATCGGCGACGGTGCGTCAATGGCACGCAAATCGCCAAACACGAAGCAACTGCCATGAAAAACATATCCCTCGCCTCCGCCGGTGATCGCCTGTCGATTCTATGTCTTGGAGCTCACTCCGACGACATTGAGATCGGCGTCGGAGGCACGGTCCTAAGTCTGCTTTCGAAGGGTGTGTTGCTTGATGTCCATTGGTGCGTGCTCAGCGCCGGCTACGAGCGCGCCCTGGAGGCACGCAGTTCTGCGGAAGCTTTTCTGGCAAAAGCAGCATCCTATTCAATTGAACTTGCATCGTTTCAGGACAGCTACTTCCCCTCGCAGAGCCGTGAGATCAAGTCATGGCTTCTGACATTGCGCGACAAAGTCAGTCCCGACGTCATATTCACGCATAGCCGCGAGGACGCGCACCAGGATCACCGCGAGATCAACAGGATCACATCCAACATCTTCAGAAATCACCTGATCATGGAATACGAAATCCCGAAATGGGACGGCGATTTCGGCAGACGAAACGCTTACGTGCCATTGAGCGAAGACGCGATGAATATGAAGGTCGAGCTTCTCCTGGAGCACTTTGGAACACAGAGATCCAAGGACTGGTTCGATGCGGATACATTTCGCGGCCTGGCGCGGCTGCGGGGAATGGAATGCCGTGCGCCAACACGTTTTGCGGAGGCCTTTACCGTCAGGAAACTGACGCTCGCCTGAAACAGGCGAAAGCCTGCGCACGGTACGACATCAATGTTTACGAAAATCAAAAGAAACCAAGAACAATACAGGGGGCATTTTCGTCATGATCCATAACCGTATTTCCGACTACCCGCCGCAAGAGGCACCGCATCCGCAGGCCGCCGCACATGCGGCTGCCTATATCGGGATCTTTGATCGTCGCATGCTGGAGCGGGAATGCCTCGCCCATAGTCTCAACTATCAATATGCAGACAGGCGCATCCTGACCTTCTCAGATCTGGAAGAGTGGGAACAGGCACGCACGGAAATCGGCATGCCTGCGGCAGTTCTGGTGAGTGTTTTGCCCCGTCCGCCGGCAGAGACAAATCGCGAGCTTGCGGAGATCGTTGCTGCCGTGTCGCCGGCCGCCGTCGTCGTGCTCTCCGACGATCAGGACATCAATACCATTCTGGATACGATCGCTCTTGGCGTGCGCGGTTACATATCAAATTCCGTCAGTATCGAGGTTTGCGTCCAGGCGATCAGTCTTGCAATCGCGGGAGGCCGCTTCATACCGGCAAGCAGCGTCATGAACATGAAAAGCCTGTTCGGCCTGAGGGCGCACGCATCCCTGCCACCGGCGAAATTTACGAGCCGTCAATCCGCGATTGCGGAGGCCCTGCGGTGCGGAAAGGCGAACAAGGATATCGCTCTGGAGCTGAACCTTTGTGAAAGCACCATCAAGGTGCATATCCGCAATATCATGAAGAAGCTTGGAGCAACAAACCGCACGGAAGTCGCGTGCAAGATCGGCGACATGGCGTACGACCGTTAATCGGACGCCATCTGCCGACCGCTACCGAACGCTGCACTTACAGCAGGAACCGTTATGATCCAGTCGTCATCATCTCCGGGGGAGCAGGAAGGTATTTCCCGCTTCCTATCCATCCTGCGGGAGCGGCGCAGGGCCGTCTTCATCTGCTTTCTCGCCAGTTTCGCAATCGCGGCAATCGGCTATGCGCGAACCCCGATCCGTTACAAGGCCGAGGCGACCCTTGCCCTTGACGTCCGCAAGCTTCAGGCGCTTCCCACCGAATCCGTCGTCTCTCCGCTGCCTCAGGAAAGCCCGGTGCTTCGAACCGAACTTGATATCATCGGGTCGAGGTCCATGGCCGAACGGGTTCTTGTCATCCTGCAAAAAGATAGGCTGCTGGAAGGGCGTCAGCCCAACCAAGCCCGGACGGACACGGACGCGATCATGCTTGGCAACGACGCCGAGACATCGAAAATGATCGATACCCTCATGACCAACGTTCGCGTGATGAATGATGGCCGGTCTTATACGATTTACATATCCTATTATGCCAACGATCCGGCGCTTGCCGCGAAAGTCGCCAATGCTTTCGGGGCAGCCTATATCGACTATCAGATCGACCTCCAGACGACGGCAACACGGCGCGTCAGCGCGTGGCTTGGGGAGCGGCTGGTGAGTCTGCGAACAGAACTGGAAGAGTCCGAACGGCAGGCGTCGCAATTTCGCGAAAAATCCGGATTGATAGACACAGGCGGTCTTCCCCTGCAGGCACAGCGTCTTTCAAGCCTGAACGTCGAGTTGACGACGCTACAGGCCAAGCTGGCGGGGTCAAGGGCACGCCTGGCCACAGCGCTCGAACTTCAGAAAAGCGGCAATGGCCTTGGGATAACCGAAGTTCTTTCGTCGCCATCGATCCAGCAGCTAAGGGGCGAGCAGGCAAAGGTCATCAGAGCCATTGCGCAGATCGATGAAAGCGGTGCAACCATGAGCCCGGAGCGACCGCAATTATCCTCCCAGCTCAGTTCACTCAACAAGCAGATCGATTCGGAGATCGCGCAGATCATTGCTGCCTTGCGCAACGAGATCGAGGTCAGTGAAAAACAGCGGCAGGAGGTCGAGGCGAGCCTCATCGATGTGCAACGCGCGATTTCCACGACAGATATGGCAATGGTTCAATCCGGACAACTCGATCGGGAGGCAGCAGCGAACCGCTCGATCTACGAGACATATCTGGCGCGCTACAAGCAGACCATCGAACAGGACGGCATCGCAACCGCCGAGGCGCGGATCATATCGAGCGCCATGCCGTCCCGAAAACCGACCAGTCCTGACAAGCGCCTGTGGGGTTTGGTTGCACTCCTTCTCGGCTGCGGCAGCGGGTTGGCAGCAGCTTTTACCTTGAACTTCACAGACCGGTCTTTCGGCTCCGTCGCGTCGCTTCAACAAAAAACCGGACTGAACGTTATCGGGCGCATCCCACGCTTTTCCTTCGGAGAGTTCCAGAACAAGTCTGGGACATTCAGTAACGCCGCGGCGGACTTCTACAGCGCTTTCGCGGATCTTCAGACCCACCTGCAATTGGCAGAGAGCAAGGCAAAAGTGATCGCCTTCACGTCTTCGGCCGATGGGGAAGGCAAGACCTTCGTGATCGCCAACCTTGCCCGATCTCTTGCGATGAGCGGCGTGAAGCTTTTGCTGATCGATGCCAATCTGCGAAACCCCGCTCTTGGAAGCGAGTTCGACGTGGGATCGGCCTCGCATGTCGCCCATGCGGTAAGCCGTGAGGTGTCCCTCGATAGCATCGTACAACGCGATCAGGCCTCGGGGGTCGACATCATCGTCGCCGAGAAAAACGATCTGCCGCCAAATCTTGTTCTTGGAAGCAAGCGCTTCGCCAGCCTGATTGCGGAGGCGCGGCAGAGATACGAACTGATCTTAATCGAGGCCCCATCCGCGGCCCATGACCTCGACCTGTTGCGGATCGCCACTCTGTCCGACACGGTTTCCTTTGTGGTCCGGCAGGACGTCACCGATGGCACGGGAATGAAAAACGCGGTCATCAGGCTACGGGTCGCGGGCCGACCGGTCGCGGGTGTCATCCTCAACGCAATACGACGCCCGCGACAGCGCCACGCCGCGGTCTGGCCAAGGTTTTTCCGAGACTGGAATAGTCATTTCAAGCTGCGGAAACGGCCGACCAGCCTGCGGCCGCCAGCTGTCGTTCATAACGAGAGGTGAAACATGCGCGCCGCGAAAAAGTCCAAAGCCTTTTCACTGCTGATCGCCTGCACCACTTTTCTGTCTCTCGCCGTTTGCAAGTTGCCGGCCGCTGCAGAGGGAACGGACTACAAGGTCGCTGCCGGCGACGTCTTGACGATCTCAGTCTATGGTGACGACGGTCTGACCGGCCTCTTCCCTGTCAGTGCGGATGGAACGATCGGTTACCCGCTTCTTGGCAACGTCAACGTTGTCGACCAGACGGTGAACGAGATCGGGGTGCGGATCAGCCGCGAGCTGGCAAGCCATGTGGCAAACCGCTCCGTTGCCGTTGCGGTCAAGGAATATGCTCCGATCTTCGTTGTTGGCGACGTCCAGAAACCGGGAAAATATGAATACCGTCCCGGCATGATCGTGCTTGAACTCTTCGCGTTGGGCGGGGGATTGCGCGAGTCGAACGCACAGAGGGATACTTCGGGCATACAGTTGATTGCCGCCCAGCAGGAATATGAAGACATGTCGATGCAATTACTGTCGCAGGATATCCGGCGCGTTCGGCTGGAAGCGGAGCTTAACGACACGGAATTCGAATATAAGGGCGATGAAATCGGGCTTGTTCGGGATCGCGCCGCATTGGAGAAGATCGTGGACTCTGAAAAAAGCCTCTTCCGCCTTCGCCTCTCGGCGCAGCAGGACGAAAGGACCAACCTCGAGGTCCAGCGACAGAACTTCATTCAGGAAATCGACACGCTTCAGAAAAGCAACGTCATGCGCAGCCAGCAACTTGAACTGCTTGACATGGACGTCAACGCCTCGAAGGAACTTGTCACGCGCGGCGCAGCCTCCGAAGCCGCCCTGAGAGAGCGCAAACGCGAACTGCTGTCCATGAACCAGCAGGTGCTGGAATCCACGTCGTTCCTGGCGCGTGCGCAACAAAACAAGGGCGAGGTAGAGCGGCGTATCCTGGAGTTGAAGAGCAAAAGGCACAATGACGCCGCGACCGAATTGCGGGAGACTTCCCTGGACATCATGCGCCTGAAAAAGAAACTGGCCTTCAGCCTTCAATCCATGGCGGAGATCAGCTCGACTGCGCGGCGGGTTTCCAGCCTCGAGGACATGATCCAGACCAATTTCTTCATCGTGCGTCAGATTGCCGGCACTTATCGCGAAATAGCTGCGGACGAGCATACTCAGGTCCGGGCGGGAGACGTCGTTCGCGTCCGCCTGTCGGTATCACGCGGAGACCCGGTTTCGGAGCCCATCGTCACAGGAAGCGTCAACTAGAGACACGCGTGTCGCCGGGCAGCCTCGCGACGTCCTTCGGAGCGGGGAACCGATTGGCCAAAGTAGCAGGGAGACGGAGATGGAATCCGCGCTCGTTCCGGTTGGTTATCATATGGTCAGGCGGCGTGCCGTTATCATTGTAAACGGCGCAAGAGGGCTGCGGCCCATCCATGTGACGCAAGATGCCCTTAATGATATCCAGTCTCCCCCGCAGTGCGATGTGCAACGTCTGGCGCAATTCGTCGACGTTTTTGCAACAATAGCGGCATGCAAGATCGAGAAGGGAATGTTCGCTTTCGATGGACAGATCTGGATCACAGCGACCGACGTCCGAGACTGGCTCAATTTAAACGACGGAGAACCAATCGGCCGGGTGACGTCTCCCAAAGTCTGAAGCTTTGTCCTGCCGCCGGCAACCAGAAGGCGAAAAGTTACTAAAAATCAGATGGATAGGGTTCATCCTACCGCTTATAGCCAGATTGATCCGAAACGATAAAAGCGGTTTGTAGGAGTAACCCGTCGCCCCCTGATACTTTGGCGGGTCCCTGGTAACTGGGAAAAACTGGTCACTGGGAGGGGCTCGCTCGTTCGGTCGGGCGAGCCTATTTTACGTTTTGCACACCGTCGCCAGCGACGCACAAATCTTGTGATGTCGACGTCTTCAAATTGAAATTTGCAGGAATACCAGCCCTGTCACAATGGAACCGGAGATCGGTCACCGCTTATGGAGCACGGAACGATCGTCGTCCGGCTTTTGGGCACGTTAAATGGCTTGTCGCAACACGTCCGGTTGCAGCGACTTCGGTTGTCGCCACCACTCATACAAATCCCGGATGCCATCTCTAAGCTCGACCGTCGAGTGCCAGCCAAGTGCGTTGAGCAGCGAGCAGTCGAGCAGCTTTCTGGGGGCTCCATCCGGTTTGCTGGTGTCAAACACGATCTGCCCGTCGTAGCCGACAATATCTGCGATCAGATGCGCGAGATCGCGGATGGATATCTCCCGCCCCGAGCCGATATTGATCAGCGGAAAACGGGCCGGTGATTTCATGAGAAAACAGCAAGCATCCGCCAGATCGTCCACATGAAGAAATTCACGCAGAGGACTACCCGTGCCCCAGAGAACGATCCTGTTCTGACCGCTGATTTTCGCTTCGTGCATTCTCCTGATCATCGCGGGAATGACGTGTGAGCTTTGCGGATCGAAATTGTCGTTCTGCCCATAAATATTGGTCGGCATGACGGAGACGCAATTCAGGCCGTACTGGCTGGCATAGAACTGGGAAAGCTTGAGCGCCGCGATCTTCGCAATCGCGTAAGCCTCGTTGGTCGGCTCCAGCGGACCTGTCAGAAGGGCATTTTCCTTGATCGGCTGCACCGCGAATTTTGGATAGATGCAGCTTGAGCCCATCCAGAGAAGCTTTTCGACACCAAGATCGGCAGCCGTTTTCATGATATTCATCGATATGAGGGTGTTGGTGTAAAGAAAGTCTGCCGGATGGGCGGCATTGGCTGCGATACCTCCGACCTTGGCGGCAGCGACAAAAATGACCTTAGGTCTTGCGTCGGCCATCCACTGCTCCGTCTCGTACTGTCGGGTCAGATCAAGTTCTTTGCGAGAGACTTTGAGGATTTCGCAATTCTCGCGCTGCAGCCGTCGCACAAGTGCCGAGCCGACCATTCCCGTATGGCCGGCAACCCAAACGCGCTTGCCATTCAAGCTGAAGGGCATTCCTTGCGATTCATGCGACGAATTCATTTCTTCCCTCTTCCAACATCACGAGGCGCAGATCCGCTTCGACCATTTCCTGAACGAGGTCGCAAAAGGAGGTCGTGTGGCTCCAGTCGAGTTTCCTGCGCGCCTTGCTGGGGTCGCCGAGAAGAAAATCCACTTCCGCCGGGCGAAAATATCTGGGATCGATTTCGATGATCGTATCGCCGGTTTTGGCATCGTACCCCACTTCATCGCTGCCATCACCGTGCCACTCGATGGTTTTACCAACTACGCCGAAAGCAAGCTCAACGAACTCCCGCACCGTATGCGCCTCGCCGGTCGCAAGCACATAATCCTCCGGCATTTCCTGCTGCAAGATGCGCCACATGCCTTCGACATAATCCCGCGCATGCCCCCAGTCCCTCTTGGCGTCCAGATTGCCAAGGCGCAGCTTGCTCATGAGGCCGCGTTCGATAGCCGCGACACCGCGGGTAATTTTCCGCGTGACGAAAGTCTCCCCGCGAATGGGGCTCTCATGGTTGAAGAGGATTCCGTTGGATGCGTGAAAGCCGTAACTTTCCCGGTAGTTGACGGTCATCCAGTAGGCGTAGAGTTTTGCCGCAGCATAAGGGCTTCTTGGATAGAACGGCGTTCCCTCGTGCTGGGCAACGGTGCCCATCCCTCCGAACAGTTCCGATGTGGACGCCTGATAAAACCGGCAGCGGTCGCCAAGGTTCAAGATGCGCATGGCTTCCAGCAGCCTGAGCGTACCAAGGGCGTCTGCGTTTGCCGTGTATTCCGGCGTCTCGAAGCTGACCTGGACGTGGCTCTGGGCGCCAAGATTGTAGATCTCGTCGGGCTGGACCTCCTGAATGACGCGGCACAGGTTTGTGGCATCCGTCAGGTCACCGAAGTGCAGCCGAAAGCGAAGGTTTTCCTCGAAGGGATCTTGATAAAGATGATCGATCCGGCCTGTATTGAATGAGGATGACCGCCTTTTCAGGCCGTGCACGATATATCCCTTGGCGAGCAACAATTCACTGAGATAAGCGCCGTCCTGCCCCGTCACGCCAATAATCAAGGCTCTCTTGTCAACCATCCACCACATCTCCCAGCGGTTCCGGCCCCGGATGGCGCCCCCATAAAAAATATAACGAGGCACTGTTTGTCGGCAGCATACCAAAAGGGAGAGGACGGCCGGTCAGAACTGCCCGATTCACGATCCACCATGTCCACATCTGCCTTTAAGAGGAGGCAGGGTGGCTATCCTCTCTTCCGACCTAAGCCTTTTGGCCGAGTTGCAGGTCGCGCAGGCCGTGCCAGACTTCGAAATACAACGCCGGGTCGCGCACGATCGCTACAATAGCAGCGATCGCGAGACGACATCATCTACGGTTCATGGAGACGGATTGGATGGGTACGTTTGCGACCACTTACGAGAAAGTGCAGAACTTCAACTGGGTGACGCGCTTTCTGCATGCGGGCCGCTATCGAAAGCTGCTTGAGGTTCTGCAATCCGTGCAGAAGGACGTCGGCAACCGCAAGGTCAAAATACTGGATATTGGCTGTGGTCCTGGAACTGCGGTCGGGCATATTCTGGAAAAATTTAACATCGATTATGTCGGTATCGACTACGATCCAATCTTTATCCAGGCCGCGCGCAATCGCTACAGCAAATACGAAAACTGCCGCTTCATCGTCGGCGACGCTACCGACGAGAGCCTTTACGAAACGATCGAGGCCGACATTGTCATCGCTCTCGAAACGCTTGAGCACATCCACCTCAACCGCACGGTCCGCGTCATCGAGCATGTCTGCACAATCGTTCGTCCCCGCATTTTCCTCGTCACGGTGCCGGTCGAAGTCGGGCCGGCCGTATGGATCAAAAACTGGGGCTCGGCCCTCATGGGCTACGATCGCCAATCGGGCAACCTCAAAGAAACGTTTTGGGCAGGCCTATATCGACTTGATCGAGTGCCCCCGCACCATTCGTCACACCAGGGCTTCGACTGGCGGTGTCTGGCGCAGCTAATCCGCGTCAACGCGCCCTTGCGAGAGATCCACAGCCTGCCCTTCTCCTTCGTTCCACGCGCGCTCAGCCCCAACGTCGCACTGATCGCCGAGCCCGCAAAATCAACGATCGATCTGGCAAACGATGACCCCGAGGCATGGAAGATCAACCATGGCCACACAACCTCGAACCGCCAGCGCAGTGTTCGCGATGCGGATGCCGCCCGTCACGCCAGGCTCCCTGTATCATGGCCAATGCGCCTTAAAGGTCTAGCGGACCTTTCCAATGCGCGACGGCAGCAAGAGTAAGGGCTATCAAAAAGCAAGCTGGGGTCAAGGACGCGATTCATGACCGATCCGGCGGTGCCACTACGCGCAATGGAGGATATCGAGGATTGCCCAGCTCGCCTCGATAGACATCCTGAGCTAAAAGCTGATTTTGCCGAACGGGCAAGAGGCACTATTGCACGCCTTCTCAGACCATAGAGCTGACGCGAGCGCCGTGAGCCATTGCATACGCTCAGACTGGCGCCTACCGAGAAACAAATAGTTCTGCGATAGCGTCATTCCACGTCTGACCACGGATCCCACCTCCTGCAAAACGGCGAGACAGAGCTGTGGCTTTGGGTTCGATGGAGCTGCGACGTGGCAATTCGACGCGCGACATCGGGAAGGCTTGGCCACAAATCAAGCTCGCTTAGCATGGCGGATCATGTCGTTTGCAGAAGCAATCGACACCTCAGCTGGAACCTCGATGCCGGAATGAAGTTCGAGGGTCTTCAACAATGGAGTCGTCATGACCTTCCTTGGTCTCGAGGCCGAAATGCTAGCGCGGCTACAGTTCGCGTTTACCGTCTCGTTTCACTTTCTTTTCCCCGCTTTTTCGATCGGGACGGCCAGCTACCTCGCCGTCCTGAACGCGCTCTGGCTATGGAAGCGTGATGAGGCCTATCTCAACCTCTTTGAATATTGGAAGACCATTTTTGCGGTGACTTTCGCGATGGGCGTCGTGTCCGGGATCGTCATGAGCTATCAGTTCGGCACCAACTGGTCGGCCTTCTCGGACAAGGCTGGGCCAGTCATCGGCCCGCTCATGGGATACGAGGTCCTGACGGCATTCTTCCTGGAAGCAGGCTTCCTTGGCATCGCACTCTTCGGCCGAAAGAGGGTCGGTGAAAGAGCCCACATGGTGGCGGTTGCCATGGTGGCGATCGGCACACTGATTTCTGCGACCTGGATCACGGCAGCTAATAGCTGGATGCACACGCCGGCCGGCTTCAGCATCGACGCCAACGGCGTCTTCGTGCCGGAAGATTGGTGGCAGATCATCTTCAACCCTTCGTTCCCTTACAGGATGACCCATACCGTCATGGCGGCATTCCTGACGACCGCCTTTGCCGTTGGCGCCGTCGGCGCCTGGCACCTGCTGAAGGACCGGACGAACCGTCAGGCGCGGATAATGTTCTCAATGGCCATGTGGATGGCGGCGATCGTCACACCGATCCAGATCGTCGCCGGGGACTTGCATGGCTTGAACACGCTCGAACACCAGCCTGCGAAGATCGCTGCGATAGAAGGACATTACGAGACGCACAAAAACGGCGCCCCACTCGTTCTGTTTGGTATTCCCGATGACGCGGCGGAAAGAACCCGCTATGCCGTCGAGGTTCCAAAGCTTGGCTCGCTGATCTTGACCCATGAGCTGAACGGCGAGATCAAGGGACTGAAGGAGTGGCCCCGCGACCAGCGTCCGCCGGCGCTTATGCCCTTCATCACCTTTCGGATCATGGTCGGCCTCGGCTTCCTGATGCTCGGCGTCGGGCTCTGGTCCCTTTGGGCGCGCTGGAAGGGGAAGCTGTACGACACGCCCCTGCTGCACCGCGTCGCGGTGGCCATGGGAGGATCCGGCTTCGTGGCTGTGCTTGCAGGATGGTACACGACCGAGGTCGGCCGTCAGCCCTGGACGGTCTATGGCCAGCTGCGCACCGCGCAAAGCCTGTCGCCGATTTCAGCTCCCGCAGTTGGGACCTCCTTGCTCATTTTCATCGCTGTCTACTTCGTGGTCTTCGGTGTCGGCGTCTATTATCTGCTGAAGCTCATGCGACGGCCGCCAACGCCGCTGGACACAGATCAGGAGCTGGATGCCGGTCCGATCCGAACGGCGGGCATTACGCCGGGTGTTGCACAGGGTCATCGGATTGGAGACCGACATGCACATTGAGCTTTCCTTCATTTGGGCAGGTATCATCGCATTTGCGGTGCTTGCCTATGTGGTTCTCGACGGCTTCGATCTCGGGATCGGCATTGTCTTCCCATTCTTCCGAAATCGACGCGACCGCGACGTCATGACCAATTCGATCGCGCCCGTCTGGGATGGCAACGAGACATGGCTCGTGCTCGGAGGCGGCGGGCTCATGGCCGTCTTCCCGCTTGCTTATGCGATTATCATGCCGGCGCTATACATGCCGATTATCCTCATGCTGGTGAGCCTGATCTTTCGCGGCGTTGCCTTCGAATTCCGCTGGCGCACGCACCATGAGTCCCACCTTTGGGACTTCGGATTCTGGATCGGCTCCTCGCTCGCTGCCATCATGCAGGGAATTTCGCTTGGCGCGCTTGTGCAAGGTATTGCTGTCGAAGGGAGGCAGTATGCCGGGGGCTGGTGGGACTGGCTTACGCCCTTCTCGATCCTGACAGGCATCGCCGTTCTCGTGGGCTACGCGTTGCTCGGGGTAACATGGCTCAACCTCAAGACTACCGGCGACATCCAAATTCGCTCGGCTAAGCTCGCCCGCCCCCTGAGCCTCGTGCTTCTGGCGCTGATTGGCGCCGTGTCGCTTTGGACGCCGTTTATCAACGAGATCTACTTCGAGCGCTGGTTCGGCTGGCCGACCGCCTTCTTCTCGTCTTTCGTACCGCTGCTCCTAGCTGCCTGTGCCCTTGCGCTCTGGCACGGCCTCAATCACGGCAGGCATCTGCAGCCATTTCTCTCGGCGCTTGGCATATTCGTCCTGACCTTCGCGGGGCTTGGTGTCAGCTTCTACCCCTACATGGTACCCGGCGTCCTCACGATCAGGGAGGCCGCAGCGCCTGAAAGCTCGCTCAAATTCCTGCTTGTCGGAACAGTTGTTCTCGTGCCGATGATCCTCGCATACACGGCCTATGCTTACTGGGTATTCCGCGGAAAGGTCGATCCTGAGGAGGGCTACCACTGATGAGGGACGGCTTCAGAATGGTGCTTTGGTTCGTAGGGCTCTGGACGGCGGGCGTCGCAACCGTTGCGGCCGTGGGTTTGGTGATCCGCGGCGCGCTGCTTTAGGACGCCCTAAGGGTTCACTGCGGCCGAAGCGTGCGGCCTGACGCTTGTAAAATTTCAAGCCGTGGAGTTGGGGGTGCTGGACTCTGGTCTTAAGGCTACCCTTGCCGCATCGAATTTCGCTCCGTCCGCCGCCGTCGCAAGTGGAGCGGGCGGCGCCAAACTTCCGGCGCGCAAATTGACGGGCTGGGAAGCTATTTATAAGCTGGAAACCATGGTTCTGCGAACCTTCGCCGCGATGCCCGGACGGCTGCTTTTGGCGCTACACCGTTCACTGTGACTCTAGATGCTACAAGGCTCTTAATCTGAGCCCGATATCTCGGTGCCCATCAGCTTTGCAAGCGCACCAGTCTCGACGTATCCCGTTTTGAGAGGATCACAATAGATACCAAATTTACGGCCAGTTTTTCTCACGATGGTTCTAAGAACCTCCGGCTGCTCCGGGAGCCCAGGTTGTGCAGCCAAAATCATGCCGCAACGTTTTGTCGCCTCGGTGACTTTCAGGTTAAGGCCGCCGATGCTGATGATGTGACCTATCCAGCTATGCTCTGGAAATTCCGCCATATCTTCCGTCTCGAGCAGGACATTAGCCCGAAAACGCAGACGATCCACCGTGGTGTCTGGTGCCATCTGCTGAAGGTCCTCCAGCGAAGACGACGTAACCAAGTGAAGCGGCGACACGGAATATCGGTTCTTGATGGTCGGAAGTGAGGGTGCGAGTGGATCGTCGTCCATGTAACATCCGATTCCCACGTCAAATCCGAAATATTCTTCAAGCTCAGGCCGCAACTTTGGATCTTCTAGGTACAGGCGCTCTCCACTAGGAAACTCGACCCAGACACCGTGTCCATCGACTGAACTGCGCAGAAATAGCGCAGGCCTCCACCTGGCCTCTTGTTCCGGCGCAGCAACCTCGCCGCTCATCGCGTCGAACAGGCCAAAACGACGGTCTCCATAGATTCCATGCAGTCCGATCTCCACGTGCTCGCAGCGCTCTCCCTGCAGCGAACTTACGGGGAAACGCCAGATTTCAGCGACTTTCCCTATCGACTGTCTTGATGGAACATTTGGGTTCATGCTCTGTCTTGTCCGCGATTTCAGGCCGTTAACAGCATGTCGGCCGTTCCGCTGTTTATGTCATCCAAAATAGCCTCTGCTGCCGTTCTGCCTAAGTCAGCAGCGCTGGTAATGCCTTGAACAAAGGGGTGCTTATGCAGAAGGAAGGGAATGGCGACGCAGTAAAGGCGGTTCGAATAAACGCCGACGTCTTTCGGGCGATAACATTCATCCACTTCTATTCCCCCGGTCCTTTTGGAGTTGAGACTTAACGTATCGCTGAAGAGTCCAGTGTTCGTTTCAGGTGTTTTTGCCGGTTTGATCGCAGCATTTCCCACCAATGAAGGGAAAGGGAGATCGTGAGCCGACAACGCCGTCTGGCCGGTTGCATCTATGAAACTGTCAAATGTCTCTTCCAAGTCTTTTCCCCTCACTCTTGCGCCCCGAGCAAGGCCGTCGGAGTCGATCTCGTAATCGTCTCCAAGCCGAATGATGTTCAGCCTGCCGGCGTTGCGAAGTGCAAGCAGACGCTTGATCGACAGATGCGGGACGGTGGCATATTCATCGATGAAAATGCTCTTGAACGACTTGTTGAACCGGGCGAGATCGACCGTGTCGAGGTGAGGAACTGCCCGAGCCACGATTTCATGCGTGATCAGTATCGCATAACGCCACGGCACCGTGTGTCGTCTCTGCTCATTTTGCTCGACTTCTGCGAGGTTCGCTGCGGCCCAGACAAAGGGGTCCACGCCTGATCGCCGTGAATAGTACGCGTCGGCAAAGGTGTCGGCCGTCAAGCCGCTGAGGCCAATTTCTGACGCGTATTGAGGATCGGCGGTCGCGATCTCTTGCCGGAACAGGTCGAATACGCGGTCGAGAAGTCCGACCGTTCCAATTTGAATCTCTGCGTCAACGGCCTCCTGCGTGCAAACCTTCGGCGTTTCGTAAGGTAACGGGCAGTAGAAATCTGCCTCCGGCAGAAGGCCCTTGCGCGACATCATCACAGCTGAAAAGTTTTCATTGCCGGTGGATGCCTGAAACTGCATGATGCCAGCTTCGTCGTAGAAAAATGAGCCACACGATACCGCAACTGTTAAAAGTGCGTCGATACCGCTGAGCGACGTGCCAAGCACGCCAAGCCTGCCATGGCAAGAACTCTTGAGGGCGGCCGCCGGCCATGGCGACGAAAAGTAGCCAGGCTGCACCTCTGTTTTCTCGGGCCAGTTATGGCCTGTGGCCATGACGACATGGTCAAAGTAGGCGTCAAACTTGGCCTCCGACCCCGCAACGCTTACTCGGATATCCTCGACGCCGAGGGATATATCGATGACCCGATGATTGGGGCGAATGTCGATCTGGTGACCATTCCTAACCCCATCTTCGACGATGGCGTTGAACTGGTCGTGAAAATAATCCCCCAGAACGAGCCTCGGATAAAATTCACGCGCGTTGATGGCATCCCGCACGATCGCGAAGCGATCCAGGTATTTGTCGTCTTGGCTAGAGAGCCAGTCCACCAGAGACGTGCTGAGCGGAGGTATTTCGATGCTCGGAATATTTGAGAGCATCACCGGGTCGTTGGCGCCAGGTAGATAAGGCGTTCCCTTCCCAGCCAACATTTCGGCCTCGTAAATTGTGATCGCCAGTGAAATAGGAGAACGGATTAAATGCTGAAGGGTAAATATCCCCGTCGGGCCGGACCCGATAATACAAATTCGACTTCCCATATGCGGCTTACTCCAATGCCACCCTTCGCGGCACGCGAGTATAACGGCGCGCCGCCGAGACTGTTCCAGCACAGGCGAAGTTTCAATTGGAGGGATATCTGAGACTTGCATCGAGGGTCGAGTGCAGGCAGGTTGTTAGCGCTCCCTCTGATCTCAAGGGATCGTGTCCCATGAAGTGGTGTCGCTGCATTTCATCGCCGGCCCAGCCTAGGACCATTCTTCGAATCCCACACAATTTCGATGTCATCAGGGTGCTACGACGACATATGCTTTGAGCAAGGCGAATTTCCGCGACGCAAATGTGGCGATCGATGAGTTTGAACCGCGCCGGCTTTGCCGCAGCGGTTCATGTGTGGATGCCGGTTCACGCAAACGCGAAGCGGCCGAGAAGATGATGGCTCTGTAGCGGGATAACCGCAAGGTTCTGCAGGCCAATGAGATTTGGGCAAAGCGTCTGCTTATCTCGTGATGGTCCCGACAGGCGAATGCAAGCATGCGCCTGTCGGGTAAGAGGAGGCGCGACCGCCCATTGAAGCGATGATCTCCTTCCGATATCTGTCCTTCCGGTACTCCGAGCAGCTGGCAGAAGCTAGCCCCTTCTGTCGAAAGTATCGGCAACAGTTATGACAATGCCCCCGCCGAAACGATCAACGGCCTCCACAAGGCTGAAGTGATCCATGGGCGTGGACCATGGGCAGCTTCGAAGCGGTTGAGTTCGCCGTCCTGGAATGGGTCGTCTGGCTCAACCACCGACAACTTCTGGAGCCCCCCGGAAACATACCACCAGCTGAGGCTGAAGAACGCGACTACGCCATGCTGGACGAAACAGCCGGCCGCATACCCAAAACCCAACAGCCTCCGGCAAACCAAGTGCGGTTCAACCCCTACCCCAAAGAAGCCCTTTTGATGATGCCGGAGACCTCGAACCCATCTAGATAGCGTAATGACGACGCGGCGTGACGCAGGCAGCGCATCGCGAGCGCATGGGTCGTTACCGATTTCTACAGGGTTTCATACGGCCCGGTCACGGGTGGTATGGCCGAGTCGCGCGCCAAGTAAATGGCCACATTATACTCCCGATGGTCGATCGAAACGTGGTCCTAGTACCCCGTTTCGCGCCCCAACACAGAAACGCCCCAATGAAGGGCGGCATATCTTGTTTAGATATTTGGAATCGTTGGTTGCGGGGGCAGGATTTGAACCTGCGGCCTTCAGGTTATGAGCCTGACGAGCTACCGGGCTGCTCCACCCCGC
This sequence comes from Agrobacterium tumefaciens, assembly GCF_017726655.1. Classification (NCBI taxonomy): domain Bacteria; kingdom Pseudomonadati; phylum Pseudomonadota; class Alphaproteobacteria; order Hyphomicrobiales; family Rhizobiaceae; genus Agrobacterium; species Agrobacterium tumefaciens. The sequence goes on from NZ_CP072309.1 coordinate 419,590, forward strand.
GTTACCGGCGCATTCGGCAGAGCCGAATGTCGCGTCTACGTCGTTGCTTTAGCGACGACGGATTTCTTTCCGAGTAAATTGCGGAGCAATTTATCTCCTGTAAGGGACGCATTATCATTTGTGCCTGTTATAGCACAAAGGCCGCTTGAGCGGCCTTTTTGATTTGGGCATTGGCCGATTTTGGTGATTTGAGAAGATAGATTGTTGCGTTTTGCAGACCTGGCAGCGACCTACTCTCCCGCGTCTTGAGACGAAGTACCATTGGCGCTGGGGCGTTTCACGGCCGTGTTCGGAATGGGAACGGGTGCAGCCGCCCCGCGATAACCACCAGGTCGGCAAAACGCAACATTGTTCATGTTTTCACATGACTGTTGTTTTCGAGAAGCTGGGAAGCTTGCGCTTCATTTTAATTTACACGTCTTTCTGTGACCGATCCGTATTCCACCGTTGCTCGAGATCGAGCGTGGCACCCATACAGGACGCTAGTCCGTCGCCTCGGGTTTTTGCCTTGGCAAAATACCCTGACGGCGCGCCGTCTGCAGCGTAGTGGCCGAAGGCCACGTCAGCGTGAAGACAGATCAGATGATGCTCATCTTCGATGAGCATGAACAATGGGAACGAAGAAGTCGATCGAGCTATTAGTAACGGTAAGCTTCACACATTGCTGTGCTTCCACACCCGTCCTATCAACGTGGTCGTCTTCCACGGCTCTGATAGGGAACACTCGTTTTCAGGTTGGTTTCCCGCTTAGATGCCTTCAGCGGTTATCCATTCCGTATATAGCTACTCTGCTATGCCCTTGGCAGGACAACAGATCCACCAGAGATACGTCCATCCCGGTCCTCTCGTACTAGGGACAGATCCTGTCAATATTCCTACACCCACGGCAGATAGGGACCGAACTGTCTCACGACGTTCTGAACCCAACTCACGTACCGCTTTAAATGGCGAACAGCCATACCCTTGGGACCTGCTCCAGCCCCAGGATGCGATGAGTCGACATCGAGGTGCCAAACAACCCCGTCGATATGGACTCTTGGGGGTCATCAGCCTGTTATCCCCGGCGTACCTTTTATCCGTTGAGCGATGGCCCTTCCACACGGGACCACCGGATCACTATGACCGACTTTCGTCTCTGCTCGACTTGTCAGTCTCGCAGTCAGGCTAGCTTATGCCATTGCACTCGACGACCGATTTCCGACCGGTCTGAGCTAACCATCGCGCGCCTCCGTTACTCTTTCGGAGGCGACCGCCCCAGTCAAACTACCCACCATACACTGTCCCGGATCCGGATAACGGACCGCGGTTAGACATCCACGAAGATAAGGGTGGTATTTCAAGGATGGCTCCACACAGACTGGCGTCCATGCTTCAAAGCCTACCACCTATCCTACACATGCCTTGGCGAATGCCAGTGTAAAGCTATAGTAAAGGTGCACGGGGTCTTTCCGTCTGACCGCAGGAACCCCGCATCTTCACGGGGAATTCAATTTCACTGAGTCTATGTTGGAGACAGCGGGGAAGTCGTTACGCCATTCGTGCAGGTCGGAACTTACCCGACAAGGAATTTCGCTACCTTAGGACCGTTATAGTTACGGCCGCCGTTTACTGGGGCTTCAGTTCAGAGCTTGCACCCCTCCCTTTAACCTTCCAGCACCGGGCAGGCGTCAGACCCTATACGTCGTATTGCTACTTCGCAGAGCCCTGTGTTTTTGATAAACAGTCGCTACCCCCTGGTCTGTGCCACCCCATCATACTTGCGTACAAAAGGGTCACGCTTCTTCCGAAGTTACGCGTGCAATTTGCCGAGTTCCTTCAACATAGTTCTCTCAAGCGCCTTGGTATACTCTACCTGACCACCTGTGTCGGTTTCGGGTACGGTCTATACGGTGGAGCTATTTCCTGGAACCTCTTCGCCGCCCAACCAATCCAATAAGGTTGAACAACACACGAGATCCGTCACTACCACCAGGCCCACGAATATTAACGTGGTTCCCATCGACTACGCGTGTCCGCCTCGTCTTAGGGGCCGGCTAACCCTGCTCAGATTAACTTTAAGCAGGAACCCTTGGTCTTTCGGCGAGGGAGTCTCTCACTCCCTTTATCGTTACTCATGTCAACATTCGCACTTCCGATATCTCCAGCAGCCCTCACGGGTCCGCCTTCACAGACTTACGGAACGCTCCGCTACCACTGCGGCAACCCGAAGGTTGCTACAATCCTCAGCTTCGGTGCATGGCTTTAGCCCCGTTACATTTTCGGCGCAAAGACCCTTATTTAGACCAGTGAGCTGTTACGCTTTCTTTAAATGATGGCTGCTTCTAAGCCAACATCCTGGTTGTTTTGGGATCCTCACATCCTTTCCCACTTAGCCATGACTTGGGGACCTTAGCTGGAGGTCAGGGTTGTTGCCCTTTTCACGACGGACGTTAGCACCCGCCGTGTGTCTGCCGACTAGTACTCCTCGGTATTCGGAGTTTGGTTAGGATCAGTAAGACGGTGAGTCCCCATAGCCCATCCAGTGCTCTACCCCCGAGGGTATTCGGTCGACGCTCTACCTAAATAGATTTCGCGGAGAACCAGCTATTTCCGAGTTTGATTGGCCTTTCACCCCTAGCCACAAGTCATCCCGAACTATTGCAACAGTTATGGGTTCGGCCCTCCAGTTGGTGTTACCCAACCTTCAGCCTGCTCATGGCTAGATCACTCGGTTTCGGGTCTAATGCAACTAACTCAATCGCCCTATTCAGACTCGCTTTCGCTGCGCCTACACCTACCGGCTTAAGCTTGCTAGTTACACTAAGTCGTTGACCCATTATACAAAAGGTACGCCGTCACTCTTGCGAGCTCCGACTGTTTGTAGGCATCCGGTTTCAGGTTCTATTTCACTCCCCTCGTCGGGGTGCTTTTC